>JAAETM010000747.1 GCA_024228395.1 bacterium | reverse complement strand
TGAGACGCACTCCGCTTCTCGCTTCCACTCATTCCAGGCCCGCAGGCTCAACCTGCGCTACCGGGATGCCGAGGGCAAAGTTCACTTCTGCCACACCCTCAACAACACAGTGGCCGCGTCCACGCGAATGTTGATTGCGGTAATGGAGAACCATCAAACTGCCGAGGGGCAGATTCGGGTTCCCAAACCTTTGCGTCCCTACTTGGGCGGCCGCAAGTTGTTGGGCAAGGTTTTGCAACCAGGTCCTGCCAGGCGACCGTGAGCGTCCCAATAAAAAAACCTGCGGGCATTCGATCGCAGGTTTTGGATAGCTCTGGATTGGGTTGTGGATGCCCCGGAGCAGCTGGATGGCGAAAGAGTGCCTAGTCCTCTTCATTGACAGGTTCTTTCACGTCTCCGCTGGGATCGGTGGAATTCGGATCGCCTTCTTCTTCACCGGCGCCCGGTTCGTCACTGGGTGCTGTGGGGATGGCCAGGAAGGCGAGTTCGCTCTCCTGCCTGCGTAGGGATTGGGGGAAACGAATGGTTCTCTGGTAGGTCACAGTCATGCGGGCGGAGCTTGTGAATTCCAGTTGTTCCTTGAGCAATCGCGGGGTATTTTCCAGGGTCAAGGAAATGACCACGGATGCGGGCAAACCCATGTGTTGGTCATTGGTGACCTTGGACGACCCCCACTCCGTGATGACCTCTCCCTCATCCCCGTCCTGGTCCAACACTTCGATGGAGAAGGCCTTCACACGGTCGGATAGGAAGGTGTAGGTGCCGCCCACAAAGGGCGCTTCGTCCACACCAAAACCCTCGCGGCGGAATAGCTCTAGGAATTCGTCGTCATCGGGGTTGGAGCGCGTGACATAACCCACTTCGCAAACCTGACTACGCCGCAGTTTGTAGTCGATGAGCATGGGCTCCCGGCTGGAAGTGGTCGTGACGAAGTCGATGCGATCCGCATCCAGGCCGTACTGAACCCGGTCGTTGATTTTAAGGTGCTCGGAGGAAGGGCGACCCAGGGTGTGGATTCCGCGCAGGTCCTCCATGATCAGGTCCATGATGATGGGGCCCGCCATCTGGGTTTCCTGGGTGTTGTGGATCCGGTCGCGGATCAGACGGGCGGCCGACAGGACCTGCAAAATGGCGACCAGCATCATGGACATGATGGCCACGGCGATCATGACTTCGATGACCGTGAAGGCGGAGCGTCGGGTCCTGTTGAATGCTAGGTTACCTTTCATCTTCAGTGCCCTTGCCGGTTTCAGATGTGTCTTCGTCGCCCTCTAGGGCTTCGGGATCCAATTCTTCGTCCAGTCCATAAACTTGTTCCCAAGGGATCCAACTTTCCAATTCGATGAAGTCGGGAAGGTCGGAGTGTTTCGGGAAGGAAACCCGAATGACGACTTTTTCGAAGGGTTCGTGCTCACCATCCAAGTCCTCCTCCAGGTTGTTTTCTTGGCGGTATTGGTCACGCGCTTGCCAGTTGTCAAAAGAGCGTTCTCGTTCGTCGTCGTGAGTCCGGGTGGGCAAGGTCGCATCGCCGAAGGCCACTTCGTAGGCCATGAAAGGGGCGATTTCCTCGTCGTAGGTGCCAGTCAAGACCTCACCAGAATCCACCAGGAATTGGCCCGTTGAGACCTCACCCAGCGTGCGCAGGGCCATTTCCCTGGCCAGCTTGACCTCATGGGTATGGGCTGCGGTGGTTTGGGCAGCGGTGAGGGCGCGCAGGGTGTAGGTGATCGTGAGCCCCACGATGGCGATCGTGATGGCGGCTTCAGCCAGGGTGAAACCCGCGCGGCCGTGGCGTTCGCTGGGGGGGACTTTCATGGCTACTCGAAGTCGTCGTCCTGGGGTTGCTCGCGTTCAAATACACCGTCGTGCAAGCGGATCAACCCGGTCAGGGCTAGAACCTCCACCGTGAACGTGGCTTCGAACCGGGGTTGGCCCAGCAGCACGTAGTGGGAGGAAGCTGCGCCACTTGGATCGAAGCGTGCGGTGGCCTGGCCCGTGGTCTGCTGCTGTCCGGCCACCGAAATTCGTTCAAAGGTAACACCCGGCTTGAGGGGCTCCCAATGGGAGAGGAAACGGTCTTCTTCGGCGTGGTAGCCGGGTATGAAGGCTCCACCACCCTTGATGAAAGGGGTGATCGTACGATAACGGTTTTCGTCAAGGTCATACTCGACGAAGAACTCCATGTTGCGGTTGGTGGCTTCCCTGCGAGCATCCCTGAGGGTTCCAGCCAGATTGCGTACGGAGGTATTGAGTCGTTCACTGGGTACCATGGAGTCAAAGCTCATGCTGACCGTATAAGTCATCAGGCCGATAATCGCGATCACAACCATCAGCTCGACAAGGGAGAAGGCTCCCCGCATCGAATTGGATTGGGCTTTGATTTCCATGCCAAGCATCCTTTCAGGTTGGGAACCGTGATTCAGCGACCACGGCAGGTCACCTAGTCGCGCCCCACGGGCACTCGCTACTTGACTCCATTGGCAACGTCCTGATGGGTTAGGTCTCGGTCATCCCCCTCGCCACCAGGGACGCCATCCTTGCCATAGCAGATCACCTCGAATTCGTTGATGCCCTCGGGGGGGTTGTAAACGTACTCATTGTCCCAGGGGTCCTTGGGCACGATAGTCACATTGAGGTAACGCTTACCATTATCGTCGTTCTGTACGAGGAGTTCGAGGCTGTTCGGGAACTCACCCCCATTGAACATGGCAAATTGATTGAGTGCTCCGGCTATGTTCCCCAGGTCGGCCCGCACCTTGCCCCATTTGGCATCACGAAAGCTGTCCATCACTCTGGGCACAACCAGGGTGGATAGCAGGCCAATGATCAGGATGACGACCATGAGTTCAGCCAGTGAGAAGCCAGCCTTTGAGGCTTTTTCTTGTCTCTTATTGATTTTCATTACTTGTTGGGGGTGGGGGCTTCTCTTTAGACGCGCCCGATTTCCAGGATGGGTTGAACGATGGCATATACGATGAATCCCACAATTCCTGCCAAGAAAACGATCATGATGGGCTCAAGGAGGGCGGTAAAGCGCTCGGTTACCACGTCGATCTCTTCGTCGTAGGCACCCGCGATACGGTCCAGCATTTCTTCTAGCTCACCAGACTGTTCTCCAACAGCCACCATGTAGCCTACCACCGAAGGGAAGGCGCCGCTGGCTTTAAGGGGGGTGGAGATGTCTGTGCCTTCTACAACACGGTCCTTGATATGCTCTGTGGCGTCCGCGACGACCCGGTTGCCCACCACCTTGCGGGTGATATCCAGGGATTGGATCACCGGCACACCCGACTGTAAAAGAGTCGCAAGGGTCCGTGTGAAGCGCCCGACAGCAGCCTTGCGCAGCAATTCACCCAGGACCGGGATGCGCAGCAGGGACTTGTCGATGGCCAGTCGACCCTTGTCTGAGTTCTTGTAGAACCGCTCGATGATCGTGGAGGCAATGGCGATGGCCGAAAAGAGCACCCACCAATATTCTTGGAAGACCTTACTGATCATCACAAGTATCTTGGTGGCGGGGGGCAGGGCCTTGCCCTGGTCGATCAGCATGGCGGTGATTTCTGGCACGACTTTGGCCATCAGAATCGTCACTACGATGAAGCCGATTCCCAGCATCATCATCGGATAAGTCAGGGCGCCAACGACCTTGCTGCGCAGGCCGCGTTGCAGTTGCATGTAGTCGGCCAACCGCTTCAGCACCACGTCCAAGTTGCCGGTGGCTTGGCCTGCGCTGACCATGTTCACGTACAGCTCGGAAAACCAACCCGGGTGTCTGGCCAGGGCGTCCGAAAGACTCAAACCGGTTTGAATGTCCTCGCGGATTTGGCGAAACATGGTTTCCACAACCCGCTTTTCAGACTGGTCCACGAGGGCGGAAAGGGACTCCACCAGGGGGATGCCAGAACCCAACAGGGTTGCGAGTTGGCGCGTGGAGCCGCAAATGATTTCGTTCTGCTTGGCGCCCGGACCCTGCCGAGCAGCGCGGGCGTCCATGGTCCTGGCCATGAGCCCTTCTTCGGTCTTCTCGCCCTTCTTCTTTTTTCTCTTGGCTCCACGTCCGCGAACTTCGCCAATCTTGTGTACAAGGAGTTTGTCCTTGCGCAGTTTGTTGCGTGCATCCCGTTCCGTATCGGCATCCACGATGCCTGACTTGGTTGCGCCTCCGGGAGCGTAGGCCTTGTACTCGTAAATCGGCATGGGGGAGCTAGTCCATATCGAGTTGGGTGACGCGCAGGACTTCATCGGCGGTGGTGGCACCGTCAAGGATCTTGTGGCGACCGTCCTCACGCAGGGTGATCAAACCCCGCTGCACAGCCGAACGTTTCATGACCGTTGCGCTGGTGCCTTCCATGATTTGGGTGCGCAGCTCTTCGTCCACGGGCATGATTTCGTAGATGGCGGTACGGCCGGAATAGCCGGAGTGGAAGCACTCTTCGCAGCCCTGGCCCACGGCGACTTCGCCCTTCATCTGGTCCAGGTCCATGCCGACCTTCTCAAGCTTGACGCGCCACTCGTCGGTGATGGGGACGCGGATTGTGCAGTGCTTGCAGTTGGTTCGCACCAGGCGTTGCGCGATGATCAAAACGATGGAGCTGGAAACCAGGTAGGGTTCCACGCCCTGGTCCACCATGCGTGTGATGGTGCTGGTGGCATCATTGGTGTGCACGGTGGAGAACACAAGGTGCCCCGTGAGCGCAGCACGAATGGCCACCTCAGCCGTTTCCAGGTCACGAATCTCACCGACCATCATCACGTCGGGGTCCTGACGCAGGAAGGAGCGCAGACCGGTAGCGAAGGTCAGACCCTTCTTGGTATTCACTTGCACCTGGCTGACGCCACCGAGTGCATACTCCACCGGATCCTCGATGGTGAGCACGTTCTTTTGACTCGTGTCGATCTGCGACATCGACGCGTACAACGTGGTCGTCTTGCCCGATCCTGTAGGCCCCGTGACCAGGATGATCCCGTGGTTGTAATCCAGGTAACTCGAGATAGTTTTCTGGTTTTCGGCGGTCAGCCCGATCTCATCCAGCGTGTACAGCTTGGACGTCTTGTCCAGGAGTCGCATCACGATGCGCTCCCCATCCGAGGTGGGGATCGAACTGATACGAACGTCGACTTCGCCGTCGCCAAGCCTAATGGTGGCCCGGCCGTCCTGGGGCAAGCGACGCTCCGCGATGTCCATCTTGCCCATGACCTTGACACGACTGATAATGGCGTCCTGGACCCGGCGGGGGATGGAGTCCATGTCGTACAGGATGCCATCGATACGGAAACGTACTTGCATGCGATCCGCATAGGGCTGGAAGTGCACGTCCGAAGCGCGCATTTTGAGCGCCTGAAACAGCACAGTGTTGACCAATTTAATGATCGGCGCCTTGTTGGAGACGTTGAGAACGTCCTCCGCTTCATCGATTTCGGCAGCCATGCTGCCGATGTCATCATCCTCGGAAACCGCATCCAGGGCTTCGTCGATACCGTCGGCCTTGTGACGGTAGGCGCGTCCAATGAGTCCAGTGATCTCCAAACGTGGCGCGAGCACCGCGTCGACTTCCACTCCCAGCAGGGCTGAGAGGTCGTCCATGGGGTGGGGATCGAGCGGCGTACATGTGGCCACTTTGACCACGTTGTCCTCTGTAATCTCGATCGGAACCAGATTGTAGTTGCGAGCAAATTGGATCGGGATCTGATCCACGAAGTCGCCGGGGACTCTCATGCCCTCCAAGCTCTCGCGGTACTCGTAGCCCAAATGTTTCGCATACACCTGGAGCAGCGTGGGCTCGTCCAGGTATTCGCGTTGCAGAAGAATGCGATCGATGGACTCCCCGGAAGTGGATGCCAAACCTCGGCATTCATCCAGTTGGTTGCGGGCGACTCCCGCGTCGATCAAAAGGTCTCCGATACTCACCATGGTTGTGAACTCTTGGGTGCTTGTGGGCTTGACTGGCAGGGAAGCCTAGTTCGAATCCGGGGTGACCGCTTCCCGAATCTGATCGGGGGTCTTGCCGATGCTGGCGGAATCGACCTCGCCCCGTTCGGGACTCTTGTAGAGTGGGATGTCAAAGCCATCCAGGTCGATCAGTCCCCGGTTCTTGCCGAATTTGGGGTCCACGATTTGAATGCGGTCAGGGCCGATCGTATTGGCGGCTTCGACCTTCTTCTTGTAGGATACCTCGGCCAAGTCGGCGAACTCTGTGTCATCCATGATATGGGGGGTGACGAAGAAGTATAGGGTCGTGCGGTTCCCGGTGCTGGAGTCCCGGCGGAACAGGCGACCGACGATGGGGAGATCTCCGAAGAAAGGTACCTTGCGGATGGTCTCTGAACGGTTGTCCACGATGATGCCGCCGATGACCATGGTGTCGCCATCGGGCACGGTGACCTCCGTTTGCAGGATCCGCGTGCTCCTGGGGGGGGGGATAGAACCTTGCACGCTGCCGATGAAGTTCGAGATCTCAAGCTCAACCTTCAGACGCAGGTAGCTGGAACCACTGATCGAGGGGGAAATCACCATGGTGATGCCGGCTTCCTCATAGGAGTTGAAGTTCTCTTGGGTCTGTCCAGCTTGACCACCCACGGCCGTAATAGTGGTGGTGGGCTGTTCTTCCTTGGTTTCGACCCGCGCTTCCACGTTGTTGTTCACAAGCACGCTGGGCACGTTGAGCACGTTGGAGTTGCGCTTCTCTTCCATGGCTGCGATCAACATAGGCAAGCTGAACTCGTCTCCATCGATCAACCCGGCGGAGATGCCATGACCAATAGAGGGGACTCGCACGTCGGGGATACCATCGCCATCGCTGTCAGAGAGTGTCGAAAGGCCGAAGCTAGTCAAGCCATAGCCACCAATGGCACCCACACCCGGGATGTCAGCCAGGGAAAGCTCCACGCCGAGGTCGTACAGGTCCAGACCTGTCAATTCGACGAGGGCCGTTTCGATGAGCACCTGGGGTTGGCGCTTGTCCAGGCGGCGAATCAGCTCGATTACTTCGCTGTAGCGGGTTCGGCTAGCAGCGATCAGAAGGGAGTTGGACTTGGCGTCGGGAACCACAACAAACTCGGAGTTGTTCCCTCCACTGGTGGCGCGATTGTTGCCGCCGGATTGGTTCGCGCCCGAATTGCTTTCCAGGCGGGCGGTGCCGTCCAGGAAGGAGGTCAGCGTGTCTGCCAGTTCACTGGCTTCCACGTTCTCTACAGCGTAGATGTGGTACGCGCGCTCAGAATCAACCACGTCCACGTCGAGTTGCGCCACAAGATCCTTGATTCGCGGCATATCCTCGGGCAATGCGAGAACGAGCAGGGAACTCTGGCGGGAGTCCACCAGGATCTTCACGCTGCTTTGTCCGGTGCGCAGAGTTCCACTGACGCCGTTTGGGGCGGGACCACCGCGGTTGGTGGCCTGGGTGCTGAACTCCAACAGTTCCTCGACCAAGCTCGCGACCTCGTCGGCTGCCGCGTACTCCAGGCGTAGCAATTCGAAGACTGGTTCGACCACTTCCACAGCAGAGGCTTCGTCGATGATCGTCAGCATGCGGGCCAAAGCAGCCACCTGCGTACCAAATCCAGTCAGCACGAATGAGTTCGAACTACCGGCTGGGATCATCTGTTGGGTGTTGGGGTCCGCGATGAGCTGCCGCATGGTGTTGGACAGGCTGCGGACATCGGTGTTCGGCAGATTGATCACCGTGGTGATCAGGGTGGCGGGTTGGTCCGCGTAGTCGATCAGGCGATCCGGATCCACGTAGGCCGCGTTGGCGCGGATCTTGGGCCCGCTGGAGTTTCCACCACCCGTCAGTGAGTCGATTTGGATGACCGAGATGCCCGCCGGGCCGATCTCGGTGCAAACGAAGTCGTTCATCACCATTAGAATTTGGAAGAAGGAATAGAACTGCCTCTTCGGGATGCGCTTGGTGCCCATCAAGCGCACAAAAGTGGATGACAACCGGCTGGCGGCGTCTTCCTTAACATGAAAGGTCAATCCTGTGACCTGTTGACAGGCCTGGACGAACTGGCCCAGGTCCATGCCCTGGCCTCCATCCACTCCTTGGGGGAAATTGAGGATGAAGGTGTCCCCATCGTCCTGGATGGCGGGAACTTCGGAGGGGGTATCCTGCAGGGCAGGAATAGCCAGAAGCAAGGGAAGCGCAAGCGCAATGGCGTTCAGCATCTCAGATGGATAAGGCGGTTTGGGTGGGGCTTGGGCCCACAGGGCTAGCTATGTTCTTGGCAGACCGGTATTTAGGAACGGTACTGCCTAACCTTGAGGCACTCTAGAGGCCCGACCTGGGCGGGTCAATCGTTTGTAGGGCGCTCAAGGTAAGTCCTGGGACGTTTCAGGCGCCAGGTCCTTCCCTTCCCATTCCGGAAACTGCGAGGGACTTGCTCGCGTTCGGGCGAGTCGCCTGCCGATAAGGGGCCGTACCCAACAATGGACTCCCCAGATCACTTGGGTCATCTCTACCTCCCATCCCCAGCGTCTGAACCCCATTTGGGACGCACGGCAGCCAACACCAATGAATTGGGTCGCCTGCTTTGACGCCTGGCATGGTTTGGCCGCAATCGGGAGTGTATTATTCTGCGGCTCGGCCCCAAACCCAAACGATAAAAACATGTCCGCTCAACGATCCAGCGTGATCCGCTACCTTCAGGACTTTTCAATCCCGCTCATTGCCGGAGTTGTAGCAGCCCTGTTCATGGCCAATTTGGCCCCCGACGCTTACCACCACTGGTTTGGGGCTGGACACGGCTCCGCCGACGGCGTGTGGGAGCTTCCTGGGCATTTCACGGTGTTTGGGCACCACCTGACCCTGAGCTTTCTGATCAATGACATCTTTATGGTGTTTTTCTTTGCGATAGCTGCCAAAGAGATCACGGAAGCCGGCTTACCCGGTGGAAGCTTGAACCCGCTGCGCAAGGCCATCAATCCCTTGTTTGCCACCATTGGTGGGGTGGTGGGTCCCATTGTGGTCTTCTTTGCTGCGGTTCAGATCGCTGCTAGCATGGGGATCTACGACAAGGCCTCGGAGATCTGGCCATCCGTGAACCGTGGTTGGGGTATTCCGACAGCCACAGATATCGCCCTGGCATGGCTAGTGGCCCGCGCGGTGTTTGGTGGATCCCATCCCGCCGTGAACTTCCTTTTGCTCCTGGCAGTGGCGGATGACGCCTTGGGCCTGGGCATCATCGCCATCTTTTATGGGGACCCCGCCCACCCTGCTGAGCCCGGTTGGTTACTCCTGGTGGGTATGGGAGTGGCTTTCGCTTATCTAATGCGCGCCCGCGAGGTAAAGAGCTGGATCCCGTACATTTTCGTGGCAGGTCCATTCGCATGGTGCGGGCTCATGTTGGCCCACCTGCACCCCGCCTTGGCCCTGGTCCCGATCGTGCCCTTCATGCCTGGTCCCAAGCGGGATACCGGACTCTTCGTCGGCAAGGATGAAGTCGATATCATGGGAGAGGAGACTGCCCGGGACCTGCATATCGAGCACTCCACGCTCGACCGCTTTGAGCATGCGATCAGCCTGCCGGTGGACTTTGGCCTGTTCTTCTTCGCCATGGCCAACGCTGGCGTCAAATTCGAGGCTATCGGGCCCATGACCTGGATCATCTTGGCATCCCTTGTGGTCGGCAAAACCGGCGGCGTGGTGCTCCTAAGCATGCTGGGCAAACTCATGGGCTTCAGTCTCCCCAGAGGTATGAATGTGCGAGATTTGGCAATGGCGGGCTTCATCGCTAGTTTGGGCCTCACAGTCGCCCTGTTCGTTGCCACCGCCGCATTCCCAGCCGAGCCGGGGCAATTGCAAGGAGAGGCCAAAATGGGCGCATTGATGTCCGCGGGAGTGGGTATTGTTGCCGTCTTGATTGGCCGGGTCATGGGGATGCAGAAGGAAAGCGCCCAGCCCGATAGCGAGGATGCCGAGACGCGTCAAGCCGCCTAGCCAGGCGACTGGGATGGCCCCATGACCCACACGGAATGTCCCACGCGGGTTGTGATCAACTCGCGTGGGCATTTTCCCTTAACTTGGGGCATGGAATGGCAGCGGGCTGGCTGGCCCATGCGCTACACTTTCCCCATGAATCTCGGGGAACTATTTGAGGCCAAAAATCTGATCGTTGATTTTGATCCCCTCGACAAGTGGGACGCAATCGAAAGCATGATCCGACACCTGACCAACAACGGCAGCTTGAAGGAGTCTCAATCCGAACTGGCATTGGGGGCGGTCCAGCGCCGTGAACGTTCGATGTCCACCGGTATGGAAAAAGGTGTGGCCATTCCCCATGCGGCTTTGCCGGACTTGGATGAGGTCATTGCGGTCTTGGGGTTGGTGCGCCGCGATGGTGGCGTTCCCTTTGAGAGCCTGGACGGTTCGCCCGCACAACTAATCGTCATCTTGCTCATCCCAAAGTCCAAGAAGCTACTGCATATCCGCACCTTGGCGGACGTGGCCCGTATTCTCGGCATTGCGCAGGTGCGCGAAGATCTACTCGCGGCCTCCGATTCCCAAGCTGCGCACAGCCGCTTGGTTGAGGCTTGCGCCTGATTTTCTCCGCACCTATCCGCTGGTTGCCCGCGTGGGTTAGCAGGGCGCCGAATGTCAACGACCTGCCAAATCGAACATAGCGCTGCTCAGACCCATTCGGCCATTCTTTCGTTAATGACCTTGGCAATGACATCGCGGGTTTCCCGGTACAGGTCCAAGCTGCCTCCAATCGGATCGGGGATGCTGCGCCCAGAGGGACTGAGCAATTCGAGCTGCTGGGCTTGTTCGGGCGGGAGGGTATGGCTCAAGGCGGCCAGGTGGCTTTGGGTGAGGCAGTAGATCCGGTCCAATCGCCGCGCCATAGCAAGCTCGCTGGGGGTCGAGGTGTGGGTCTTGATGTCCACATCCCACTCCGCCAACACATCAACGGATTCTGGCGAGACCGGTGACCCCAGACTGGCGTAGACACCTGCGCTGCCCACTTGGAAACCGAAATTGCTGACTTCGCCAGGGCGGGTCCCCAGAGCTTTTGCGATGGAATCCCGCGCAATTCCTTCGGCCATGGGGGATCGGCATGTGTTTCCAGTGCAGACGAACAACAGGCGTAAACCCGCTTTGCTTTGCAGGTCTTCCAGGGAAATCCGCCCGCTGCGCAGGACTTCGAAGCGGTTGGGTCCAATGGAAAGGATGCTGGAGCTGCCGCCGATTTCGGTCGTGCCGCCATCACCGATGGCATAGATACGGTCTCCGAATTGTTCGGCTACCTCTTGCGCGGAAACTAGGGGGGGGGCGCCGGAGCTGTTGGCGCTGGACATCACCACGGGAAAAGGGGCGCGGGCAAGCAGTTCCGCAGTGGCCCAATGTTCGGGCATGCGCAGGCCAAGGTTGCCCTCGTGGAGGATGGCATCGAGCGACATGGCCTTGGCGCGTTCGGGGTTGGCGGGCAAAACCAGGGTCAGCGGGCCTGGCCAAAAGGCGTCCGCAAGGCGACCGACCAGGGCCGGCCATGGGGCGATTTGACGGGCCAGGTCGGGGTGGCCCACATGCCACGTGAAAGCCTGGCCAGCGGGACGTTCCTTGAGGGAGGCCAGGGCTTGAAGGGCTTTGGAATGGTCTGCCCGAGCCGCGAATCCATAGCAGGTTTCCGTGGGCAAGGCCACCAGATGGCCAGCCTCAAGCGCCTTCAGAAGTTCGCTGTGGGATTCCGGTGGGCGCGCAGGATCGTCAGGGAAAGGCAGGTTGCGAGGGCTCATTTGTTGGCAAGCCTAACGAGTCTTGATCGATTGGACCTTTTTTTTGTTCCGAAACGATGCGTCGGGCCCCTGGACTCGTACCCTTAGTGCATGGTCGAGACCCACAGAGAAGCCACATCGGACCCCGGGGGCGGGCCCAATGAATTCCTGACCCTGGTCGCCAGGGGATTGGCCCATGAGATCAAGAATCCCTTGTCCACCATGGCGATCAATCTGACCCTGTTGGAGGAGGAGTTCGAGGGGGACCGTGCTGGCGGTGCACCCGGGCTGAGCCCCAGGGACAAACGCTGCCTCAAACGCATCGGAGTACTGACGCGGGAGGTTTCTCACCTCGAGGGCATTCTCGATGATTTCCTGCGCTTTGCCCGGGGGGGGCAGGTCAATAGGGCCCCTTCGGACCTGGTGGCTTTGGTGCGCGAACTGCTCGACTTCACCGAACCAGAACACAAAGCATCGGAGATTGTGGTTCACGTGGACCTGCCCGACTTGTTGCCCCTCGCCATGATTGACACCGAGGCCATTCGGAGGGTCCTCACCAACCTGTTCGTCAATGCGCGGCATGCGATGCCCGGTGGTGGTGAGCTGATCGTGCAAGTTCGGCGCGCGGGTCCCTGGGCAGAAATCGTTGTCACCGACACGGGTGTGGGGATGGACGAGGATCAACTGTCCAGGTGCTTCGATCTGTACTGGTCCACGAAACGGGGGGGCACCGGGCTGGGGCTGTCCACCGTCCAGCGGGTGGTCGCCGAGCATGGTGGAACCGTGCGCGTATTATCCGATGCCGGGCGGGGGACGAGTTTCACCATTAGCCTACCCCTCGTGCAGGAGCTTGCCGGGCGAGGAAATGTACAAGGTGAACGCGAGGGGTCCGAGCCCCATTCGAATGAAATGGAAGGAGACACAGCATGACGCCCGCTCGAATCTTGATCGTGGATGATGACCTGCAGCACGCGGAGTCTTTGGCGGATGCATTGGAAGGGGAGCGTTATAGTTGCGAGATCGCGGGGTCGGGCATGGAGGGTGTGCAAGCGCTGGAGAATGAGGGATTTGCAGTGGTGTTGACGGACCTGCGCATGGCCGATCTGTCCGGCTTGGAGGTGCTCAAGCAAGCGCGTATTCTGCGACCCGACAGTGCGGTGCTCTTGATCACGGGGCATGCCTCGATCGAAACGGCGGTGGACGCCATGCGAAGCGGTGCTGAGGATTACCTGCCAAAGCCCGTGAAACTGCCCGAATTGCGCAATAAGGTCGCCAAGGCCGTGGAACGCTTTCAATTGCGAACGCACAACGAGGAGTTGATTCGGCAGAACAAGAGTCTTCGGCGCCAGCTGGACAAGCGCTTTGGGTTTGAAGGAATCCTGGGGCATTCCCCTGAAATCCAGAGGGTCCTCGAGACCTTGGGGCAAGTGGCGAGCACCTCCGCCAATGTTCTGATTTTGGGTGAGAGCGGAACGGGGAAAGAACTCGTGGCGCAGGCCTTGCACAACAACAGTGCGCGCGCTGAGAAGAATTTCGTGGCGGTCAACTCCGCCGCCATGTCGGAAGGTTTGATCGAGTCCGAATTGTTCGGCCACGTCAAAGGGGCTTTCACCGGCGCCCTCGCCGACAAGCTGGGGCGCATCGGTTTCGCTGATGGCGGCACCCTGTTTTTGGATGAGGTGGGCGACATGCCGTTGGCGACCCAAGCCAAACTATTGCGCGTGCTGGAGACCCGTGAGGTCATGCCGGTAGGGGGCAACAAGGCCACGCCAGTGGACATTCGTTTGATTGCCGCCACGCATCAGAATTTGCAAGCCATGGTGGAGAAGGGGACCTTCCGGGAGGACCTTTTTTATCGCTTGCAGGTGGTTGGAATCGAATTGCCGCCCCTGCGCAAGCGGCATGGGGATGTGCCCCTGCTGGTTGAGCACTTCATCAAGGATTTCGCACGGCAGCACGGCCGCACCGTGACCAGCATCACTCCGGAGGCGCGCGCCCTGCTCGTGCGCTATCCCTGGCCCGGCAACGTGCGGGAGTTGCGCAATGCCGTGGAGAACATGGTGGTGCTCGCGCGCGGGCATTGCCTGGAGGTGGATGATCTGCCCGAGGGGATCCGCGGCGGTGGCAGTGCGAGCTCCGCAGGTGGGGGCTTCAATCTGGAAGGTGCCTCGCTGGTGGAGGTCGAACGCGCCTTGATCTCAGCCAACTTGGAGCTGATGGAAGGGAATAGGCAGAATACCGCTCAGGTTTTGGGGATTGGCGAACGCACCTTGTACCGCAAAATTAAGGAATACAACCTGTAGAAGCCGACGTGCGGGCCCGCTGGAGCGCCAATGTGGCAGTGCCGAAATTCGGTGCCGCGCGGGGGGCGCCAAAAAGGCAGGTGCGGGCTGGACTTCGATT
>JAAETM010000746.1 GCA_024228395.1 bacterium | reverse complement strand
CGGTGCAGGCCAGAGCACATGACCGACCGTTCGCGCGCCCATTTTTCCTTATCGGTTCCGATGCGCAATCCAGGCAGTGGCTCAAGGATAATCGTGATCGACTCAAGGAGATCGGTGCCGTGGGGATGCTGGTTCAGGCGGACACTGTGGACGACCTGCATGCCATCGCAAAGCTAGCCAACGGGCTTTCCATCCTGCCAGCAGCCGGGAGCGATATCGCGCAGGCCTTGGGGATCAAGCGTTACCCCGTATTGATCTCTGCTCACGGCATCGAACAGTGAGCGCCCATCCCATCGAGGCCCTGCTGCGTCCCCCGGTCGAGCTCTGGTCGACATTGGTGGCATTTGCCACGGCGGCGATTGCCATAATGGCACCTTGGGCCTTGATGATGCCACCGGAGGTGGCCTATGGCGCTGGCGCCGTGCTCTCGTTGACTGGTCTGATCCGGGGGAGGCAGGCTTGGCGGGTACTGCGCTACCAGCGCAACATGCGCCGAATGCCCACCTACAGAGTGCGATCCAGCCAGATACCACTCAGTCGGCACACCCCGTCTCTCGGCACAGGCTTTCGCTGGTCCCAGCAGCACACCCAGCGTCT
>JAAETM010000745.1 GCA_024228395.1 bacterium | reverse complement strand
CTGGCCTGTGCGCGGCCACCGGCCCGTTGTTCCCCTCCCCGGTGGCGCCGTTTGCGTGCCGCTTGCCTACGTTCCGTCGCATGCTCGCCCCCGCGCTCCGCCTCGCTTCCCCCCGCTCTCCCGAAACTGCCCGCTTGGAATTCCTATCCACCTGCTTGTCTGTTCGTGAGTTCCTGTGGGGGGGGGGGGGGGCGGCGGGCTCCCCTAGGATGGGGTTTCGCACTTCTCAGCGGCCCAAAGCGGCAGCCAAGTTTTGTGCCAACACCGCACATTGTGCCAAGTTATTTAGAGCGTTTACAGAGGCTTTCGACTCCGTCGATAAACTCGTTGTCAAACAGACCGAGCGAGACTTCAAACGCAACGGACCGCTCAGTCCCCAACTGCTGACTACACTTCTATTGTACATGGTGGCAGACGGAGGACGTCGAGGGCACGAGCACATGCTCAGTGCTTTTTGGGATGAAGCAGAAGACTTTGGCTTGCAGCTTCCCACGGCCACGCCCGTCCGAAAGGAATCCTTGTGAGCGCAATACTCGACGTCGTTTCCGGTGTTCCGGTAGACGTAGAGCTGAGTGGATAACGAGGCAACGAGCGGGGGCACCTTATTGCGATGCTGGCTGGAGTAGCCCCTGGGAGCCTGGTTATCCTTGATCGTGGATACCCATCTTACGAAGTGATTCGCATGCTGACTGATGCTGGAATCGATTTCCTGATTCGCGT
>JAAETM010000744.1 GCA_024228395.1 bacterium | reverse complement strand
TAGGCCAAGGCGTGATGCAGGACCCTTTCACGCAAGCAGGGCGCTTCGATCGAGCGCGTCTTGGGGTCGTGGATTAGGAAGCGGTTCATCGGTCGGAAAGGAAAAGCCCCGGACAGGGCGTCCTCTCGCAGGGCTAGCAATTCCTGATCCAGGCTTTCGAAAAACCGCTGAACATCCGGCTGGTCGCGCTTGCCTCGAGCGGCCCTCCAAGCAGCCCAGCCCAAGACGTGGGGACGTAGCAATTCTTCGAGGTACACGTGGCTCCTACGCATGTTCTTCGCTGCCCCCCTGAACCTGGGTCAGTGAATCGAGAAAGGTGCTGCCAAACTTGGCCGCTCGCTGGGGCCCGACGCCTTTCAGGGCACGGATTTCCTCGATCGATTGCACCTTTTCCGTCACCATCTGCGCCAATTGCTGGTTGGTGAAAACGGTCCAGATCGGCTTGCCCTCTTGGGCTGCCAGCTCCTTGCGCAAGGCCCGCAGTCGTGCGTAGATGGCAAAATCCTCTTCGCTTAGAACCGCCTTGTAGTCCACCTGCCCCTCTCGCGCGGGTTGTTTGTCAGGGGTCTGCTCGGTGCAGATCACCGTGAGGCACCAAGCGCTTTGTTCTCCGTTGTTGACGAATTCACTCTCAACCCGCACCACCGGGTTCTCAGCGAGCGTTCGATTGAGGCGGCTCTCCTCCGCCTGAATGTCACCCATAACCGGGATTCGAAAGAACCGATACTTCATTGGATCATTCTATGGTCGAGTGACACGGGTGGAACCATATTTTTGAGCTCCGGTCGGTCCCCTCCCTACGCTCCATCGGCTCCGCCGATGCCGGACCTGTCTTGAGCAGCATGACCTCGGGACAAGCGGAAGCCCAGGCCGCGGAACGCAACATGCTCGTCGAACCACCAAAGCCGGTACGCTGGCCGCACGTTCCCGGCAACAACCCAGCAGGAGCCACCACGGTACACCCGCTCGGAGCCCTTGCCAATGGGATCGATCTGAGCTTCGGCTTTGTACGGCTCATTCATATCGGAACACAACTCCCATACATTGCCCAGCATGTCATGCAACCCCCAGCGATTGCACCGCTTGCCCTTCACGGGTTGGGTTTTATCACCCGGGCTATTCCCGTACCATGCGATTTGATCTAGAGCGCCAGCCTCCCACGGCCGATTGTAGGTTTCGTCGTGCCCTCCCGCCCGGCATGCGTACTCCCATTGGGCCTCCGTTGGTAGACGATAGCCGTTTTTCTCGGATGGAGGGCTACGATCCAGCTTGGTGAGTTTCCTGCAGAACTGTTCGACCCGTTTAAAAGTGACCGACTCCACGGGCAGGGCCGTTCCTTTGAAGTGAGAGGGATCCTCGTTCATCACAGCGTGCCACAGCTCTTGGGTGCAGGGGGTATCCGCCAACCAGTAACCTTGGGTCAAGGTCACCCAATGTTGCGGCTTGGCATCGGCGTCCGCTTCAGGTTCGTCCTTGGCCGCTCCCATCAGGAAGCGTCCCGGCGGAATCCATCGCATGCGCTGCGTGACGCCCTTAAAGATAACCTCCACCCAAAGGCCAAAGCGATCCCTGCCCATGGCATCGGCCCACTCGGGCCGGGATGTTGGTTCGATGTGGGTTGTTCCGGCGACAGAATTCACCGACCCTGCCCAGGGGTCGGGGCGGTTGTCCAGGCGCGCACCTGGGGGAAGCCATGACTGGAATGTTCCCCCGTCCCGCAACAGGGCGCCTCCTCGGGTTTCCAAGGGCATCAGGGGGGATTGGGCTTTGCCTGGGATTTCTTGCTTGGGCTCCTGGTAGTTCAAACCATCGCTCCCCTGCATCAGGATTCCCCGGCCTTCCAGGGTTTCGGATGGAAGCAGGGCTTGAACCTGGTGCCAAAAGGATTCCTCTCGATCGGGGATATCGTCCAG
>JAAETM010000743.1 GCA_024228395.1 bacterium | reverse complement strand
GTCCAGATTTTCGGTGGCGGCTTCCAGAACCCAATCGCAGTGGGCCAGGTCGTTGTAGTCCATGCTGAAGACCAGCTTCTCGCGCACGCCTGCGGCTTGTTCTTCGGTGAGCTTGCGCTTGGCGAGGCCCTTGACCACGTACGCTTCGATACGCTTGGCAGCGCGGTCGAGCGCGTCCTGGTTGATGTCAATCAGCACAAGCTCGAGCCCGGGCACGGCGCTCTTCAGGTAGTACCCGATGTCCGGGCCGATCGTGCCGGCACCGATGATAGCGATGCTCTTGGGCATCTCGCGGGAGGCTTTGAGCAGCAGCGGGTTTTGCATCTGGGGAGGGGTGATTTCTTGGGTAGTCATGGGACTTGGTTGGTTTTGGTGGAAGCGTGAGCGGGTGTTGCCTGGGTCGCTTTCTTGTCCAGCGCGGCAAGGACTCGCTCGGGGGTGATCGGAAGATCGTGGATGCGAACGCCAATGGCGTCGTAGATGGCGTTAGAGATCGCGGGAGCGGTGGGAACAAGGCCCGGCTCGCCAACACCCTTGGCGCCGTAGGGGCCTTCGGGGTCGTTGGTCTCCACGAAGTCCAGTTCGATCGGGAAACTCATCTCCGCGACCGTGGGCAGTTTGTAGTCGGTGAAACCGGGGTTGAGCACGCGGCCCTTGTCGGTGAGCACCTCTTCGTAGAGCGCGTAGCCGATGCCCTGGGCCAGGGCGCCGTAGGCTTGGCCCTCCAGGGTTTGGCGGTTTAGCACGCGGCCCACGTCCAGGGAGAAGGCGAGCTTCAGGATCGTCACCTCGCCGGTTTCGGTGTCGACTTCCACCTCGACCGCTTGCGTGCCGTAGGTGTAGTTGGCGGACATGTTGCCCTTGCCCTTCGACCAGTCGGGCAGGTCGGTGGGGGGCTCGTAGAAAGCTTCTTGGGTGAACATGGTGCCGGCGCCCTGCTCGGAGAAATGCACGGCGCGCAGGAAGCGGCCCAGGTCCACGTGCAGCCAGGTTTGGTCGTCGCTGGCGGCTTTGGGGAAGAGCACACCCTGGCGCAGTTCGAAGTCCTCGGCTGTCAGCGATTCGAAAGCGAACGACGTGGAATCCACGGTTTTGCCAGCTTTCGCCGCTTTCTTAAGGTTGCGCTGAACCTCGGCGGGGAAGTAGCGCACGGCCCAGTCGAACAAGTTGGTGCGCAACTCCTTGCAGGCCATCAGCGCCGCGTTGCCGGCCATGAACGCACCCCGGCTAGCGTGGGTGCCCACGTCCCAGGGGCAAGTGGCCGTGTCGGTTTGGTTGACCACAACGGCCTCGGTTTTTACGCCGAGCCCTTCGGCGATCACTGCGGTCAGCGCCGCGTGCAACCCCTGGCCCATTTCAACGCCGCCGTAGCTGACGTTGACGGTGCCGTAGTCGTCGAGCTTGAGGATGATGCCGCTGCCGTCGGAGCGATAGATCTTGCCGCCGCCGCCCACGTGAATCAGGGACGCCATGCCCACGCCATGGGCCTTGTCGCGACCCTTGCCACGCTTCTCGGTCCAGCCGATCTTCTCTGCCGCAAGGTCGATGCACTCGGGCAATCCACAGGTGGTGATCTGCATGCCCATGGGGGTCAGCTCGCCAGGTTGGTTGCAGTTGATGCGTCGAATCTCGAGCGGGTCGATGCCGGCCATTTCGGCCAGCATGTCCATGGTGCTCTCCATCGGCAAGGTGACCTCCGGGTTGCCGTAACCCCGCATCGCCTGGCAGTAGGTGTTGTTGGTGTAGACGATGCGTGAGTCGAAGCGCACCACGGGCACCTGGTACAGGGACGTGGCGGGAACCAGCATGACGCTCGGGAAGGTGGCTCCCCAGGAGGCGTAGGCGCCGTTGTCTTGGACCACGAAGATGTCGCGTAAGGTGAGCTTTCCGTTCTCATCGCAGCCTTGACGGATCGTGACCTCCGCGGATTGACGCGGGGACAGGTACGCGAACTCTTCCTCGCGGTTGTAGAGCACCTTGACCGGCTTGCCGGAGCGGTGGGCGAGCAGGATCGCCAGGTACTCGTACACGTGTGTATCGAGGCCCGTTCCAAATCCGCCACCCATGGTCGGCACGATCACGCGCACCTTGCCACTGCCGATACCTGCCGAGCGCAAGGCGGCTGCGAAGTCGCGTTGGGCAAGGAAGGGGATCTGGGTCTTGGCGATCACTTCCAGGTTGCCGGAGGTGTCGAACTCGGCGATGCAGCCCGCGGTGCCCATGCATGACTGCTGGATGAGCGGCACGCGGAAGTGGCCGCTGGCGATGTGGGCGGAGGCTTTTTCCGCCGCGGCCAGGTCGCCGGTCTCGTGGGCGAAGGTCAGGTCCAGCTTGTTCGACTTGCGCGGTTTGCCGCGGGCGTCGAACTCGTGCAGCAGGGGGGCGCCTTCGGCCATTGCCTCCTCGGCTGTGAACACCCCGGGAAGCGGCTCGTACTCGACTTCGATCAGGTCCACGGCGCGTTGGGCGGTTTCAGCGTCGATGGCTGCCACGGCGGCCACTTCGTCGCGGAACTGCCGGACGATATCGCGCTTGAGCACGAAGTTGTCGCGCATGAAACCGAGGCGGATCTCGGGGGTGTTGTAGCCGGTGATGACCGCGTGCACACCGGGCAGAGCCTCGGCCTTGGAGATGTCGATGCTCAGAATGCGCGCGTGGGCGTGCTCCGAGAACTTGACCTTGCCGTGCAGCATGCCCGGGCGTGCGTAGTCATGGATGTAACGCGCCTTGCCGGTGAGCTTGTCGCCGCCCTCGGGCCGCGGGGTGGGTTTGCCGATATGGTCGAAGGAATTCATGCCGACGCTCCCTTGTTGATGGTGTCAGCTGCGGCGCGAACCGATTGCACGATCTGCACGTAGCCGGTGCAGCGGCACAGGTTGCCGCGCAAGGCGATGCGGATCTCCTCGTCGCTGGGCTGCGGGGTCTCACCGAGCAAGGCCACGGTGGCCATCACCATGCCGGGGGAACAGAAGCCGCATTGGGCGCCGCCATTTTGCAGGTAGGCGTCCTGCACAGGGGAGAGCGCTGCGCCGCCCTGGGTCAGGCCTTCGATGGTTGTGATCTTGGTGCCTTCGGCTTCCGCCGCGGGGAAGAGGCACGCGTTGATCGCGAGCCCATCCACGAGCACGGTGCAGGCCCCGCACTCTCCTTCACCGCAACCTTCTTTGGTTCCGGTTTCGCCCAAAACG
>JAAETM010000742.1 GCA_024228395.1 bacterium | reverse complement strand
GCTGACAACGGCGCGGTCTCCAAGGACTGCAACATCAAGGTCTGAGCCGCCTGCAGCTCCCCCGCTTCCATCGCTAACCTGGCCAAAGCCGCCTGAATGATCGCCATGTAATGACGTGCGGAAGCCCCGTTGCCCGGGATCTCATCCATGTTGCGCTGGAACAAGTCCAACGCCCGACCATAGGCCCCCTTGGCCAATTCCATCTCGCTGGCACGCCGGTGATACTCCGCCGCCACGATGGTCGCATACCCGGCAAACCAGGTCAGGTTTGGAGCCGCGTCCGGCTGGGCCAACATGTTCTGGTAGGTCCCTTCCAAGCCATCCAAAATGCCACTCCCACCACGCGCTAGAATCTGCTGACGCAAACGCGAGTGCAACCCACCGCTATTGGGGAAGGCCTTCAACCCGCGCTGCAATACCTGCTCCGCTTCAAAACGCGCGCCCACGTAGTTTAGGAAATCGAACTGATGCCCAAACTCAACCTCGGGGCACAGCGGGTGATGCTCCAACACCGAAAACGCCCCCTGCGCCGTCGTCAACTGATCCGCCGACCACTCCTCCTCGGCCCGCATCGACCGAATGATGCGCCCACGGGTCCTGCGCACATACAACCTTAGCGTCTCCAAAGTCGCACGTCCCATGGCATGCACCGGCATGGTCTCAACGGCCAATTGCAGGGATCGATCCCCACGCACGCGCAGCTTCAAACGATCCGCGGTCAAGGCCAGAATCGCATGGGTCAACCAACCGGCCTGCCCACGGGCCTGCGCTTTTTGTGCCAAGTCCCGGGCATCCCGATAGAGCAGCTCGGTGGCTTTTTCTTTGGGCTTGGCTTCCAAAGCCCGCGCCAAAAAAGACTCGGCCAAACGCAGTTCGATCGAACCGTCACCGACCTTGCCACCCCACTCCTTGGAGCGTTTTTCCAACTGGTCGGCCAGCTCCTGATTTTCGCGCTGAAGGGCGCCGCGATCCGCTTGCTGCAAACGTGTGATGCGCTCTTGC
>JAAETM010000741.1 GCA_024228395.1 bacterium | reverse complement strand
GTTCTCGTAGATCATTCGTAGCCGCCGCGGGTTCGCGACCACGACTTCGTGCCCAAGTTCGGTCAACAATTCATCTATCCACGCGGACTGTCCACCCGCTTCGATCGCAATACGGCACGCATCGATGCGCTCGAAGCGTCCCCTGAAACCACTTGGCGTCGTCACCACAGTGCCTGCTTCCACACAGTTCCCCTCTGCGTCCAGGACGCAAACGAGGCTCTGCTTATCTCCGAGGTCGATGCCGATCACTGTTTCTGTGCGAGATTTGATGAGTGTGTTATCTTTCTTCATGGGTCATTTTCCATTTCCAGGGCCAGGAGCCCGAGACTTATTTAGAGGATCCCTCAGGATACCCCGGCGTCGGAAACTGGCCTTCTCATCCCATCTATCCACATGACCAACCGAATGGGGACTCCACCTAAATGCGGGGGGGGGGTGCGTGATTCTGACGGTACTCACGCATGGATCCCCTTGGGGTTCGCGCATCCCTTAGATCCGTGTCAAATGTTCCGGGATCGCGTCAGTGGGGGGGAGTTGGGTTGTTGGCTCCGATTGTTCCCTGGCGCGCCC
>JAAETM010000740.1 GCA_024228395.1 bacterium | reverse complement strand
TGCCGCCACCCCGCCGCCGATCCTCGCCCCGGAGGCCCCGTTTGGTTGGCAATTGCCTACAATCCGTCCCCATGCTCCCCCCCGCGCCCCACCTGGCTCCCCCCGCTCTCCTGAAACTGCCCGCTTGGAATTCCTATCCACACAACGTCGCCGAGCGCGCCATCCGCCCCACGGTCCTCCTCCGTAAGACCAGCCTTGGTAGTCAGAGCGAACGGGGTAGCCGTTTCGTTGAGCGTATGCACACCGCATCCGCGACGCTGCGCCGAACGGGCCGCAGCCTGCACAACTTCGTCGTGGGCATCGCTCATGCGGTGCATGCTGGCCAGCCCGCGCCGAGGCTGCTCGGGTAGGGCGACGTCCCTAGAACCATCCCTTCTCGGGGATTGACGGGCGGGGATGTGGCCCAAATCGCCCCCAGCTGCTAAACTGGGCACCTGTTAGGGCCTCTCCCTGTAGCGTGAGGCCCGATTTCACCCCCTGAACGGATACGACCACTTTTCCCCTTGCCATGCATTGCATTGTAAACTCACAAACTACTAGCGATATTTCATTGCTAGTAACATTTCAACCTCAATTCTAAAATGAAAAATCTAACTCCACGATTGGCGGCTAGTTCGCTCTTGCTCACTGCACTCCTTCTGCCGGCTGGCAGTGGTCTAGCACCAATTTCGACTGCTGCAGCGGCGCAACCTTTACCAGTTGCAACTATCTACCAAAAGGCGATTAAGAAGGACGCAAAGTATCGGGATGGTAGCGGGCAAGAAAGGTCTGCGACCGTTGGTACCGTGATTGCAATTCCGCCGTGTCAGGCCTACTGGCCTGATGGTTCCTGGGATTTGCATACGCCCACAGTACCGGTCGAACTCTGAGACCCAGAGACTGAGCTTTCCACTATGAATTTTTTCAGGAGGAAATACAGGCTTACGCTTGCGGTGGTTTTGTTCGCTGTGAGCGTTAGTCTGTTTGTGAGGGGGACGGGGTCACCTGGGTCGGATTCGAGGAGTATGGGTTCCGCGGGCGAGGTGCCAGTGCGCGAACATCATTTAGCCGATGTGTCGGATGAACTTCTAGTGCCAAAGGCGAATGCCCGAGGTGCAATGCCGAATGCACGCCCGGATATTAGGATTCCGACGACTGGTTTGGTTGGGGTCACTGAGGCCCTCGGTGCGAAGGTCCAGGGACAGCTTCTTGACAGGGATGGGATGCCGCTTCCAGGGCACCGAATTGAGGCCTTGATCGAATGTGTCCATCAGTCGAAAGGTAGCCCGGTTGGGGACGACGAAAATTGGGCTGGGAAGACAGGTAACGACGGTCGATTTGAAATATCAGTGATGCCCTGGTCTTTGGATGCCGACTGTCGAATCTACATTTCCGCGTATGGCGAGGGGAGTGGGATTGCCGGTGCCGCGTTGGACCTTGTCCGCGGACGAGATAGTGAGCTAACACTGATGTTGTCAGCGACGGTAGAGTGTTCTGGCCGTGTAATTGCTGCTTTGGACGGCAGGCCTCTCCCAGGTGTTTCTGTGGAAGCTTACAGCCAAGGGGCTCCAAATATCGTACTGACAGATTCAGCAGGCGAATTTCGATTGCCCTTCATTCCGCGAGTTGGGAGCGCCCTACTAAGGTTCAAGTCAGAAGCGCACTCGAATGAGTCTGTCGACTTGACACTGGATGAAAGTGGTTCGTGGACCGCTGCAATATGGGATGACACGGGCCTCCGTCGTTTGTCCATGGAGTCCCTCCCCATGTATCTTGAAGTTCCCTTGATTCCCGCTCGCAAGCTTGTAGGCCGGGTTCTTTCACCTGAGGGTGAACCGGTGGCAGATGCTGAAATTCAAGTCAATGGGTACTATGCTAGAGCTTCAGGCGTGTTTGCCGCAGATGGTGCTTCCACGCGGTCGAATCAAAGGGGCGAATTCGAGCTTGACGGTATTCGAGCAGACATCAAGCATACACTCGACATCCGGGCAGACAGATTTGCAGGAGTCCAGATGGTGATACCGCCCTTCGAAAATGTAGAAGGTACCGATGTCGATTGCGGAGAAATTATCTTAGGCGAGGCAGTAGAAATACGCGGAAGAATTACAGACAGCGCATTGGCCCCAGCCGAGGGGTTGACGGTGAAGTCCACGCTGCTGGGCGAGCGGCCAGTTTTTGGCCGCGGTTTTTCGATCGAACAAAGCTCACACCGTGGTACACCAATTTTGATGTGGCCTGAGTTTACAGCAATCTCCGATTCGGAAGGCTACTATAGCTGTGCAGGGATGTCAGCTGGGCGCTACTCTGTTGTTGTCACGGGGGATGAGGGCAGGGCGCTATCTGCTCATTTCGGCCAATTGGCTACAAGCGAGTCAGCGACTAGCCTGGAAGTTGCGGTTGGGTCGACCGAGGTGAACGTAGTTCTCGGCGCGGATGAGTGGTCACTTTCTGGCAAAGTGGACATGCCGAATGGATGGAAGCGTGGACAAGTGGAAATATTCAAGACTCCAGCGACTTCGGGACGAAGGGTGTCCATTGACGAAAGTGGTAAATTTGTCATCTGTGGTCTTCGGCAAGGTTCGCTGGAGGAGTATCGGTTGAAAGCTATCGTCCGTACCGGCAACGGGCAGGTTGTGTGTAGTGAGGAACTGAGCGGGGTTAGCGTTCAAGCGGGCAATGTTTTGGAGATTGCAGAGTCTGCCGGATTTTGAGCCCACGATATTCGTAAGTGTAGCTTTGACTCCCCCTTGATATTGATACACCACCATCGCGTGGGACTGCATACGGCACTGCGGTTTGTACTCGCATACTCGCGCACTTCGGCCTCCCCACCGAAGTGACCCCGCTTGAGCCCCCACGCCCACCGCCTGAGCCTGACTTGCCGTGGGAAGTAAGCCTCGCTTCGATGCAGACGGATGAGGGATCCAGGATTGTGAAGGTTCACATACGGATTCCCAGTGCCCGTCCCCATGGTCCCCCCCGCGCCCCACCTGGCTTCCCCCCGCTCTCCTGAAACTGCCCGCTTGGAATTCCTATCCACCAGCCCCCAACGCGCTCCGCAGTGACCTTGCGCACGACCAACCCACCAGCCATGCCCCATCCCTCGCCAAGCCCAACGACGCGCGACACGGCCACACACAGGTAGCAGTGCCCAAAGCTCGTCTCGAACGAACTAGCGGTGGTCAGCACCAAGCCATCGGCACCAAAGGGCACCGTCGATCCAGCTTTCCCTTCCCCCACTGACGCGATGCACTCGACCGGCTCCATCCGAGTCCGCGCTTTTCTGAACTGACCGCGTACCTGCAGCCCGCCAGGCACAGCCACGATCGTGGCCGCCATCTCGAAGCCGCCCATGTCGCGGTGGTTCTCATCGGCGAGCTTCCAGTCGAGGTGGATGTGGAGCTGTTGATCGTCGGGCAGGGTCGTGCAGAAGGTAGCGGCTGGTCCTGGTTCGTCACAGACCACGAGCAGCTACAGAGTCAATACGAGCCTATCATTGCGCCGCAGGTGGCGTGCCGACCTCAGCCTCTACGCCATCGAGCCACACGCTGATGATGAGAGACATCATCTGGAGTGGATGACAGATCGTCGGAAGGCGGCCGATGAACATCATTTCCAGGATCTCTGGCGCGGCGGACGGCATGGAGTCAAGCTCCTCCAATTTGGCGGGGTTCGAGTGGGTCTTGAGCCCGTTGATCCAGGTCTCGAAAAACTCCTCGGCTGAGTAGCTCTTGACTGTTGAGGGATCAGCCGGAGGCGGGATCTCATCATCGGGTACAACCGCCACTGTCTCGCCGATTCCGATCCCAAGGGGCTCTCCCCACGCCTCGCCCCACCGCTTCCGAAAGTGAGCAGACCAACCACGCAGCTCTGGGTCATCGCAATGCTGGTAGACCAGGTTGCACACCCGGCTGAAGTTAACGGCGTCCCGCTGCATGTTGAACTGCCGTAGCGTTGTGCAGAACGACCAAAGATGGTCACGGTCAATGCCGGACATCCTCGGCCCCTTACCAGCGAGCCGGACGGTCACCTTCTTTCGTCCAGACGCGGCGAGGCCAGAGCCTTCGAGGTCTTGCACGCGTCGCTGGAAGGTACGGAGGAACTTCTCGTCTTCGCTTGATAGGGCCATGATGGTCAGTCTTTGCTTGATCAGAGCAGTGCCAGCAGCTCGGACGGCTTCACTGCCTTGACTGCCCCAGATTGGTATCGAGCGCGAATCTTCTTATCGATGGTCAGAAAGTAGGTGCATCCAGCTTCTTCGGCCGTCCACAAGAGAAATGCATCTACATATGAGTTCGGGTCGGGATCGCCGTTCGGGGCAACAGCTTCGAGTTCCTTGAGCAGATCCTGGAAACTCTGATCGGTGATCCGTTGTAGGTGCGGTAGCAAGAACTCCGCCGCGCTCAGTCTGACCTTGCTCGGCGCACGAGCGCCATTCCAGAAGGTTCGAAAATCGTGGTGCAGGAGGAAGCCTCGGTCTGGAAGGCGTAGCAGGAAGTCCTCGACAAGGCGGCTAGCTTCCTGTGGTCGAGCGCGAAGCAGTTGCTCGTACTGGTGGAACTCCTGCGTGCCTGTCATCAGGAACGCACCGAAATCGTTGCGATCCGGGAAGCGATGGAACCCTGCGGGGCGGTAGTCGCGCGGTGATGGGACCCGGTGCACGGGCGCGCGATAGAACTGCGTCGGTATTTGGGGTTGAAAGAGCAGTTCCAGGGTCACCTCGTGCGATATGCAGGCCCGCAACTTGCCGGATCGGGCAGCCTCCGCCATGTAGCGCATTAGTGGCTCCTCGGTGCCCGCGCTCTTCCGGGGCCTTGGATGATTCGAGTGCTTGACGATCGTGATGTCTTTGCTCGGTCCGCCGTCCGCTGGGGTGAGCTTACCCGGAATGAGGTCGGCTCTCTGCTGAACCTTCGACTCGGTGGCCGAGCTGAACGCGTTCGTGTCGAGGAAGACAAGCGGGGCGTTGGACTGCATCACACGTGCGCGGTGAAGAAGTCTCCGAGGTCCGATTCGCCCGGGTACTTCAATAGGAGCGGCTTGGAGGCCATCCGAAGGCTGCCCCAGTGACGCGATTTCCCGGAGGGCTCGTCCCTGCTCCTCCCGAGCTACTTTGAGATTGCGGCGGAGCTTGCGAACTTCTTCGCTTTCCAGCTGATCTTTGGACTTGGTGGTGAAGGCCAGTTGGCCATTTGTCTTGACCGCGGTGCGCCACTGGTGCAGGAGGCCTGGATTGA
>JAAETM010000739.1 GCA_024228395.1 bacterium | reverse complement strand
TGCCGCCACCCCGCCGCCGATCCTCGCCCCGGAGGCCCCGTTTGGTTGGCAATTGCCTACAATCCGTCCCCATGCTCCCCCCCGCGCCCCACCTGGCTCCCCCCGCTCTCCTGAAACTGCCCGCTTGGAATTCCTATCCACCCCCGGCGTCGGAAACTGGCCTTCTCATCTCATCTATCCACCTCCCGGGCCCGTCCGATCGGGGATTTTCCCCTCACGTCATGATTCAATTCGCCCAAGCTACTGCACGATTCGGCGTGACCCAAAAAGCTCCCCTATGGACCAAGCTCGCCTGTTGCCTGGTGGCTTTCCTGATTTCAAATCCAGTGAATGCACAGGGCGATGCCGTGCGAACTCCCGTCGCCCCCGAAGCTTCGGCGACGCCGATCACCCTTGGGGAAACCACCCTCATCGTGGGGCGCGTTGAAGTCGCAGAAGGTGCACCCCATGACCCGACCTTGCGCGTGCAGGTCGGCTTTTCCTTGTTTGGCGGAGGTCCGATCATGACGGCCCCGGTTGTGGACGGCCGCTTCCGCGTGAGAGTGCCAAAGGAAACGACCTGTGCCTGGGTGAAACCGGAGGGTAAATATGTGGAACAAAGGAGCACCGGATGGTGGAGTGCGGCCGACCCGAAACCGGTCGAGTTGCGCTCTCGGCTCAAGCGCAAAGTCCGACTGCGGGCGGTGCGCGAGGACGGAAGCCCCGTGGAGGGCGCATGGTTTAGCTATCCCGGGGTCCTCCATGATTCTGGCCGCGCCGAGATTGAAGGGCAAACCGATGCGGACGGTTGCGCAACCATCTGGTTGCGTTCTTTGGGAATGGGTTGGAGTTCCGAGTTGAGCGAGAAGGGCCATTTCCAGGGGCTAGCGCGCATCTGTGGTGTGAGTCCGGATGGTCTGGTATCGGAGGTCACGTTCCAGGCGACGCAGCTATCGGAGAAGGGGGAATGTCCTTCCATCCTCTTTCAGAAACCGGCCAGGCTCCGTTTCACTTTCAGCAAGAAATACGACTACGGCTCACCGAACGAGATTTCTGTGAAGTGGGAGAGTCAGAGAATCCTGCTCGGCGGCGACCCGCTCTCACGAATCTCTAGTGTGGTCGTGGGGCCGTGGGCCAGCGAGTCGCCAGGGAAATTCGACGCAGGCGACTTCGACTTCTTCACCCTGCCCGGAACCGAATTCCGATCCCGAATTGCAACCTCCGAGGGCTGGGTTTGCGATCTCACCATACCCGCATTGAAGCCGGGGGAGTTGCACGAGGCGGCTCCTGTGGTTCTGGACCCCGGCCCGCTGGTGCGCGGTGTGGTTGTGGACCATGCTGGAAACCCCCTGCAAGGGGCGCGAGTTCGCGCGCTCGCTGGATGGAACCCGGATCAAGGGAATATGACTTTTCCAAGCAGCGATCACATGTTCCTCGACCCTGCCCGAAGGGAGGAATTGGCCAAGCAGGAGGCGCGCAGGGAGACGGTTACGGATGCTCATGGGCGCTTCTATTTTCGTGGGAATGAGCGGCTCAAAACGGCTCCTTTAGAAGTCACAGTGGGCCTCTCCGGGACCGGTTCGGAGATCGGAACATCACGCCAGTTTTATCCCGCTGTGCCGCACGATGGCGAAGTACACACGTTGACATTTGCCCCAGGTGGGCATCGGTTCCATGGGCACGTGCGCGATGCGGAGGGCCTCCCCATCCAGGCATTCAACATCCAAGTGTCCGTGAAGGGGCATAGCGCTGAATTGACCTATGCGAGTTGGCGCAACAAGGACCATGCCAAGGACTGGTATGACGTCGATAGGATTCGGAATGGCGGGCTTGGATCGAGCGAGATGGCGTATTCGGATGAGGATGGGTTGATTCTCGGGCCTCCATTTTCTCCACCGTCGGACTTTGTGTTTGAATCCGCAGGCGGGGGTTACGAGATTTCTGACTATCCAGCTGGGGAGTACACCCTCGTTGTAACCGCAGAGGGCTTTCCCGAAACGCGCTGGGAAACCGTGGAGTTGCCGTTGAGTGAGCCTCTTGAGCTCAGGCTGAACCCACCCACTTCGCTCTCGATTCGTGCCCAGGACCATGACGAAGCACCGCATGGCGCGCTTGGGGTTCAACTCTCTGGGCCCACCTACAAACCTGCGGGGACCTACCACACGTCCCACCGCCAGATTCGGACGGGAATCACCGACGCAAAGGGTCGCGTGGACTTCACCGCGCTCGAACCAGGAACCTATGAACTCAAGACCCTAGGTGGCCCCCGAAAGTTCTTGGATCCAATTTCAGTCCGTGTGGAGGCTGGAGCGCAGGCAACCCTGGTCTGGTCCTCCTATGAGCGTGGGATCCTGGCTGGCCGAATCGAGTGGCACGGCAAGCCCTTGCAGGTGCGGATTCGACTGCGGTGGGGCTATGGGAAAGCCCCATTTCCCCATGCGGAGCAGTATCACCGCGGATTTTGGATCGACGTGAAGGACGGCGCATTCGAATCCCACCATATCCGTACCGGGGAGTACGAGCTGGAGTTTGCCGAGGTCGGATCCAAGGACACTCTGGAGCATCTCCTGCCCAAACAAAAGGTGTCGGTGAAGGTAGGGGAGAGCACGGACTTAGTGATCCGGGCGATCGCACCCCACAGAACGGTGAAGGGCGAAGTGCGGCTGCACGGCAAGCCGGTGACAAACGGTCTTCTGTGGGTTTCGGGCGGAGGTCTTGAAGGGGGCAAAGTGTTGGTCCGACTTGATGTGGACGGACGCTTCGAGGTTCCCCTGCCCTACCCGGGTGAATTTGAAGCACAACTTTGGGCCACCATAGAGGAGTCGGGCAGAAGCAATCGGCAATTCGGCACCCTGAAGTTGTCCCACCAATCCTCTGACCATGAACCGGTCATTCTGGATTGGAAGAACCCGACCCTGCATCTGAATTTCATTGATCAGGACGGCGAGGCACTACCGGTCAAGGCGATTGAAGCGCGCAGGTTTATCCTGAGCCCCATCGAATTCACCTCAATGCACCCTCCCACCCGAAAGGCCGAATCGGACGGCGACAACATCAAGTTCTCCCATCTTCCACCGGGCAAGTACGAGTTGCTCAAAAAGGACTCCCGCGATGTGTTTTTCTGGGATCCCCTACCCAACACGATCCTGGTCGTCGGGGATCGACCCCTAATGCAGGAGCAGACGGTAACGCTAAAGCACTGGTAGAGGGTCGAACCCGGCGTGTCGACGGCGGCAAACGGTTCCACGGGCCCAAACGCCCTTCAATAGACTCGTACAGAAGCGTTGTTCCCCGTCGAGCCACCGGGCGGTGACCATGAAACCAACGTCAAAGGCAAAACCCTGGAAGGCATGGGCGTTCTAGCCAAAGGCGCAGGTGTGGCCGCGCACGGGTGATACCGAACCGGGTGTACGTGGTTCGGTATCACCTAAATTATCAATGAATTTTGTGTTGCAACCACCTAGGTTTGTGTGGAACTATAAGAGCTGGCTGGAAAATTAGGATCATTTCCCTCACGAACAGGAGCACAGCAATGTCTGTAGAAAAAGCAAGCGAATTCTTGGCAAGACTCAAATCAGATGAAGCTCTATTGGCCAAAATGCAGGAGCTAGGCGAGGCTAGTGAGCGGCGTGCTCTTGCCGAGGAGATGGGATTTTCTTTCAGTAAGGAGGATATGCTGGTAGCCATTCATGGGGTCAGTGAGGAACTTACCGATACTGAGCTAGATTCTGTTGCAGGAGGAAGCGACCTAGACAATCAAGACCTTTCTTCTCTTGACTTTGGTGCAGCAGGAGGAGCAGCAGCAGCTGCTGCTTAGTTGAATAGACTGCTCCCTCAGGTCAGAGTTCGGTGCCAGGCATGACCTCCAACCAAGAGAGCAGCGAATGAATGGTCATTTGTATGGCATCGACCCAGCGTCCTGCCCGAGATGAAAGAACTGGTCGATTTCATTATGGCGCGGATGGCGTTGTCGCCTGAGAAGGCAGCCCCAACCCAGCCCGCACTCGAGCGTGGACTGTGAGAGGTGACGCTGAAGCTCGAGCCGGCGGTCCATTCGGCAAAGTTCGCTGTGATGTCGACGTGCCGGGCATCACTATGGCTGGGAAGCGGTACCGGCGGCGAGAAAAGAAGACCATCGGGCGGTACACGACGATGGCCGGACTGATAGGGGTCGAGCGGACGAGCTGTTGGGCGCGAGGGCAGCACGGGAGCGAGACGATCGCGGCGCTGAACCTTGGACTCGGTCACTGGGCCCCGGTCGCGGCGGAGGTGGGAAGCACATTCATGGCCGCGGTGCCACCGGCCGAAGAGGCCGCCGCCAGGGAGCCCATCGGCAGCGGAGTGCAGAAGGTTCGCATACTCGCCCACTTCGGCCTCCCCACCGAAGTAACCCCACTCGAGCCCCCCCGCCCACCGCCTGAGCCCGACTTGCCGTGGGAGGTAAGCCTCGCTCCCGCGTAGCGGGATCCCGGTCCCCCATGGCCTAACTCTCGCGCACCTGCGCCGCCCGCACCCACAAACACCCCAAGC
>JAAETM010000738.1 GCA_024228395.1 bacterium | reverse complement strand
TGCCGCCACCGCACCGCCGATCCCCTCCCCGGAGGCCCCATTTGGTTGCCAATTGCCTACAATCCGTCCCATACTCGCCCCCGCTCTCCACCTCGCTTCCCCCCGCTCTCCCGAAACTGCCCGCTTGGAATTCCTATCCACCGAATTCGTCCACAAGGATTTGTGTGGCCATGTACTTCTCGGCGATCTCCACGGGGATCGGGAGCAGGTTGATATCGGGAACGGAGACCACGTGCATCTCATTCTTGTCGGGGAAGATGCGGCGGCCCGTGTCGTGATAGATGGCTGCGTACACGAGCTGTTCAGGCTTGGTGGGGTCTAGGCGGGAAGTGATCTGTGATACCTGTTCGTTCCAATTGTCGTGCTGTGTCTTGGCGAATTTGCGGTAGGCCTTGGGGAGCCTTTTTGCTTCCACGATGAACCCCAGGTTCTTAGCGAAGAGGGCGGTTAGGCTCGCTTCAAGGCCTTCAAGGCCCATGGCCGCGTCCAAGTGCGGCACGATCAATTCGGGCAAATCTCGAGGATCTAGAAGAACGCCACGCGGCTCAATAATGGGCCCCATAGGGATCTTGGTGCGGTCGTCGACCTTGAGGACGATGGGCTGCTCGCCCTTCTTTTGGGCGACGGTGACCGATGTCGAAGGACCCAGCCCAACCGGACAAACCGCGGTGTGGGGCGTTGGAGAGAGGCTTGCGAAAATGAAGGCGGATAAAAGGACCGTCATGGGGAGCCTAGTAGCAAGTGGTGAAATGCACGTGGATGCGAAGTCCAGATTCTAGCACGGACCTCAGAAGCGGTCACCCGGGCGTGCCCGGGAACTCAGGAATCGGACTTCGAGATACCGAGTCGCACACATAATCCCTCAGTTGCCGCGAAAAAGTACCGACAACTCTGCGCTTACATTCTAGCTTCGAGGCCCAAGCTCCGTTTGATGGCCGGACTAGCAAGGGAACAAGAGACAAAGAGCGTGCACCTCTATGCACCCTACCCGGACCTGCCTGGCCAATCGCGACAATAGGTAGCGGGAAATCACTGCGAGTCTCTAAGAGCGCCCGCTTGGTGATTCCCCGGTTCGTCACATAGTGCCAAGTACCTGGAAAATCGAATCGCAGTTTTCGTGCCATACCCCTAAGATTTTTTTCGGAAGGGTTGCAAGTTGTCGGTACTTTTCCGGGGCAGATGAAAGATCGTGTGTGCGACTCGGTATCCTCCCCTCCCAAACGCCAAGCAGGTCCGAAACCAATGAATAAGTCGAAACGGTCATGTTCTTATGCAGTCAGCAGCGTAATCGCAAGCGTTGCGCTGTTCTATGCAATTCGGTTGAGTGCATTGGGGCGCACCGCGATCGATTGGGTTGTCATGGGACTCGTCATCTGTGCTCTTCTATACAGCCTCGCTCAGCTGACGCGCCGCCTTTATCGCGCGGGGGGGAACAAGGACGCTTGGCATGTGCAGCGCACGGTATTGCTTTGGATTGTGGGGTTGTTCTACACCGCTCTTCTGCGACCCGAGAATATCGATAGCTGGCGCTCCTGGGTGGGCTGGTTGTACCTTGTGGCTGCGGCAGTCGGCACCGTTACGCTCTTCATCGAGGAACGTGCAGCAGTTGCTGGAAGTGAGGCTCTACGAAGCACGTCGGTGATTTCCTTTCCGTTCTCCGCCTCGCCACTTGATTTCCATATAGACTAGGGTTTCGCGGTTCGTCCCACAATTAAGAACGCGGGCAGGTGAGGCCCCCTCCCAGCTGGAAGTGCACGCCAGCCCCCCCGATGCTTTGGTTATAACGACCAAACAAACAAGGGGGAAGCGTGCCGCACCAGCC
>JAAETM010000737.1 GCA_024228395.1 bacterium | reverse complement strand
TTGCATGAACACCGGTTGGCAGGCCAGCCCGTGTGGATTTACCACACTTGGGGCACTCAAGCTGATGCAACTGGTATTCGATGTTTTCGGGTGAGCACCCGTGGGATGTCGATCACATGGTGAAGCCGAGGGCTCGGATCGTTCCCCATGAGAGGCGCACTACACGAACCACAGCTCGTTGGCTTGACCATGTGTGTCTCGCTGATGTCCTCCGGCGATGCGGGTGGACGATTCATGCCTTTGTGACCAGGCCGACCACCTTGCTGCTTCTCGCTTGGCGACGGCTTGGAGTCTTCGGCTTTATTCCATGGGGTATCGCTCGACGGCGGCTTGCTCGATGTGCGAGATGTCTTGGACTTCCGCGAGTGCAGGCGAGCCACTTCTTCACCGAGGCTCTTGACCAAAGCCTCTAGTGAGTCGATCCGGGCACTCAGCGCAGTGCAATTCGGGCATGAGGGGGTCAGCTTGAGGATGCTCATTCACGTCCTGGCTATCGGTGACAACCGTGGATTTCTGTCCCTTAAACTCCATGAACGCTTACCATTTTCTCATACTTCAGCCTGAGCCGTAGGAAAGCCTACGGCTCGGGCTGAAGTCTGAAAAAATGTACATGCTTCCGGCTTAGCAAACTTCGATTGTTACCGCCATCGCAGTATCGCCCGCAGCACAACCCGCGAAGAGGCCGCGGCCGCTACCGGCCATGACCAGCTCCTCGATCAGTTCGATGATAGCGCGCAACCCCATAGGACCCTGGGGATGTCCCCAGATCATGGGGGAGCCGAAGCGGTTCATGTCGCTGGCTGCCACCCCGGTTTCGCGGGCGAAGTAGACGTCGTTGACCGCGAACGGGTTGTGGGTCTTGATCGCTTTCAGGTCGGTGAACTTGAGGCCTGCGCGCTGGAGTGCGTGCTGGGCGGCGGGTACGACGGCCATCGGCATGTGGGCTTTCTCCACGCGCGCTTCGCCGTAGCTCAAGACCTTGATCGTCACAGCGTTGTCGCGGGAAAGTTCCTTGGCGGCGTCTTTGCTGGTCACGATCATGCCGGCGTTGCCGTCGGCGGGGTGGGTTTGTGATCCGAAGGTTACGGTGCCGCCTTCCATCACAGGGCGCAGGCCGGCCAGGCCTTCTGCGGTGGTGGGGAAGACGCCTTCGTCGGCCTCGACCCACTTGGACTCGCGGCGTCCGCGGGGAAGTTCCACAGGCACCATGTAGCGCTTCTGGAAGGCGCGGTCGTCGGCCAAGGCTTCGGCGTACTGCTGGTAGCGCATGAGGGCGACCTCGTCCTGTTCCTCGCGGCCGATGTTGCAGTGCTTGGCCACGTTCTCGGCGGTTTGGATCATGGCGACCTTGGCGTTGGGGTCGCGGTTGAAACTGTCCATGACCACGTTTTCCGCCCGGCCCGTGCCACCGGGGGCGTTGGGCGCGGGGTAGTAGACGTGGGGGCCGTTGCTGGTGCGGTCGCATGCGACTAGCAAGGAGCGCGAACGCAGGCCGGTTTCAATTTCGAGGGCGGCACCCGCCAGGAGGCGCGCCGATGTGGCGCAGGCTTGTGAGACCGTGGGGCCGGTGATCATCTCCGCGCCCAGCATGGAAGCCAGCCAGGGGGCTCCGTAGAAGCCGCTGGACTGCAGCACGGTGGTGCCCAGGTGCAGAGACTCAAAGCTAGTGGGATCGATCTCGCGTGAACCGAGGAAGCTCTTGGCTACCTGGCCGGCAAGTTGGATGGAGTGCTTTTCAGCCAGGCTCTCCTGCCAACGGCAGAAAGGCGTGCTCCAGTAACCCCCGTAGGGGATGTA
>JAAETM010000736.1 GCA_024228395.1 bacterium | reverse complement strand
CAAGGGAGTTGCCGCTAAGGAGCAAGGAGCAAGGAGCAAGGAGCAAGGAAACCATACCTGCTGAGGTAGCAGCCAAACCAGAAATCGAAAGTAGATTCATAGGGACAAAACAAAAAAAGGGAAGAGAAGAAAAAAAACCGGCCTTTTCTCAGACGCGGTTCGCACGTGAGTAATCCTACAAGCAACCTCGAAATTTCCGCAAGTGAAAAAGTGAATTTCCAAGAATCCACGGGCACAAACCCAAAAAACCAAACACGGCTTACAGGGCTTCGCGTAGTTAAACCCCTCCGCAAATACCAAGTGCGCGGCCTCTCAAACCAACCACACTTCGCATCGAAGGCCAAGCCCACAACTCTCTTCTGCCGCGTACGATGATGGGCACCGCAGGCCCTGATATTCCTTGATAAGAGCGGCCACCCTGAAGAACAGGGTGCCTGTGTGCTGTAGGAGCCCAGGCCGTTACGTCGCGAATCGCGGGTTGAATCGGCACGCTTTCGGAGGATGCTGGAGCAGATCCCAGCGGAAATCCGCAACCTCGCAGGAGTTCCGAAAGGGCGCTTCCTGGGAAGGTTTGGAGGCTAAGCTGTCTTTGTGGGCAGCGGTCCGCGTTCAAAAACATAGACGCTGCCGGGGCTGCCTTGGGCATCGAAAGCGTTGCCGGCGAAGTCTCCGTTGTGCGCTGCGAGATGGAACCCAGACGTTTCGTGCAAAGCGATCAAATCAGCGCCAATCAGTGGATTGAGTGGGGTTTCCCTGCAGAACAACTCGCGGTCCGCCTGCAGCAAACGGGTTTGAAATAGCAGAGGGCCCGCGCTGGTGCGCAGGTACGCCCTTTGAAATTCCAAGTGTTCTTCCGCAAAGATCAGCGGGGGGAATTCAAATGCATCCTTACCTAACAAGCGGTCGAAGTTGACCGTCTGTACGATCCAGAGTCCATCGGGGCGCAAGAGGTCGATCAGTGCGCTCAGGAAGTCGGACAACCCTTGCGCCGGAAGATGGGGCAGGACATTTCCGATGCAGTAGATGCCGTCGAAGGACTGCGCGGGAAGCAGCGCAAAATGTTGCAGGCCCATCGATTTGAAAGTGGGCACCGCGTGCAACGCTTTCGCTTTTGCGATCATGTCGAAATCCAATCCACTCCCATGACTTCGTGTTGGGCCCCTGCCAATTCCGCACAGTACCCCCCTGTGCCGCAGCCCAGGTCTAGGAGTCGCGGGCATTCCTCGAAT
>JAAETM010000735.1 GCA_024228395.1 bacterium | reverse complement strand
GGGGGGGGGGGAGGAAGTGGTGGTGGATTCAGCTTCGACGCAAGGGGCTACGCAAGTTGCTCCCCGGTATAATTTGAGGTCTAGGGTAAATTGGATTTTGAGATCTAGGGCTAATCGTATGTCTTTGGTTAAGCAGGGCATAGCTAGGGAGCAGGGCGTAGCTAAGGAGGTTCTGAGCTTATTCTCATTCGGTGTGTCGGCTACTTCAGGGTCTGGCGGACTTCTTTGTTCTAGAATGAGTCGTCGTGGAGTTCGGGATTTTCAAGGCAAGGATGACCAGTGGGGTGGCCGGGATGGTGGCAAGCCCTACCGTTCGGATAACTCTCGGTCAATTTCTGGGTCCTTGGGCACGTTGGCATCGTCTGTCTCTTCCTACCCAGCAGCTTTCGGAGGTCAGGCTCAGACCGGGCAGCGGCGGGCAAGATTGTCCAAGAGGATGTCTCCGAGAAGGTCGCCGGAACGTCGGGTGGTTCATTCCTCGTCTAGCCGGACAGTGTCTACTCCGCCGCCTTGCCATATAGTTCATGCTCCAGCCTCTCAGCAACAAGAACGGTCTTCCGGAACTTGGGACCAGCCGTCGTGGACGCGCCCTCCGACGCGCCCTCCCACTCGGGCAGAAGACGCCAAGTTGAAGAAGAAGACCAAGACCAAGATGAAGACCAAGATGAAGATGCCACTTGGGCAGAAGACGTCATCCAACAAGAAGGAAGCTTTCCGCGCTGCGAAGACGAAGTGCGTTCGATGTCGTCAGTGGGGTCATTTTGTTCGGGATTGTCCAGGCCAGCAGCGTCCTCAAGCGGAGTTTCCCACGCAGGATCAGCGTCCACCACCGGAGATGGGAACTTTTCCACAAGAAGGTCCGCCGCGGCCGATGGCTCCATATCCGCCCCAAGATGGTCCTATCAACCAGTCGGGTGTTG
>JAAETM010000734.1 GCA_024228395.1 bacterium | reverse complement strand
GACATGCACGGCAACGTTATGGAGTGGTGCCTTGACACCTACTCTTCTTATGGCTCAGACGCGATAACAGATCCGTTTGTGACCGGCGGATCGGGCCGGGTCTTCCGTGGCGGCAGCTGGGCCCATAGCTCGGACATTTGCAGGTCCGCTGGCCGGTATGCCTGGATTCCTAGCAACTCAAACCGCCGCGTCGGTTTCCGGGTTGTGCTGGCACCTAATTTCAGGGTGCGCAAAGGGTATCAATTCAATGGCCCCGTGATTGAATCGGGCGCTGGTACTTCAGTATCTCCTGCGGGAGATGTGACCGGCGACGGCGTAGGCGATCTGATCATTGGGGCCCATTGGGTGAACGGGCAAACCGGAGTTAGCTATTTGATCTCTGGTGCGGATTTGGCTGCGCTGGATGCGGCCTCGGGCGTGGTCGATGGGATCATCCAGCTTGCAGATGTTGCTTCTATCGGCACTTCTTACCAGTTCAACGGTGCCTTTCACCACGACCTATCTGGACAATGCGTATCCTCTGCGGGGGATGTGACCGGCGACGGCATAGACGATCTGCTCATCGGGGCGACTTATGCCAAAAAGAACAGCGGAATTGCTGAAGCTGGAAAAACCTATCTGATCTCTGGTGCGGACCTGTCAGCACTAGATGCGGCCTCGGGCGCGATCGATGGGATCATCCAGCTTGCAGATGTTGCTGCTATCGGTACCTCTTACGAGTTCGAGGGCGCCGGGTTTGGGAACCATATTGGTCATTCTGCTTCTTCTGCGGGAGATATGACCGGCGACGGAGTAGCGGATCTGATCATCGGTTCATCTAACAGCAATCTTACCTATCTGATCTCTGGTGCGGACCTGGCGACACTGGATGCGGCAACGGCGAACTACGGCACGGCGGGCGACGGGACCATCGAGCTTTCGAACGTGGCCGCCACTGGCACTTCTTACCAGTTCAACGGCATCAATCATCTAGACCGGGCTGGTTTTTCCGTATCCTCTGGGGCGGATATGACAAATGACGGCATAAACGATCTGATCATCGGGGCACCTTCTGCCGATCCAAATGGCGTATCTTCCGGACAGATTTATCTGATCTCTGGTGCGGACCTGACGGCGCTGGATACAGCCTCGGGCGGAGTCGATGGGATCATCCAGCTTGCGAATGTTACTGTCTCCGGCACCTCCTCTTACCAATTCAACGGCCCCAATCCAGGAGACCTTGCTGGTTTTTCGGCGTCCCTTGCGGGGGATGTGACAAATGACGGCATAGGCGATCTGATCATCGGGGCACCTTCTGCCGATCCAAATGGCTTATCTTCCGGACAGATTTATCTGATCTCTGGTGCGGACCTGACGGCACTGGATGGGGCCTCGGGTGTGGTCGATGGAATCATCGAGCTTGGGGATTTTGCTGCCTCCAGCACTTCATACCAGTTCAACGGTGAAGCAGTAGTCACCGCTGCTGGTTGGTCGGTATCCGGCGTGGGGGACGTGACCGGCGACGGCACAGACGATCTGCTCATTGGGGAATCTGGGAATTGGGGCTCGGGGAGTGGTGGGCCGGTGAGCCAAGCCGGGGTGTGCTATCTGATCTCTGGTGCGGATCTGGCGTTACTGGATGCGGCCTCGGGCGCGGTCGATGGGATCATCGAGCTTACGGACGTAGCCTCCACCGGTACTTCCTACAAGCTCAGCGGTTTCGCTACAAATGATCTCACTGGTGATGCCGTGTCAGGCGCTGGAGATTTGACAGGTGACGGCGTAAACGATCTGCTCATTGGGGCACCTAATAATGTTGGCGAACCATCCTCTTTTTTGTCTCCTGGAAAGTGCTTTCTGATTTCTGGTGCGGATTTGGCACTCTTCGACAGCCATGATGGGACCACCGATGGCGTGATAAATTTGAATAACATCCGTCAATAAATGGGATGAAAAGGCCAGTTTCCAATGTCGTAAGCAGGCCTTCTCATCCCTCGGGGAACACGCCAAATGCGGCCAGTTGTGGTCACTTCAAAAGCGGCCAGTGGAGTAGGTGTTCGGGGCTGGATTCATCATGCTTCGGTGGGTTCTGACGTCAAGGGGTTAGCATGCTGAATTCTCCTGCTTCTCGGACCGCACTTTAGGAGGTGGGCATGGTGTAGGAGTCGATCTAGCAGGGCTGTCACCGCCGCAGTGTCCCCCAAGAGCTTTCCCCAGTCGTCGATTGGGCGGTTGGACGCCAGCATGGTGCTGGTCCTTTCATGGCGTCGCATGATCAATTCGAGCAAGTCTTCGGCGGCGGTGTAGGGAAGCTTGCGCATTCCCAGGTCGTCGATGATGAGCAGGCCATGGCCGCCATGTATTCCTTACGCGTTTCGTTCAGCGTCGCGTCGGCGAGTTCCTCGACGAGGATGTGGGCTTGTAAGTGGCTCTAACTTTCCGCGTGAATTTGGCTTTTGCCGCCAGCGGAGCGGTGGCCGCTAGCAGGTGGGTCTCCAATTGGGACGGCGGCCTTGACTGGCTCTGGTTCTAACCTTGGTCAAGACCTGGGTGGCTCTGGTTCTCCCTCTGGTGCAAGGCCCCAGTTCTTGGGGGCCAGCATGCCCAAGTGCGCTAAAACAGTAGGCATGAGACGTGAGGACTTTGATAACCACAGGCTCCTCTTCTGCGCCAAATGCCGTGAGATGGTCCTTCTCTGCCGAAAATGCGACCGAGGGCAACGGTACTGTGGACTTGGCTGCAGTGGCAAGGTGCGACGGGATAGCCTGAGGAAGGCCGGGCAACGCTATCAACAGACGGAGACTGGGCGTAAGGCGAATGCGGAGCGCCAACGTCGGCACCGTGCCAGGCTCGCAGCTTCGTGCGTAACGCATCAGGGTCTAGCTGGAGAGGCCGTAGAGGGGGCTCAGGCCATGAACGGCGGCAGCTCTCATCGCCACCCTGAATCGTCAATCACTCCTTCATCACCTCAAGAATCGGTCCAGGCCGTCCAGAGAGGCTGCTCGATGGAGTCCGGCTCGGAGCAGGAACCGCTGTGCCACTGTTGCCATCGTCCTTGCAGTCCATTCGCCCGCTGGGATTTCCTTTCCTGGTCTCGCAGACCGCGCTCCAGGGCAAGGATGGGGGCTCGGCCAACGAGAACGGCACCATCTACGGTGAGCTGTCCGGTCTAGTCGGGTACGCCAAGGGTCAGGTCGCCTCCATGGCGATAGGAAGATCTCCGGTATAGGGCAAATGTGCGACCCTGACAGAGAACGAAACCGAACAAGGATCTCGCTCCCTTCCTCCATAGCAAGCTTGGCGTTGACCGCCACCGCTGATCGCCGGTCAAGCACGGGGTTATCGCCAAGACCACCAGAATCCCGCGCTTTTTGGAAGCCGTCAACAACAGCATCCCGTTATCTGTAAAAAGGTATAGATGACGCTGCATGTGCAGCTCGCCCACTCCCCTTCCTGGCGGCCCCATTTTGCTCCCGCCCCCCTTTCCACCGAAACTACCCCATTTGCTCAGCGTCAACTACATTGCCCCATCGCGTTGCCTCACGCAAAAATGTTACCGGGTTTTGGGCCGTCCACAGCCCTCAATTCAGATGTTCAGCTCTTTAAGTGTTACGAAGATCTGGGTCTGTGCCTTGTCAAGCCCCGCGAGCATGCATGTCTTCGCATGGTGAATAAAGCCCCCGTCAGTCCCCTCCTGCTCAACCACAACGCACTCAGCGAGGGGGAATCCATCACCATCCTTCATGAAGGACCCCTCGAGAACCGGGGATAGCGCGTGTACGATCCAACTCCCATGACCGGGAGATGCATGGCCGCCGTGTACGAGCGCACGAATCAACATCAAGCCGTCGATGAAAGGTGCAATCTCTGGATGATCTCGACGCGTCGTGCAGAAGTCGACTCCGGGAACTTGAGCGGGGCAGGTTGAGCATGTTGAATAAGCGGAGCAGCCGGCACAGTCCCGACGCTCCCGTTCCGCGTCGAGCCATTCAGTCGCGTGGTTACGAAGGCCATCGAATGAAACACTTGGATCGCCCAGGGACGGGCCGAGAATGCAGGGCTTCGCGCTACCTTGGGCGGCAATGAACCATCGTCTGCCCTCGGGTGCCGGGCACGGAGCACTACACCATCGACATCCGTCGGCAACCATCGGCCTGGCGGCCACAATCTCATCAGGAATACTCCATGAGTAAGTGCCCATTCCGTGCCGGGCCCAATCGACCAGATCGCTGACGTCAGATTGAGAATCCGCAGCAAGTATAACGCTGTCTCGGACAGCGTTATGACCGACGGGTAGGTCCCCCCCCCCTAGCGCACTCCAGCCCAGGCGATGGATGCACCGGGTATTGGCATCGGGGGAGTTGATCGAGACTTCGTTCACACGCCAAGGGTCCTGATTGGTTCTCCGCAGGGTATTTGCAAAGAGCACAGGGACACCGTGTTCAGACAGAGGCGCCTCAAATCCAGCCTGCGTCACGGGACGACTGTGAATGACCCAGAAGCTGGCGGAAGGTGGCAGTTCTCTGGCGAGCCAGTCAAGCATGCCCGATTCAAAATCGACGTCGTCCACCGCAACGACGGGTAGGGAGGCTCGTCCTGGTTCCGGTAGCGGTATCTCATGACTCAGTACACCATCCAGCAGTCTCTGTTGTGTGCAGAGAAGATCTGGAACCCTGGACCCAGTCAACAACAATCCCGCCCGTAGTAACTCCGCGCGGTCTGCCGATGACTGGACCAGCTCATTGTCAAGCAACGGCACGCTGTGTACGTCATAGGCGGCAATTGTCCTCGTCGGCAACGCCTTGCCTGCAACAGGAACAACAGAGATGCCAAGAATATCGTGGCAACTTGAGAGTTCTGTTCCGGCGAGGATACTGAGATAGTTGTGGGCGTAACCCTCCACATCGAGCTGCTTGACGAACTCAATCGTGCGGTGCCCCTGCTCGGACGACTCACCTGGAAGTCCAATAATCACGCTTACATTTACGACAAGTCCGGCTTCTTTTGCCGACCGCACCGCCCAACGCATTCTGTCCAGGAAAGCACGTTCCATGCGGAAATCGTCGTCCTCCCCCCCCCCAGCCCTGACCTTTCTGGAGCTCGATAGAATCTCCGGTACTCCGGACTCCAAGCCGAAGTGCACGCTAGTAAAGCCTGCGTCGACCATGAGTGAGAACGTGGACTCGCTGAGTGTTTCCGTTCGCATTTCCGCCCAGAAGCGAATGTTGCTGAAGCTCTCGCGGGCCATGCGACGAAGCAAATCCTCGAAGCGACGTCTGTGCAACGAAAAGTTGTCGTCATTGATGGAGATGACGGTGGGTTGCCCATCGTCCCTTGTCAAGCTCTTGTCAAGGTACCGCATTACGTCAATCACGCGATCGACCGAATGGAAGTTCACTTTCCATTGCGACATGGCCGAGAAGTTGCAGTAAACACACGGGAATGTGCATCCACGCGACGTGAGGATACCGATGTCAGCAGCTCGTGCGGCGGGAATCATGCCCTCAAGCCAGGGATCGGGGAAGGCATCGAGTGCGTTGGTTCGGTGGGGCTCCTTACCCCCACCGACAACACCAAGCGCCTCGCGTAACGAGAGAGCAGCCGACTCGCGGATGGTACCGCCATCACGCCAGGTCATCCCAGGAATTGACTCGATCGCACGCTGACCACAAGCCCATTCCCATAGCGGAACTGCAGCGTGCTCCGCATAGGACCGAACACAGGCATCAATGGCCGTGCAGTCATCCAGAATGCGGCTCCCCGAGAAAGTTGCCGATGGACCACCGCAAACAATGATCAAGCACGGACGGCGGTGCTTTAGCGCTTCCGCCAACAGTTTCACGAAGTAGTAGTTTACATCGTAGCAACTGAAGCCGACCACACGTGGAGCAGACGCCAGAATCAGGTCTGCCAGAGCAACGATGGGATGGTGACCTGGATGTACGAATTGGCTGGTAGAAACGCCATGCGCCTCCAGCATGCACCTAATCTGTGCACATCCGAGATGATAGTCAAATCCCTCAAAGCATCGTCCATTTCCGAACTTCGGAAACACGAAGACAAAGTCAACCCGTGGCATTGCCTGGTCGATCGGTTGTTTGGCGAAGCTCTCTTGGTCCGGGGCGGCTATACGGATGCGCCCACGGTCTTGTCGTGCTCGTCGGCATTAAAGAGTAGCAAAAGCTCACTCGAAGTGAGATCGAGATGAGATGGCATCTGCTTATTTAGCGCATTCCCGAGAAGTTTGCGCTGTTCGTCTGTCAGCTCGATCCTGACAACGACAGGCTGGCTTACGATTGTGGTTATTCCGTCCTTGGAAATCTTCAGGGCGCGTTTGGTGGGTTTGCTGGACATACTTATCCTTCTTGAATATGTGTGGGGACGTGAGAAATCGTTTCTATTTGATAGTATGGCTGAATTCTACGCCAGTCAAGGACCAGCAAGGTTTTACCCCCATTTAGGGGCGACGGACATAAGCATCATCGAGAACCAGGCCATCGAGCAACCCACTTTTCATCATGGCCATTGCGCGCCGTGCGCCGAGCACTATGGGCTCCCCGTGAACGTTCAAGGAAGTATTGACGAGCACTCCTCGACCAGTGTGGGTTTCGAAGGCATCAAGGATCGCGGCGAGCTTGGGGTTGTCTGCTTCATGCAGCACTTGGGGTCGAACACTATGATCGGCGGGGTGGACCGCAGCCGGGGCGTGAGCAATGCAGAGCTTTGAGGCCGATCCAGCGGTTGTCATGAATCGCGTGTCTGCCGCAGCTGGTAGTTCAAAGTAGCGCATAGAGTGCCTGGCCAGAGTGAGGGGAGCGAAGGGCATCCAGAAGTCACGGCACTTCACCCTGGTATTGAGCCGGGCGGCCATGAGTGGATCAGCAGGGTCGGCTAGGATGCTACGATTCCCCAATGCGCGAGGCCCGAACTCCATCCGCCCCGCACATCTACCCACGATGTACCCGTTTGCTAGGTCCCGGGCCACCACATCCGGCCGCATCGGACCTACGAGCATGCCGTGGTCTGTCAGCGCGGAGAGATCTGTATCACCGGCCAGCGGTCCCAACCAAGCGTGCTCCAAGGGCTTCGTCATCTCAGCCGGCCCACCGGCAGCAATGTGGATCATCTCCCAGCCCTTCCAGGCTGCCCCGGCCGGAAGTGACTCGTCACCGGGCCCGGGAGGGACAAAACAGTGCTCGATCATTGGGAGTTGGCAAAGCCGACCAACCATCTTGACATTCATGGCGGCCCCCCCCGCAAGCACCAACCGTGAGGAAGGGTACTTGGCCAGGGCAGCCTGAACCCACTTGGAAACGCAGTCCTCGAGATACGCTTGGAGTGCCGCGGCGATTCCGTCGAACCTCAAGCCAGGGCACAGTGTGGAAAGCTCCGAAAACAGACGTTGATACGGGATGGGGCGACCTGAGTATTTGAATTCAAGCTCGTCAACCTCCTGCCAGAGTGGTGCCAACCGCAATTCGGCGCGGCGCTTCTCATACTCTGGTGCATAGGGTGCCAATCCCATCACCTTGAACTCATGTTCCTGAGGCTTCATACCCATGCACAATGTCACGGCACGGTAGAGTCTCGAGATGTCGCTTGTCGCGGTTCGATGCACCTGATGCAGGCGGGAACTACCGCCCACACTGGCTGTGGCATTTACCCCATCGCCCTGGGCGTCCAGTGTCAGTACCAGTGTTGGCGCATTGTCGCACACATAGGGGCTCCCGAAGAAACCGTAAGCTGCGTGGCATTGGTGGTGATCGGCAAGGAGTACGCGTTCACCGGGGACCTGCAGACGTATCGCAAGTGCATTCCTCCGATCAGAGGCAAACTGCTCGATGGCTCGAGCCGTATTCCAGCCAGACCAACGTTCTAGATGAACCCGCAAATCCTCCCTGCCTTTGCGCTCCCTGACAGAGTCGACGTAACTTTCGAGAGCCTGGGAAAACGCTTGGGACCCCAGGCCCGGCAGGTGCTCAAGGAAGGAGGATTGCTCGAAAAGGTAGTCGTCGATCCCGAACCGGTCCTCCCGTTCAAGGGCAGCCCAAAGAGGATGCAGGGCGCGGCTGGTCAACACAATCAACGTAAGTTCAGATGCATCGACCCCACAGGTGCGAAGGCAGTCTTCAATTGCATTCCAAGGCATCCCTCCCGCATTCTTTCGACGAACAAATCGCTCCTCTGACGCAGCATAGGTAAGGACGCCATCGACCACAAGAGCCGCACCAGCGTTGTGGCCATCATTGACCCCTAGGACGTGGAAAGCTCCCATCCGAGCACCATAGCTGCTTCGGAGCAGTCCGGCAATCATAACTTGGGCGCCTGGGTAATTGGCTGTTGGCCAGTCCACCAATTCTGACCCACTCTACCTCATTCAGACAGATGCTAAATGGGGCTTCGGCATTCGCACACGGTTCAGGATATGGCAAGCCAATGATCCCCCATGCTGCGACTTGATGTGGGCGACGGAGCAGAATCGGAGAACGTGCTCGCACGACGCCTGTGCGCAAACAGAAAATCAGAGTGCATGGCCCCTACTCCAAATCGTTAGGGCAAACACCGATACCGATTTCGGCGTGTCTACTTCCTTCATTCAGTTCAGGATTCTGCAAACCAATACGGCCTCCACTTGATACGCCTAATTGTGCCTCGCACGCAGCTTGCCACCAATAGCCTGCCTGTATCCAAAGAAGGTGTTCTCGACGTGGCCTTGACGGTGGCAACCAGCCACCTTCTTCCATTCCCTCCACCCCCAGCTCTCACCTTGAGCACGGTCTTGTCCCGCGCCGAGAGCCCCTCGCAACGCCCCCACAAACTGTCACCCACTCCCCACGAACACCCAAGCCCGCCCCTCACCAAGGTCCCAGACTACTGTTCCATGGCCCTCTTCCCAAATTCTTGCTCTATCGAGGACTCTGCTCCACCCACTCCCCTTCCCGACAGCACCATTTCGCCCCGCCCCCGTTGGCAGGAAGCACAAGGTTGCCTACGAGATCCAAGCACTTTCGCTTCCACAAAGCCACTCAACTTTCAGAAGTAACACGACGGCCTTTTTGAAATCACAACCCATGTGAATTCTAGATCCACTTCCCTTCCGAAATTGTCCAACTCACCTGCCACCCACCGAGCCACACCCGGTCTCCAATGGGTGAGCCCACTTGCCAACCCATGAGATCCTCTACCCCGCGTCCGGCGCGCCCAATCCCAGATCGGCCCCCTCAAGCAGATCCTGCGTGCGCATCTGCGCACCTTCCGGGATCGCTCCGAAGGCTCCCAAAATCCACGCTCCCTGCCCGCCCAAATCACCCGCGAGCTGCTCGCCTTCTTGCGTGCCGTCTTCTCGTCCTACAAGCGCCGCGCCCGTCAAGCCGGGCACCTCGATCCCCACGAAATATCCTCCCCGCTCAACCACCTCACCAAGGCCCACCCCGGCGCCATCAATTTGAGCCCTGCGCCTTGGCTCATCCCTCGCCCCCCACCGACGAACACGACTCTCTGCTGCCGTTCCTACAAGCCGCATCGATCCAATCCCGCGTTACTCTCGGACCCGATTCCAGAAGGCCTATCCCAAAGCTAACCGATCACGCCGCACCCGCGCGAGCACCAACTCACCTACCACGGCCTCTTCGCACCCGCGTCCTCCCTACGCCACCTCATCGTGCCCCGGCCCTCTGCGGATCCCCCCGAAGACGAGCACTGCCACGGACCCACCAATCCTCCCGAGCCTACAACCAAACTCCACACCGGCTCCTCCACATATCGCTGGCCTGAACTGCTCGCGCGCGTATTGGAACATACAACCAACTGCACCTTGCGCAGGCGAGTTGCGCATCCACTTCACCATCACTCATCCGTTCCACCCGCACGTGGGCCAGCGGCGTGAGCTGGTTCAAGCGCGGCGCTGCCGAACTTGTGAGCGTGTCTACTTCCGAGTTGAGGAGGACGGCAGAGTGGAGTCTCCGCCCCGCAGTTGGACGGATTTGGCCCGGCCTGACCCTTTCGTTGAGCAAGTTGGCGGACGTGCCTGGTTCCGGATCGGGGAGCTGCTCGACCTAGTCCACCTGCTCGAATCCATGCGGGAGAGGGCCGAGGAGGGCGGGGACGATATGTAAAGGACATAGCGCCGCGCATGTATGCCGATTCATGCCGTGCATTGGTGACCAACGCCAGCGCATGGCCGATTTTGGGAACCTAATGAGCGCATATAAATATCATTGTGCTCGGAACCAGCTCCACTCTCCTTGCAAACTCTATCTCCTGCGGCATAGTATGGCATACATCACGAGAAGGCACACGTCGAAGATCTCCCCATGTCCCACGCAAATTCCAGGAACTTCAAGCTCGGGGGACTCCGGCGACGCAATGCTCTGCATCCCCATCCAGAGCGAGTGACCAGCGAGCTCTTCACCAGCGGGGTCTTCTTCGATCCCCACGACGCTGTCCAGGTCAAGTACGAGATGCTACGGCGGGTGCGCGTCGACGGACTTTCCATAACGCGTGCGGTCAAGGAACACGGCTACACGCGCCCCACGTACTACGAGGCGAAGAAGGCGGTCGAGCGGGATGGGATCGTGGGACTCTTGCCCGCCATGAGAACACGGAAAGCACCAAACGCCAGTACGCACTGCGCCAACGGGCCATTGCGCTCGGTTGGTCGGACGATCAAATTGTCGTGATCGATCGTGACCTCGGTAGGTCGGCTGCGGCGAACTCCGACCGCATGGGATTTGCTGAACTCGTGGCAGTGGTGGGCATGGGGCGTGCTGGGACTGGAAGTATCGCGCTTGGCTCGCAACAGCACGGACTGGCATCACCTGCTCGAGGTATGTGCCCTATTCAAGACCCTGATTCTCGATGAAGATGGGGTCTACGATCCTTCGCACTTCAATGACAGGTTGCTGCTTAGGCTCAAGAGCACCATGAGCGAAGTCGAGTTGCATGTACTCCGCAGTCGCTTGCGAGGAGGCATTTTGAATAAGGCTCGCCGCGGAGAGTTGCGCTACAAGCTGCCGATAGGCCTCGTCTACGATGCAGCCGATCGAGTCGTCCTCGATCCGGATATGCAAGTATGGGCCAGTTTGCGTGCACTATTCACCGCATTTGACTCAACGGGCGCAGCAACTGCGACGGTAAGGCACTTCGCCGAACGAGACCAATTATTTCCCGTGCGCCCGGGCAGTGGCCCGCGCAAGGGAGAAGTGGTGTGGCAGCGACTGGTGGTGGGTCGTGTGCGGTCTATCCTCCGCAATCCCCGTTACGCGGGGGCCTATTGCTTTGGTCGCCAGCGTACGACGACCTTGGCCGATGGAAGCACACGAACGATCAAGTTGCCGCGGGAGGAGTGGATCTCCCTCAAGATCGACGCCCATGCGGGCTACATCTCATGGGATGACCACGAACGCAACCTGAAGCGCCTTGAGAGCACCGCCAAGGCCTTTGGTCAAGATCGCCGTCATGGCCCACCACGGGAAGGACCTGCGCTCCTGCAGGGTCTGGTAATCTGTGGTGTTTGTGGCGAGCGTATGACGGTGAGGTACCGCAAACGGGGGGACGAATTGTTGCCAAGCTACATGTGCATTCTAGGAGCGGTGAATCGCGCCAGACCACGGTGTCAGATCCTGTGCCCAGCGTCAACTACATTGCCCCACCGTGTTGCCTCACGTAAAAATGTTACCGAGCATCCTCATGGGAATGTTACCGGGGGTCCGAGCATGTTTGCGGCCTAGGACTCCAGGGGCGAGGGGCCCCGGGCCAGAGCAAAGCTCTGGTGTGGGCTCGACCCGACCCACCTCCGGTGGGTCACCCCCGCGGGGGTGCGCGCCTGAGACCGCTTC
>JAAETM010000733.1 GCA_024228395.1 bacterium | reverse complement strand
TTGTGGATTTTGACCCCGCAGGCAATGCGGTGGCATTGTCGAGGAAGGCAAAATTCGGAAAGTCCTGTCAGGGAGCGAGAGGGGCCCGAAGGGGCCCGTTTGCGAAGCCTGGGGTGCGTGTTCATGAAATATCCGGGCTAGTGGACATCCGGAGCCAAACTCTCTTCTGCGAACGCCGTGGAAACGCGCTTGCGGCCCACCAGGATGGCTTCCAAGTGGACCACCGAGTTTTCAAGTGGTGTTGCGGTGGTCAATTCCCATAATCCTGCGCAGCCATCAAGAGCGCAATTGGCTAGCCAAGCAAGGTCCCCGGCACACGGCGATCGAGTTCCGCTTCCGGCTTCATCGATGTCTGCATGTACTCCTCCAGGCTAAAGCTATCTACTTGGATGCGGTCTTCGCGCGCGGCTTCAGCCTGTTGCAGGAGGTCATACTCTGAGGCGTTGATGATCTGCGCATCGCGGGCCTGGTCGGCCGCAGCGAGGGGCTTGCCCTTGGGCAGGTCGCCCTTGCGCATAGCCTTTTTGATTTTGGTCACGACGGGATCGGCTCTTGAGCACAGGTCGAAAGCTCGTTCGAGTTGGCGCATGGGATGATTTTCGGAGTCCGCGTGGAAAATCGTCGGGGTGATGCGATCCCGTAGTTCACCGGGGGTTTGGATCGCTCGGGCGATACGATGGCTTTGTCGATCCGACGGATCGGAGCCCAGCGAGTTGAAGCGCGACCAGGTCGCGAGCGGACCGCGGAAGAACCAACCGACCAAAGGCACGTCGAAGTTCTTGAAGATGCCGTCGAAACCTTCCTGGATGCGCGCCATGGTGAAGTCCATGGACCAATTGAGGAAAGCTACGTCCTCGTTGCGGCGGCCTTCGGCTTCGAAGCGCCGCAGCACCGCGTTGCCCAGGTAGAGCCACGAGAACACGTCCGCAAAGCGACCGGTCAGGGCGCCCTTGCGCTTTAGGTTTCCGCCGAACAGGCCCAAGGCCAAGTCGGACATGGTGGCGAAGGAGGCGGAGGCCCAGGAGAGCTTGCGGTAGTATCTTCCTGCCGGTCCATGGACGGGGTAGGAAGCAAAGATGCCGCGCGTGCAGCTCAGGGTGATGCTGCGGCAGGTGTTGCGCAAGACATGGCCGATGTGTCCACAGAAAGCTTCGTCAAACTCGTGCACATCCCCGGCTTCCACAGCTGCCATTTCACGATATGCGTAGGGGTGGCAGCGGATGGCGCCTTGGCCGAATACCACCAGGGTACGTGTTAGGATATTCGCGCCTTCCACGGTGATGCCGATGGGTTGGGCAATGTATGCGTGGGCGAGCAGGTTGCGCGGGCCACGGGATATTCCTGCGCCTCCAACCACGTCCATGGCGTCGGTGATCGAGTCCCGAGCGAGCTCGGTAAAGTTGTACTTGGCCATGGCGGTGACCACAGCGGGCTTAAAGCCCTGGTCCAGCGCGCCCAGGGTGTAACGGCGTGCGGCTTCCAGGATGTAGGCGCGGCCGGCAATGCGCGAAAGCGGTTCCACAATGCCTTCGAACTTACCGATCGGCATGCCGAACTGCTTGCGAATGGCGGCATAGGAACCAGCCACGCGCGAAGCCATTTGGCTGCTGGCCGTCGAAGAGGCGGGCAGGGAAATGCCACGGCCGGCGGCCAAACATTCCATGAGCATGAGCCAGCCTTTGCCCGCGCCAGCTTTGCCTCCGATGATCGCATCCAGCGGAACGACCACACCTTCGCCATGGGTCGGGCAGTTGTAGAAGGGCACGCCCATGGGGTCGTGTCGCTCACCCAGTACCACGCCGGGCAGATCCGTCGGGACTAGGGCGCAGGTGATACCCACATTTTCTCCCTTGCCCAAATGATTGTGCGGGTCCCGCAGCTTGAAGGCCAATCCCAAAAGCGTCGAGACAGCGGCCAGGGTAATGTAGCGCTTGTTCCAATGCAGGCGCATTTTCCACACCCCATCCTCGTCTTGGAAAACCTCGCCGCTGGCGGTGATCGAACCAGCGTCCGATCCGGCGCCCGGTTCGGTCAGGGCAAAACAGGGCACCTCGCGGCCGTCGGCCAAGCGTGGTAGGTAGTGGTTTTTTTGGTCGTCCGTGCCGTAGTGCAGCAACAGCTCGGCGGGGCCCAAGGAGTTGGGCACCATGACTGTGATTCCGAGGGGGCCCGAGCAGGAGGCTAGTTTTGCCACCACCGCACTGTTGGCGGATGCGGAAAGTCCGAGGCCTCCGTAGGGCTCTGGAATGATCATGCCAAAGAACTTTTCCTTCTTGAGGTAGTCCCAAACGTCCTCGGACAGGTCGCGGTTCTGGAAAACCTCCCAGTCGTCGGTCATGTTGCAGACGGTCTGGGCCGGGCCATCGATGAATGCCTGTTCTTTTTCGTTCAGGCCGGGGTAGGGCTCCGAGATCAGTTTGTCCCAGTCCGGTTTGCCCGAGAACAGTTCTGCGTCCGCCCACACGGTGCCAGCTTCCAGAGCCTCGCGCTCGGTCTGGGAAATGACCGGCAGGAACTTCATCTTGATCAGCAGCCTGAGCATGGGGCTGCTGAACAGGGCACGGCGGGTGGGCTTGTGGCTCAAGATGGCGCCGATGACCACGATGGGGACAAGGACCCACCATGAAAATCCAAGTCCCACGGCGGCAACGAATGCCAGCGCGGCAAAGCCCCAAACGGGTGCCTCTAGGTACCCGAGGGCAAGGAAGAACAGGATCAGGATCGGAATGAAAGCTCCGGGGTGGGGAAGGATGAAGGGGGGCATGAACTCGCTCGAAGGGGTGGCGCGCGGGCGCCTTGGATGGGTGGGGTTCAGTCGGAATCTAGAGGTCCGACAACCCTTGCTCCATCATCGGTCGTTCTTACGGATTGGAGAAGGAAATTGCATCGTTCAGGGAGATTTTGAGGCCATCGCTTGACTTCGCTACCATGCAAGTGGGAACAGGCTACTGATCCGCACCCGAAATGTACGAAGAAACATGCCCATGAGTGACCTCAATGATGCTCCCCCGATCGTGCTGGCTGCCGGTCTACGTACCCCTTGGGCCCGTGCGGGGGGCCAGTTCAAGCGCAAGGATGCTGCCGGTTTGGCCGCCCGCGTGAGCCGGGAACTGTTCGCCAGAACCGGAGCGGATCCGGCCTCCCTGGATGAGGTCATCGCGGGTTGTGTGGGCCCGCCCCACGATCAGGCCAATGTGGCACGCGTGATCGCCTTGCGCTCGGGGGTGCCCGAAGCGGTGCCTGCCCGCACGGTGGCTCGCAACTGTGCCAGTGGTATTGAAGCTGTGACCAGCGCGGTGACCTCGATCTGTGCGGGGCATGGCGATGCCTATCTGACCCTCGGAGTAGAGGTCATGAGTCAATATCCGCTGCTCTTCGGTCCGCAGATGACGAACCTGTTCGCGAACCTGATGAGCGCGCGCTCCATGGGGCAACGGCTCTCCGCCATCGGTTCCTTTCGGCCGGGTTTCCTAAAGCCACGAGTCGCGCTGCTCGAAGGCCTGAACGATCCCACCTGCGGATTGCTCATGGGGCAAACCGCGGAAGTCATCGCGCGCGAGTTCGGTGTGATCCGTGAGGAAGCGGATCAGTACGCGGCCGAGAGCCATCAGCGCGCTAGACGCGCCCGGGATGCGGGACGATTTGAAGGTGAGATCCTACCGATTCATAGCAAGGGCAAGAAAGGAGCGGCGGTGCAGCACGACGATTCCATTCGAGACAATCAATCGCCCGAGGCCTTGGCCAAGATGCGACCGTACTTTGAGAAGCCGGATGGCGTGGTGACCGTGGGCAACGCGTGTGGCATCACCGATGGGGCGGGTGCCCTGTTGGTGACTACCCAAGCGCGGGCGGAAGCCATGGGGCTCAAACCCCTGGCGCGCATTCGAAGTTACGCTTGGGCGGGATTGGATCCGCGGCGCATGGGGCTCGGCCCGGTGTACGCCACGGCTAAGGCATTGGACTTGGCAGGTTGCACCTTGAAAGACATAGGCGCCATCGAACTCAATGAAGCCTTTGCGGTTCAAGTGCTGGCGTGCAAGCGAGCCTTCGAGAGCGATGAATTCGCTCGCAAGGAATTGGGTCGCGACACGGCGGTCGGTGAACTCGACTTGGACAAGACCAACATCAACGGGGGCGCGATCGCTCTTGGTCACCCGGTGGGAGCCACGGGCACCCGCCTGTTGCTCACCGCAGCCCACGAATTGGAAATAGGCGACCACGAATTGACCTTGGCCACCCTTTGCATCGGTGGTGGACAGGGCGGCGCGGTCATTTTGGAAAGGATGGACTCGTAATGGAAACCGTATCACTACCCATGCCTGACAATGCGCCCGAACCGGGTGCTTGCGTTCGTGTGGAGCGGCCCGAAACGGGCCTTGCCATCGTGATCTTCGATCCACCGCATCGCAGTTTTCCAGTGTTTGACGCACCCATGGTGCGCGATCTGCGTGAAGTGATCCGGGAGCTGGCAGGTGATCAGAGCCTGCGCGGTGTTGTGTTCACGGGCCGCAAAGCGGATCAGTTCTTAGCGGGCGCCGATGTGGAAGGCATCGGTTCGATCACCGATCCCGGCATTTTTGAAAAGGCCTGCTTCGAGTTGCACGAGGTGTTTGACTCCATAAGCAAGTTAAGCGCGCGTACCGTGGCAGCGGTCAGTGGCCCTGTGCCGGGTGGCGCGTATGAGATCTCGCTGTCCTGCGACCGCATCGTGGCCAGTGACTCGAATGCCACGCGTATCGGTCTCCCCGAAACCCAACTTGGCATCATTCCCGGTTGGGGCGGAAGTCACCGCTTGCCGCGCAGGGTCGGCGTACCCAATGCGCTGACCGCCGCGTTGACCGGCCGTCTGTTCCCGGCGAAGAGTGCCTACAAGATGGGCATGATCGATCGCGTGACCAAGCAGGAGTACCTGCTGCGCATCGCGAGCGATATTGCCATGGGCCGTATGCCTTGCAAGCAAAAGAAGCGCGGCTACAAAGCCTTCTTGGTGGATCGCAATCCGCTAGCCCTGTGGATTGTTGGCGCCATGGCCAAGAGAGGCGTAACCGCGAAGACGAGAGGTAAGTATCCCGCACCCTATGAAGTCATCAAGTTGATCCTTGGCGCACCTCTTGCTCGCCACGGAGTTTGGGCGAAGAAGGAAGCTGAAGTGGTGGGTCGTTTGGGAGTGACTTCCGAGTGCAAGTCGCTCGTGTCATTGTTCTTCGGTACGGAAAGAGCCAAAGCCTTGGGCAAGCACCCCAATGGCAAGAAATTGGCACCGATCGAAACAGCAGCGGTTGTGGGCGCGGGCATCATGGGAGGTGGCATCGCCTCTGTTCTCGCCCAAAAGGGCGTTTCTGTGCGTCTTGCAGACCTCTCTTCGGAAGCCCTTGGTGATTCTATGGCTGCCCATGCGAAAGCCCTCAAGGTCAAGAAGAAACGCAGACGCATCAATGCTTGTGAGCACGATCAGGCTCTGGATCGTCTTGACGCCGTGCCTGGAATTATCGGAATGCAAGGCTGTGATTTTGCCATCGAAGCCGTCGCCGAAGTCCTGGGTGTAAAGCAGAAAGTGCTAGGCGCCCTGGCGGAAGCCATGCCCGACGATGCCATTCTTGCCACCAATACCTCGTCCCTTTCCGTGGACGCCATCGCTTCCACCCTGCCGAGTCCCGAACGTGTGATCGGTATGCACTTCTTCAACCCGGTCCCCAAAATGCCCCTGGTTGAGATCATCCGGGGCGATCAAACCAGCGACGAAACCGTCATTAGAACGACTGCGCTGGCATTGCAAATGGGCAAGACCCCGGTCATCTGCAAGGACGTGCCAGGCTTCCTGGTGAACCGCCTGCTTGGGCCCTATCTGGATGAAGCCGTGCGTTTGTTCCTGGCGGGCGTGGACCCATTGCGCATTGAAAACCTCATGCTGGACTTCGGCATGCCCATGGGGCCGCTCCAGCTGCTCGACGAGGTCGGTATCGACATCGCCACCCACGCCGCCGAGTCCTTGCACCAAGGTTATGGCGACCGCATGATCCCGGTGGAAGGTCTGTCCACTTTCGTTTTCAACAAACGCCTTGGTAAGAAAACCGGCAAGGGTTTTTATCAACACGCGGGCGTTAAGAAGGGTAAAAAAGCCAAGCTGGCCGAGGACTTGGGTAGCTTCCAAAAGCAAGCCGCCTTGGCCGCCCTAGATGACCAGCAAATCGTGGATCGCATGGTGCTAGCCATGTTCAACGAAGGCTGTCGTGCCCTGGAAGAACAGGTCGTAGCCGACGCTGACACACTTGACTTGGCCACCGTCTTCGGCATGGGTTTCGCTCCCTTCCATGGCGGCCTCATCCGCTACGGCGAGGCCCGGGGAGTTTCGGATATAGTCGCGGACTTGAATCGACTCTGCAAGGCCCCTGATATTGTCGATCGCACCGGAGGCATACTGCGCTTCACTCCCGCGCAGATCTTGATCGACGCGGCAGCCAATGGTGGCAAGCTGCGCTAGGATTCCGAGACCGAACAACTTCCATCGCCTATCGGTCTCTACGGATGTTTCAGGACATGTTCCTGCTGCCCCGGAGAGGCATGGCGCAGGGTGATGTCGGGGGTGTCATCCACCGGATCATCCGACCTTATGCGGCGCATGCTTGGGCTCCATTTGATGTCGAATTGTCCGCCCGGGCGCACGGGGGTGGCGAAGCGGCCTTGTGCGTCGCTCCAGCCCTGGTCTAGGACCACGTCGGTGCCGGGTTCGAGGACTTGGATGAAGCCTTCGGGGTGGGGTTGGCCTTTTGTGGTGAGCAGCTGGATGCGCAGGGTGTCCGGTTCCAGGGTGTAGAGAGTGAGTCCTGAATCGCCGGTTGTGGCGCGCAGGGGAACGGCGCTTGCCATGGGCTTAGCGGGGTCCTTGGAGTTCAGGTAGCGCACATCTATCCGTAGGAAGTACTCGCCTAACTCGAGACCATGGAAGTGGAAGGTTCCGTTGGCTCCCGATCTCGTGTAGACGCCGTTCATGCGGGGCGAATCGGCTGGCCATGCTGCGACGATGGCGCCGATTAGGGGCTTGTTGTTGGAGTTTAGCGCTCGGCCCGAGAGCATCCCGCCCGTCTCCAAAACGAGGATGGTGCCGGTTGAAATCTCGCTCTCGGCTAGCTGCAAGGTGGTCTCGGCGGACACGCCGCTGCTCCTGTCAAGCGCAGCTCGTAACTTGTAGGAGCCTCCTGCCACATCTGCGAAGTGAAACCGGCCCAAGGAGTCGGTTCGTGAGTCTCTTTTTGAAGTGTAGCTTGTGGTGTAGGGCCGAGATGCCTGCGGCCGACGTGCGGAGACGTCCCCATTGGTTCCGTCCAGGGTGATCTCTATCGCGGGCAGGGGTTGGCCCTCTGTGTCTATGACGGAGCCACGGACGGCGCCGGGCTTGTGCAGCACAAAAGTACCCAGGTCGAGGACACCAGATTCTGGGGATGGAAAGTCGTAGGTGCGCACTCCATAACCCGAAGCTCGCAGGGAAATTTGATGGGGGAGTTCTGTATTGAGCCCGTCAATGGAGAAGCGCCCATCCTCGTCAGAATTGCAGCTCACATAGTCAGTGTGCTGCTTGCCACCGATCCGCTTGTTGGCCACCGCCGCGCAATACACGGATGGGATGGCATTGCCCTCAGCGTCCACAACACGTCCGGTCGCCCCATTTGCGAGTTCAAGCGCAAAGTTGACTTCCTTGTCTACGGCGGGAGCGTCATGAATGATGGGGCCATTGTTGGATTGCGCTTTGCTATGGCCAGCTGCGCGCGCATGGACGTTATAAACTCCATTCTTCCCTAACCCGGACAATCGGTATCGTCCTTCGGCATCGGTCACGGCAGTCCTTTGGAAGGTCCAGCCTTCACTGACTTCCGCACCCTCGATGGGCAAGCCAGATTGTTTGTCGGTGACGACTCCAAAAGCTGACACCCCCTCGGCCAAGGCGAGGTCGATGCGAATTGTCTGTCCCGCGATCAGTTCGATCGATTCCCAGGAGGGCGCCGCAAATCGATTCGGCGTGACCACAAATGTGATCACTTCAGCGCCAAGTCCTTCGAACTTGAAGTTCCCTCCGATATCTGTTTCGCCGCGCAAAATATGGCTTCGAGCTCCGTTCCAGGCCTGCAATTTGACGCCAGCCAGTGGTTCGTCGGTGGACTCCCTGGTTATGCGCCCCTCGAGGATCGCGCCCGGTTGAAGCAGCACGGTGATCGAATCATCCGCAAAGACATAAGCTCGGTGCGCAGTCGCGTAGCCCTTTGATTGAACAGCCAAATCCAATGGGACATCGGCGGGAGCTCGCATTCGGAAACGCCCTTCACTATCGGAGACGGTCGAAGCAACCGGAACGGAATCCTGATAATGCGCCAGATCCAGAGTGTTGAACTCCTTGTGCAAGGGGCGGGTCAGATCGATCTCTGCACCTTGGACGGGCTTTTGGGTAGTAGCGTCCAAAACAAGCCCAAGGGCTATCGGTTCGCCATCTACCAATGGCTCGGGGTTCTTCGCGGCGACGACGGCCCGTTCCGTGGTCTCCCCACCCTCCAGCAAGGTTGATGCGCGCTCCTCAATGTCGATCAATCCAACATTTTCGGTGGTGGATGGGTGAGGTGCTAGGTCTTTGGCATTCGCGCCTTCGGGAGAACCGCCCGCGGGCAACAGAAGCCAGGTCAGGCTGGCAAGAAGAATGAAAATCAGAATGGTGACAATGAATCGCATGTCCCGAGGATAGCGGGAAGGACGGCGAATTTTGCAAAATCAAGTAGCTCCCACGATTTCAGGTCGTGACCCTGTTCCATGAAAGGGACGCCGACTGATATTGTGGTGCCTCGGCCTCCTATCGGCATTCCTTCTACCGGGTAGTTGAGCGGCCAATGGGTGCATCCAGGGCTACTCATGGCCGAGCTCTGATCTCAAGTGTGTGCGGAAGCTGCGGTTTCGGCGCTCACATGACCTTAGCAATCATGTTGACCAACCACTTTTGCAGGCCTGGCTGATCAGGGATTGCAGGCTTGATCGCTGGCTCTGTCCGGTGATCGTTTGTCGTCGAAAACTCGAGGGAATGACCGTCCTCAGGGACGTTGGTGCGCGAGCTGAGGCCTTCTGTTTCCAGGCGTTCGCGCAGTTGCTTTCTTGTGGTGGGGCAGTGATCCACGGCTTCTAGATGATTGAAGACCATCTGCGCGGAGCAGCTTTTTGTGAGTGTGATTAACTCGTCGATCGAAAACAGAATGTCTGGGCCTAGGCCGAAGCTTGCGGAGCCGGCGGGGGATACGATCACTTCGGGTTGCAGGCGTTTAACGGCGGCCAGCATGTCTTCGGTGAGCACAGCGTCGGAGGTCAGATAGATGCTGGGTTCGCCTAGGGCGGCCAGGAAAAAACCGGTGACTGGACCCATCAACCAACCTATGGGACCCCGGCCGTGCACGGCCGGGATGATCTCGCAGCGCATGCCTCCGATGCCGTCGTGGACCTCCTCCACTTCGAATCCCTTCTTGCGCAGGGAAGGCGCATCGAGAGGGCTGGCCCACACCTTGAGACCGCGTTCTTTGATCCACGCCACGCCAGTGGGGTCTAGGTGGTCCACGTGGTGGGCGTGGGTGATCAGTACCCCGGTCGCTTTTGCGAGCAGGTCCGGGGCTTGCTCGGGGAGGGGCACGATCGGGTTTCTACGCCTTCCGCCTCCGAACATCTTGAATGCGGAAAAGGAACCGACGTCACCCAGAACGGGGTCGACGAGCAGTCGGTGCTCACCGATCTCCAGTAGCAGGGTCGCATTCCTTAGTTGGTGGATCTTCATGGGTGGAGGTGGGCGGCGCTGCTTCCGCCGGCTGGATCGAATGATTCGGACCATGGGGCGCAGCCGATAGACAGGATTGATAAACTCTACCGGGGCCTCATCGTTAGGCTTCAGCCAACTTTAGTTCGTACAGGCAGGAACCCCATGAGTGAATTCACAATCCTTGAGACCGAGCACACGACCGTGGAGCAATCCAGTGGGTACAGGATTCCCGGGTACTTGATCGTGACACCCAAAGCGGCTTGCACGAGCCTGGGGGAATTGGCCCAGGAGCAAGGGGCAGATTTGTTATCGTGCATTTCCAGGGCGGAGTCCCTTGTGCTCGACATCATTCAACCCTGCCGCGTGTACGTGATGAAATTCGCTGAGATGGACCCGCAGGTGCACTTTCATATCTTCCCGCGGACCGATGAAATGGAGAGGGCGTACTTGGCTCAGGTGGACGACGCGCCTCCGATCAGCGGAGCGCGTTTGACCGATTGGGCTTGGCTCCATCACGAATCGCTCGGACATGGCGACACGCAGATCGCGGATTTCGTGGCGCAGGCCCGGGCCTCGGTGTGAATATGGTGTCAGGCACGAGGTCACCACTAGCGGGGATACGGTGCCTGACACCGTATTCCCGTTAGTTTCCAATACTGCGGTTACCAACGCTTCCCGCTGCGTAATACTCACATGCGCTTCAAACTTCTTCTTGGCCTGCTCGGCGTTCTCCTGTTGGCCCTTTGGCAGTGGGGGGCGATTGCGAGTTACGGATCCACCGAGGCGGATGGCCTCGAGCTGAGGCCTGAAGGCGCTGGTCAAGAAACGTTGGTTCTAGCCGAAGGCGACGAGGCCATCGCCGGGCAGAAAATCGAGGGTGCAGCGCAGCGGACTCATCGCTTCGATGCTTCGCTCTCACCGGACACAATCTGGGTAGAAGGAAAAGTCACCTACCCCTTGGGATTCACTCCAGCCGCAGACACTCGAGTTTGGGGCCAAGGTGCGAACTGGCCCGATGGGGGGAAGTGGTATGGGGCAAAGGTCTCCGCAAGCGGAACCTTCCGCATGGCCTTCGCACCGGGGACGGAAAGAGGGCACTTGGAATTGCAGGACCCCAATTGTTGGATGCGGACCGGGTCGTACCGGGTGTGGCAAAAGGGACCCATCGAGCTCGATTCGATAGAGGGATACCCTCGGAAGATCCGGGTTGTTGGCGAGGGGGTAGACACAGATAGTTTGAGCTATTCACTCTCTCTAACACGGACGCGCTACATGCCCTTGATCGCGGTGGATGAGCATCAGTACCGGTTCGCAATCGGGAAGGGCCGGTGGCTGATCGTAAAAGCGGATGGTGTGGGGTTTCCTGTTCTGCCGATCACTTTGCACGGAAGCTCCAGTCCTGAAGCTGTGGACAATAGGTTGGTGATCGGAAAATCCGCTCGAATTGTCGCGCGTGTGCAGGCCAAAGGGGGGGCTCCCTTGGAGTATCCCTGGATCGAGGCATTCATGGTTGACGAGTTTCCGTTGGCAGATATGGCTTTGCATAAGCAACGGTGCATCTTGGAGATAGGTGCAAAGGGACCTTCACTCATGCTAGTCCCAGGCTCCGAAGGCACCTTCGATTTTGAAGTGCCGCCGAATACTAGCGTTGGCCTCATTGCGCACGGCGTAGGAGCTTCATCGCTATTTGTAGGAGTCGATCCGTTGGAGGTAGGGCAGGTCATTCACCTACCTGACATCGAATTGCCTGCCACCTCGTTGGTGTTGAACGGGCAACTTGTCGACACCCAGGGCCATGGAATTGCCAATGCTTGGATTCGAGCTGGGGAAGATTGGAATGGCCATGGGACCTATCTATTAGATCCTGGTCGATGCTCTCAGCATTTGGCGAAAACAGATGGGGACGGTCGCTTCAAGATGCGACGTGGGTACGAGTCTATTGAGTCCATCTATGCCTTTGTTGGGGGTGCGTCGCAACGGGAATTGGGTTCACCCATTGACTTGGACGCAAGTGCGCAAATACAGGGGTTTGGCGTAAAATCCCCTGGCGCCGAGCTACAGACCTTTGTCTTCAATCCGGCCCCGCATGGATTGGTGGGAAGTGTGAAAGGTGGTTCAGGCGAATCCTTTGCGAGCGTCACAATTGAGTGCTTGCTGTTCAGGCCGGATTTCTTGGCGTATGCCATAAACGCCAATATGCCCGAAGAGATGACCCCCTCTGCGTATTTCCCCGAGGCATCGAACGAACATCTCAACCCATTCATCAAAGGCTTTGATCCGAGTTTTCAGACGACAGTTGCGACTGTGAACGATCGGTTCCAATGGGAATCGCTTCCTGCGGGTAAGTGGCGAGTTACTATCGGTGCCCCAGGATACGTACCGGTTGCTCTCGAGATGGTTGAGGTGCCAAATGAGGAGGCCTTAAATGTAATCCTGCACCCTACCGGCAGCGTTCGAGCTTTGGTGAAGGGTTACGATGGCAAGCCAAGGGCTGGCGCAGAGGTGGTGCTCCGTTCCCTGAACAGGTCCAAGTTCGACTTCTTGTTGGGCTCCAACTATCAGAGTCCAGGGAGGACTGGTGAAGACGGGATTGTTCTGCTCAAAGACGTCGAGCCTGGCAAGTATTCAGCCCAATATCGCTTGCGAGGAGCCAAGGCGAGCGCCTCCGCCGATGTGGAGGTCTTTCCGGGGAAAGAAACCGAGGTCGTCTTGCAACCAAAAGCGCTTGGATCCGTCGTGCTCATCAGCCCGTGGCCCGATAGCCCTCTTGGCCTGTCCGCTCACCTTCGGAACACGGAAACCGATATCACGTACCCCGTCGCAGGTCGTGCATTCAATGAACCCCTCTTCAAGCGGGACCTGCCCCCTGGAACTTACCGCTTATCCATTTCTCCAAGTGGAATTCCCAAAGGAGCCAAGGCGCGCATGGAGTCCCCCTTGGTTGAAGTCCAAGCTGGCATCGAGACGTCGGTTGATCTGAATCTTCTCCCCGGCTTCCAGTATGTGAGTGGCCGCGTTTACGTGAATGGGGAACCGGCGGGAGTGGGGAGTGTGGTGGTCTCCTACCCTGGGGGATCATTCAAACTTGAGATATTGAAATTCCGGGACGGAGGATTTTTCAACGCCATTTTGCCCGAGTACAACCCAAATCAGATCATCGTCATGACCCGGTCGGCACGAAGTCGAGTATCCGAGTGGAGTCTTCCGATCGAAGGGCAGGAATGGCGCTTAGATGTGGGCTGCGTGGATGTGACAATCGAATTGGTTGACCCGGCTGGTCAGTTGGTGGACCTTTCGAAGTACAAGCGATCAATCGGCCTCCTGGAAAATGACTACGGCGGGGCAGCCGTGGGGAAGTACATAGATTTCGAGGGGGTGTTTTCCTGTGTGCCCGACGGAATCTACAAGTTGAAGCTCACTCGCGCGCAGAGCTCTTTCCCTTGGTTGCTCGCCAACCCCGTAGAGTTCAAGGTCGAGCAAGGTGTGGCTCCCCAGGGGCTCCAAGCGGTGTTGATTCCTGCCCATCCGGTCAAGGGAGAGATTATCCCGGTGGATTGGCCAAGGCGGCAGTCGGCCACTTTGATGGCTTGGAGTGATTCCGAGGCAACCTCTCAGGCCGGAACATCGCAGGTGTATCTCCGTCAACAGTCCCGCTTTCATCTGTATGGTCCGAAGCCTGGTCCTTTTTGGCTAACGGTTGAGCCTTCTCGCCATAAGCATCATGCGGGCGCGAGAATTCTGGGCCCCTTCCAAATGACCGATGAAGGCTTGTCTGGCATTGAGATCAAAGCCTACGCGGTCACGGACTAACAGGAATACGGAAGCGACCCCAGGGTGCTGGACACCACATTCCCGCAGGGCTTGTGTTATGGTTTGCCGCTGAGTATCCAAGCGCGGCTGAACGAATGGGACTAACAAAACGCCAAATCACGACAGGATTGAATAGGGTGGCGCTGGTCGAGCCGAAGCTGGGCGAGGCCTTGCTCATCTATGGCTACCCAGAAACCCGTCACCGTGAAAAGGGGTATGGAACCCTGCTGCGTACGATTGTTGGGCAGCAGGTGAGTGTGGCTTCGGCCGGCGCGGTTTGGGGGCGGTTGGAGGAACTGCTAGGAGGCGGTTGTGCACCTGCGGCTTTGCTGCGACATGACAACGATGCGCTACGCGCCTGCGGCTTGTCCCGACAGAAACAGGGTTACGCTAGGTCCTTGGCGGAGTTGACGGTGGGTGGGGAACTGAATCTGGATGCGCTTCCCAAGGACAACGAAGCAGCTATCGAATATCTCATTCAAGTGAA
>JAAETM010000732.1 GCA_024228395.1 bacterium | reverse complement strand
TGCCCCGAGGCCTGCACCTTCTGCTGCTCCCCCGCGGTCAGCAACCGTCGCTGGAAAGCCATCCCCGGCAAGCAACTAGCCGAGGAGATCATCGAACTCAAAGCCCGCTTCGGCTTCGACATGCTGCGCTTCCAAGACGCCAACTTCGGCGTGCACGAAAAGCGCACCAAGGAGTTCTGCCAAACCATGGTCGACGAAAACGCCGACATCTGGTGGAACGGCACGATCGAGATCGAAACGATCATGCGCTACAAGGAGTCCACCCTCGACCTGCTCGAAGAGTCCAAGTGTCACCTACTCTGGCTAGGCGCCGAAACCGGCACCGCCGAGATGCAAGAGCGCATCAAAAAGGACATCCGCATCGACTCCATCCCGATCGCCATCGGTGAAATGGTCAAGCGCAACATCGTGCCCGGCACCTTCTGGATCATCGGCTTCCCCGGCGAGAGCCAAGAGTCGATGGAGCAAACCCTAAAACAAGCCGCCCACACCAAGTTCCTCTACCCCCTAGCCGGCTCCGACGTCTACCCCTACCGCCCCATCCCCGGCACCCCCGACTACCGCGCCGCCATCAAAGAGGGTTACGACCCGCCGACAAACTTCCACGAGTGGGGCGACTGCTTTGAGTACAAGTACAACTCGCAAAACACCCCCCTCCCGGACTCCGTACGTCACACCTGGCAACGCTACAACAACACGGCGGCCATCTACGACATGCACAACCAGGAAGGCCCCCTCTGGATGCGCAAGCTGCTCTCCAAGCTAGCCGGCGCGCGCCTGAAGAAAGGCAACTACGGCTTCCCAATCGAG
>JAAETM010000731.1 GCA_024228395.1 bacterium | reverse complement strand
GGTGGAAGGATAGTCTGCGGCACATTCCCTCCTCAGGCCTGACGGTCAGACGGAGGCTACTTCCTCCCGATTGAAAGCTAGCGGCTGGTTTCAAAGGTGCGGTGGTACTCATACAGGGCGTGCCAGTCCTTGAATGTTTGTTCGGTCTCAAAGACCCCGTCGCCGTTGAGATCTTCAAGGCAAAGGGCTTCGCGAACGTACTTGTTCTCCGGTTTGTCGTTCACCATCCGACCAAAACCCAATCCCCAAACGGCGAGCAGATAGCCAGTGGAATTGCCAACAGGCAAGACCTCAACTTCGACGCTCGACGACAGCAGTGGAAGCTCGGCACTGGTCTTGATGATGCTCTCAGCCCAACCGTTTCGAGTTTCCAACTTGCGCAGGGTCGTTGCCTTTGTCTTTTCGTCGCGAGTCAGTAGGAAGATCAGGCCTTTGGGAAGGTAGGCGCTGAAAGCGACCGGCTGGCCGGGATGAGTCTTCTCATTTACGACTTTTTTGAAGGCAATAGGCCCCGGGTCCGCGGTGGCTAACCGATTACTAATTTCGACATCGAAAGACTCGGACAAGAGCACACCACTGGTGAACCGATCAACCGGAATCCAGAGGTCCTTTCCAGACCAAGGCCCGGGCCCGACTGGGGCACCCAAAACCCAAGACTCAATAATCGTGGCCCCCTTAACAGATTCACCAAGGATCAACATCTCACCCTCCCCCACGCGCACCAAATCGCGCAGCTTGTAGGGAACTTTGATATCGACTCTGTCCTCCTTCCAATCCGCAACCCCTTTCCCTTCCACATGAGGGTTCACGCGCACAGTCCAGTGGATGACATTCTCGACCGTGTTGTACTTGTTGACGATCAGGGTCGGGTCCGGCTTGTATTCCGCAACCGGCGGCTCTCCCGGTTCATACTCGAGTTCCCGCTCGAGCCCATCGATGCTCATGTAAACATGCATGTCATCACTTTTGGCAACGGATAGCCCTAGCAGTCCCCAACCCGGGCCTCTCAACACTTCAAACGTTGGGTCCTGAATGAACTTGGAGAGCGGGGAGGCTTTGGCGGCTTTGCTCTGTTGAGTGGTTGCTTGAGCTGTTGGACTGCCCTGGAATACCTTGGCGCCGGTGATCGGACTGAAACTCGCAGCTGCTAGAAGAACGCCTAATATTGTGAATTGCATAGTGCAGACTGTACCTGATGGCGGCCCCTGGGTTACTCGCCGGCGCCCCTCCGGGCCTCGGTTTGGAAGGGGTTGTCGCCACCTGAGTGGTTTTACGGCCCGTTCCGACAAGATACCCGGCCCCGGGCCAGAAAATAGGAAATCCCATTTGGAATGAGGGGGGATGGTTGCCGATGAATACCAAGTAGGTAGCCATATGCAACTTGAATCCGAACTCTCACTGGCTCGACGCCTCTTTGTTTGGAGCTTACCGATCTCTCCGGCCTGGGTGTTTGGAGCGTTTGTTCTGCTGACGTGCCCTAAGGTCTGGGAGGTGATTCCGAGCCCTGGGCTAGCTAGTGGCTCGTCCGACCACCCGGCGGCGTGGATCCTGATGGGTAATGTGGTTTTCGGCTCCGTGTTGTATGCCTTCGCGCCACGCTGGGGTCCTCTCCTGCCGACGGTTTCATCCTCCTACAGCGGCGCCGGCTTGCGGCCGAGCTCGAGGATCGCAGCGGACTTTGGAACGGTCGTTCTACGCGGATTGGCCTTGGTGATGCTGTACTTGGTCACCTTCGCCATCTGGAAAGAGTAAAGCTCGCGAAGACTGCTGACGGTCACTTGCACCGCCACCGATGCTTCCGAGCCCAGCCCCACGCCAAGGTCTCGGGCTAACATCCCATGGGCCTCTTCCCAAATCCTTGCACTTTCGCGGCCTGCGGGTCACCCATTGCCTTTCCTAGCGGGCCCGTTTTGCACTCGATGCCCTACAATCAATCGCATGCAGGCCCCCAAGGTCGCTGTTCCTCCCCACCTTCCCCCGAATCTGCCCCTTTGAAACGTCTATCCACCGCCTCCTTCCGCTCGATCGCCCTGCTGTGTGTTTTCGTGGTCATCGGTGGCTGTGCCGGCTCGCCCCTTCGGCCGGCAGGGGAGACGATCACCGCGCCCGCCGAGGACACCATGCGGGTGCTGGTGTGGAACGTCCTGCACGGTGCCAACGATGTGGTTGACGGTGCCGAAAAGGCGCTGGCGATCATCCGCGACTCCGGTGCCGATGTGGTGCTGATGCAGGAGAGTTACGACATCGACGGGGAGCGGCCGCTGCTCGGTGCGTGGCTCGCCGAGCAACTCGGCTGGAACCAGTGGCAGGCGGACAGTCCGCACCTCTGCATCCTGACCCGCTTCGACATCGCCGAGCGCTTCACCCACGAACCGTGGCATGCCGTGGGAGCGAGGCTGGTCGACGACCGCGGTCGCGACTTCATCACTTGGAGCATCTGGATCGACTATCGCGACTACATCACCTGGAAGTTGCGAGAAGAGCCCACCATCACCGATGACAACCTGCTCGAGTCGGAGTTCGTGCGATCGCAGCGACTTCCCCAGGCCATGGGCATCATCGCCAAACTGGAAGCACTCGGCCATCTCGACCTGTCCATTCCGCTGCTGGTCGGCGGCGACTGGAACACGCCCTCCCATCTGGACTGGACCCTCGACACATCTCGGGTCTACAAGCGACGCCGTGCCCTCGATCTGCCGGTCAGTCTGGCGATGGAGGAAGCGGGCTTCATCGACACCTTCCGGACAGTCCACCCCAATCCGGTGCAGCGGCCGGGCATCACCTGGTCACCGATGTACCGCACCAGCGACGGCAAGGCCCAGGGATTCGAGCGGATCGATCGCCTCTACATCCATCAGCCCGACGCGGCGAACGATGGGGAAGGCGCTGCAGAAGATAGCCCCAGGGCCCGCTGGAAACTCGAACCGGTGGCGGGGCACGTCTATCCCATCGAGTGGGAGGACGACAGCATCCCGGTGCCCGATAGGCAATTCCCGTCCGATCACGGGGCGGTGCTGATGGAACTGAGATTCGTCGAGTGAGTGGCGAGGCGTCCGCGCGCGATACCGAGCTGCGTACGTTGTCACGACTTCTGGCAGCAAGGTACCGCACACAAATGGTAATCTGCCGCATAGCCTCAGCCCGCCCATGCACGGCACTTGACTTTCAAAAACGTGGAAACGTATGCGGCTCCGTGCCCCACCAGGAAACCAATTCAACACACAAGCCGTGTGGAAACGACGACACAACCCATGGACCGGGACCATCGAGCCATTGAACTAAGCGGGCGGCTGCTCCGCGACGAGTCAGGACTTGCCTGGCTGCGAGAACACGTCGGCGGCCATGCCACCGACGTTGAACATGTGCAGACCCTTTGGAGCGGCTATGGTGAGATTGCCCGCGTGCACCTCACTGGCGCCAGTGTGCCGAGCGCGATTGTCAAATGGGTTGAGCCCCCCCAGATCATGGAGCATCCGCGTGGCTGGACAAGCCGCGCTTCCCATGTGCGCAAGTTGCGTTCGTACCGGGTTGAACAGTGTTTCTATTCAGACTGGATCCCCGACTTTCACCCATCCCATCGCACTGCCAAGTGTTATCACGCCGAAGCGACGCCGCACGGCTGGCGCTTCTTGCTCGAGGACCTTGATGCCTCGGGCTTCGAGCAGCGCCACACGAGCCTCAACAGGACCCAGATCAACAACTGCCTTGGCTGGCTCGCCTCATTCCACGCCCATTTTCTGAATTGCAAGCCAAAAGGTCTGTGGGAAACCGGCACGTATTGGCACCTCGCCACGCGTGCGGATGAATTTAAGGCGCTGGAGGATCCACAGCTCCGCGACGCCGCACACAAGCTCGACCACGCCCTCAACAATTGTCGCTACCTCACCCTTGTACACGGAGATGCCAAGGTCGCCAACTTCTGCTTCGGCCAGGACAACGTTGCGGCCGTCGACTTCCAGTACGTCGGAGCCGGCTGCGGAATCAAAGACGTGGCCTACTTCCTCAGTAGCTGCCTGACCGATAGGGAGTGCAAAGCACAAGCACCGCAACATCTCGAAACGTATTTTGCGTCCCTGCGCGTGTACCTGCACGACGACGTGGACAAGGATGCGGTCATCAACGAATGGCGGGGCTTGTATCCAGCCGCCTGGGCAGACTTCCACCGTTTCCTAGCTGGTTGGGCACCGGACCACTGGAAGATTCATCGCTACACCCGCCAAATGAGCGAACAGGCCCTGGCTGAGTTGTAGAAGCGCGATACCGCGATACCGCGATACCGCGATACCGAGCCGCGTACGTTGTCACCACTTCTGACAACAAAGTACCGCACACAACTGATCGATCTACCGCAAAGCCTCAGCTTGTTCATGTACGGCACTTAGCTGTCAAAAATCGTGGAAACGTACGCGGCTCCGTATCTCGCACGGCTCCGTATCTCGCACATCAGATGGGGTGGTCCCACCACCAGGCAGATGACAGCAAGAATTCGATTTGCTCCTCGGCATCTTCTGAATCATCGGCTTCCGGGTCATACATCGGGAATCCGAGGGCCGCGGCAAAGGCTTGATCGAATTCGGCAAAGAACCCCTGGAATTCCTCCGAGCCCTCCCACGGGTAGACGCCAAAGCAGCAGAGGCGTTCATCCCGGGTCATCGCCAACACTTGCCGGGCCAACACCACACCCCGTGCATCCCGGCAATAGGCCACATGTTTGTTGCCGTCCATCATGATCGCAGCGGCGGAGTGTGCGAAGCCCCCGCCCAGCCCATAACAGGTCCCCACATGGGTGCCCAAGCGCAGGACCTCGAGCGGGTCCGTTTCCAATGAAATGGTCAACCATCCTTTCTTCGCACTCTGGCGGGATATTTCAAAGCCTTGGCACCAGGCAGAATCGCGAATCTTGGGGTGCCTTTCCAGCCAGTCCCGATTGAGCGCGTGGTTTTGGATGTAGTCCCGGTCACCGGCGAAGTGATGCTTGAGAACCTTGCGCAGCATGCGACGATTGTCCTGCGCAGCGAAGATCATGCGCAGTGCGTGGTTTTCCTTTGTCGAAAATTCTGAGGTGCTTGCGCCGACCCTCTCCGCCAAGATCTGGGGCACTTTGTGCGCCAGGCTTCCCAATAAAATATCGGACCAGGCCCCTCGAATCGTGCAGCCCACCCGTTCCACCTGGGCCGCGGTCAAGGGACGTGTGCCCTCCAGGTGTTGGCGAACATTGCGACTGATCAATGCTTGGGCCTTTGGAGGCCCTTGCTCCTGTAACAGACGAACCAAGTCTTCCGTTGAGAGTGATTCGGGATCCGCGTGGAACAGAGCGCCCTTCGCAAGCTCCCGAACCGTGCGCGCGGCATCGCCCTTGCGCAGACTGCCAAACAATCGAGCGGTGGTGGCCAGCGCGCCGGTTCCAGCTTTCAAACCCGATACGACAAGGTCAGGAATTGCAGATACCAAGACCCTGAGCCCATCCCCGGCCAAGCGATCATCGTTGTCTCTCCGGCTCGCTTTCTCCAGATGCCGGAAGGCCGAATCGGGGGCTTCCAATGCCTGCGGTAGAACCGAAAGCGGAAGGTATGCCAACCGGCACAGGGTGAAGGCCCCCGCAACCCTGCCGGAGAATTCGGGCCCACACAGGCGGAAGGCCCACTGGACCATGGGCCGCATGCGATCCTCCAATTCCTTGGGCGAGTCCCATTCCCAAATGAGCTCGTACAGGTAGTTCATCATTTTAAAGCGATGCCGGGAGTCGACCCGCAGAACCAACCCAGCCCATTCCGCAGCCTGCCCTTTCATCCAATCCCACTTGTCCTGCCGCGCTTCCCAATCGCAATCAAAACACAACAAGGACGTGAACAATCGCAGGTACTCGTACCCAAGATGGGACCCCATGGATTCGAGGGGTGCTTGTGCAAGCAACTCGGCAAAACCCTCGAAGTCCCCGCATCCCTCGAGAAGATACAGGCAGTACCCCGTGCTCTCCCACTCCTCCTCCTTCCGCTCCAACTGGGCCATGGTCTCGCGAACGATCTTCGCCGCTCCCCCCACCGGTTCCACATCCGCCAGGGAGCCCTGCGGATAGAGTTCACTCAAGAGTTCCACTTGCGCCAGCACCTCCCACGCCGTGGCCTCGCTCTCCCACCCGGCCAGCATGTGGTGCGCGCGGTTGCGAAAGTCCTGGTCGGTGCAGAGCTGATCGAGCCTGGACACAAGCGCGGACAAATCGCCCTCGGGATCTGGTTTGACTTCTAGCTCCAGGAGCAACTCGACGAATGCGATGCGCCTCTCTGGGGGCAAAAGGACCGTGGCTTCCACCCAGCGCAGACGATGGAAGAGCCCAGGCCCATGGAAGATCAAGGCCACCAAGCGCCCTAGCGCCGAATCCTCGGCGAGCCCCAAGTTCCAATAGAGCGGGATCATGCGCGCGATCCGCTCCCAGGGAAACTCCTCCGCCATCCACATGAAATTCCGATGGAAGTGCTCGGGCATTTGGGCGGCGGCAGCCCTGTTCTCCCCAGTCCAGTCCCCCTCCGCACCTCCAGTGGGCTGGCCATGCACCGACAGTGCGTCCAGAACCCCCATTTCGTGGGCACCACCATCCAAGTAGGGCAACACGTCAAACGGCTTGTGGGTCGGCTGCTTTGGTGGCTGGGCTTTCGTCCCCTTGTAGCCGCGCGTATGGCGGGCCGTTCGCATCGGATCCTTGGGGGTCGGCTTCAATTGTGGCCAGGCCAGGCCCCTGGGAAAGCTCTCCCGATCCGCGACCGTGAACCTGAGCAACTCGATCAGATCGGCC
>JAAETM010000730.1 GCA_024228395.1 bacterium | reverse complement strand
TTTCCTCACTTGGGCATCGCTGCAGCGCATTTGGGTCCTTCCTCTGGGTTGAAGAAGTCCCTCTATCGTCACGCACGATGCTGGGGTCAGGATGGGTAAGTGTAGTTGTCGTCAGTGGGTAAGTGTAATTGTCGCTGAGCACACGCTGAGCGACTCGTCGCCCTCCTCAAGGCTTAGCCAGGATTGTTCACAGGTTACCCGGTTCAGGGCTTCCCCCCGAACGAGGGAGAGCCCGCTGGAGGTATTTGTAGGCTTCCAGAGGGCTAGGTGGTTCGCCAAGGTAGGCCTGGATTGGGTTGGTAGAAATCGACAAGCCCCGCAGCGTCTCCCTCGAAGGGAACGGGGGAGGGGCGGGGAGAACCAGTGAGCCGCGCGCGAGCTTGGGGCCGGCATGCACGCCAAGTCCGATTCTCTCATGCCAAGTCACTGCTGCCGGTCGCATGCCACCCCAAACTATGCACCGATTCAGCTGATTGCTGGGGTCAAGCCGAGAAGCCCACTTTTGCTTTCCCCGTACCCTCCCCTTGGAATGAACCCCGACACTCCTTCAGGGGGGCCGCCCGGGTTGGCTGACACATAAGCGCGCGGTTGTGGCACAATCTCAACCATGAAGTTATTCATGCCCACCCTGCTCCTGTGCTTCCTATTGTCCGCTCTCGCCACTGCCCGCCAGTCCCAGGAAAGCGGCGCGGAACCGGAGCGGCCGAGTGGCTTGACGCTCTGCGCCGACGGCGCCTACGACGGCTATACACTAATGTCGCCCTGCGCCTCGAGAACAGCATTCCTGCTCAATCTGAAAGGTGAGATTGTGCACCGCTGGGAGGCCGACTGCCCGACCTCCGGATCGATGATCTTGCTCAAGAACGGGAACCTCCTGCGTCTTGGTCCGCGCGAGAGGAGCCCTCGTTTCCACGGGCCTGGGGTCGGCGGCGGGCGACTGGAAGAAATTGATTGGGATGGGAACGTTGTCTGGCGCTACCTCCTGCCCGGGATGGAGCGCTGGTTGCACCACGACGTTGAAGCACTTCCGAACGGGAATCTGCTCCTGATCACCTGGCAGCACCTTGAGCCTAAGGAGGCGCTCGCGCTCGGTCGCGACTCCGAACAGGTCAGTGCGAGGGGGTTTTGGGTCGACAGTGTCCTTGAGATCAAGAAGGTACTTCCCGCTAGCGCTGAGATCGTATGGCAGTGGAGCGCGCGCGACCACCTTGTTCAGGATCGCAATCCTTTGCTCGCCAACTTCGGCTCCGTTCCGGACTTGCCCGGGCGCATTGACATCAATGCAGACCATCGTGATAGACCACCGCTCACTCTCGAGGAGCAACGCGAGCGCGAGAAAATCGAACGCAAGATGCGTGCGCTTGGCTACTCCGGCGACGAGGGCGACGAGGGGGCGAAAGACGATTCAAAGGCGGAACCTAATCCCGATTGGCTGCACACCAATGCGGTTGCTTACAACGCGGAGTACGACCTGATCGTCCTGAGTACGCCTCACCTGAACGAGCTGTGGGTCATCGATCACTCGACTACGACCAAGGAAGCAGCGAGCAGTTCTGGAGGACGCTGGGGGCACGGTGGAGATCTGCTCTGGCGCTGGGGCAATCCGCGTACCTATGGCGCCGGCCAAGATAGTGATCAGGTTCTTTTCTACCAACACGACCCGACCTGGCTGGTTGGCGATACTCCGGGTGAGCTACGCCTGCTCGTCTTCAACAATGGTCGGGGGCGCAGGGGCGACGATTATTCATCAATTGATGAGCTCATACTTCCCTTCGATCCGGAGCTGGGTTTTCTGCGCCAGCCAGGACAAGCCTACGGCCCAAAAGCTCCCTCTTGGACTTACTCCGCACCCGACAGTTTCTACTCGGAATTCATCTCGGGTGCAGAGCGGCTACCGAACGGGAACACGTTGGTGTGTTCTGGCGTTCCTGGACGCATTTTTGAGGTGACAACCGAAGGACGCATCGTATGGGAGTACTGGAACTCCTACCGAGGTGAACGGATTGGAGGTCCCTCCCAGGTGCGAACTGCCGTCTTCAGGGCAAATCGTATTTCAAAGGATCACCCGGGGTTGGCGGGGCGCAAGCTATGAAACTCGCCCAACACCCAACTTGGCAACCAGGGCGAAGGTCGATACCAAGGGCATGGTGTGCAACGACGAGCAGTTGTCCGAACGCTATCGAAAAAGCGTAGGCGCGAACGCATGTCGCATCTGCTCGCGTAGTGTCCCTCAGCGATGCCAATGCTCCCGGCAATGCCGGAAGATAAGGCCTGCCGGTATGAGAACTGCAACCCCAACAGCCGCAAACCCCCATGCCAAACCAAGTGCGCCATAAGTTCTACCCAGTGGGTAGAGGGCGCCGAGAATCAGGGCGGCTTCTACCAAGGACAGGACCAAGAAGGGCTCCTTCTTGTGAGCCCGGAGGTAGGTCGCGAGAGAGTGCTTGATTAGCTGACCCCAGCTTGCGACCAAAAACAAGAGCGTCGGCACGAGAGGCAGAAATCGGTGGGCAAGCGGGAGGTCAAGCTGATTCAGCGTGAAGACAAGTGCAACAACCAGCAGGGATCCAAGCCCCATGATCGCCAGAGCACCGTAAAGGGTGCGCGCAAAGAGACGGTCGAGCTCTTGGAACTCGCGTTTGGCGGCCATGATGGCAAGGCGGGGTGTCTTGGTCTGAACAACTGCGAAGGAGAGCGAAAGGAGTGCGGAGGTAAGTCCCCACGTCATTCCAATTCGCCCCGCTGCTGTCGGCCCATCGAATGCGAAGAGGACAGGTACGCAGAGCATAGGCACAAACCCTGAAGAGACGACAACCGCGAACCTCCATTGCAGGGGCCAAATTTCCTTGCGCCAGAATCCTTGGTGCTCCCCGCCTTGCGCAAGCAAGTCCGCAAAGAAGGCTTTGTAGCGAGAGAGAAGAAAAGCGGTTGTTGTGAGCGCCATGAAAAGCCTCTCCAGCACGAGAGCCCACAGACCTCCTCCAAGGAGCAAACCAATCCACAGTGCGAGGCGCGTCACAAAACCCTGCACCATGCGGAAGCCATAGACTTGCCGAACCTGATTGCACCCCTCAAGGATTGGTAGAGCTGAAGAAACCAAGAGATTGGCTCCAGCG
>JAAETM010000729.1 GCA_024228395.1 bacterium | reverse complement strand
TTCGAATCCTCGCAGTACATTTTGAAGTGATTGTGGGATACTATCGGCACGCATGTCCCCTCCTCTGAGTTGCTTGGCGAAGTACCACCAGCTTCGAGTTGGGGGCGTGCGACTAACAGAGCGCAGGCCACGAAAGTTGATTAGTGAGGGCCCAGACCCAGCCCTGAGAAGTGCGAAACCCTAGGCTATTCGCCAAGGCTTGGCTGAATCCACCCGAGGGTGCGCTGGGTGAAGCGATGGAATTGGCATGGAAGGAGCGTCTGCCCGCGGCCGACGACCATCACGCCATGGGACTGGGCTGGCTGATCGCGCGCGATGGCGAGACGCGTTGGCACAATGGTCTGACCGGTGGGTTTCAGTCGATTGTGTATGTCAATCGATCCGAGGGTTCTGCGGTGGTTTTTGCTCAGCAACACGGCGGATTCCCAGGGGGACAAACTTGGCGGGCAGATCATGCAGACCTTGGCGGGGAAGAAGGTCGAACCCACCAAGTTTGAAGCCGAGATGACCTTTGAACCCGAAGACCTGCAGCGCTTGGTGGGACGTTATCGGCTCAACCGAGGCACGGTTATCAATGTAATGGTGGTGGGCAACCGCATGCAGGTGCAATTCACGGGGCAACTCGCTTATCGCGTGTATCCGGAAGACCTGATGAACTGGAATTTCAATGTGGTCAAGGCCAAGCTGACCTTCAACTTGGACAAACCCGGGCCCAGTGGCCAGGTGACCTTGGAGCAGAATTATCGCTGGACCAAGGCTAGGCGCATAAATTAGGTGCATTCCCGGGGGGGCGGTTGACTCCTCTGCCCAGGGGGTGAGAATGATGGTCCCCATGAGTGAAGCCCAACCCAACAATCCCCTGCACGGCATCAAGCTCGAGCAGATCGTCGTGAGCCTGGCCCAGCACTACGGCTGGGAGGAGCTGGGGCAGCTGATTGAAATCCGGTGTTTTGTGGTGGACCCCTCGGTCAAATCGAGCTTGAAGTTCCTGCGTCGGACGCCCTGGGCGCGGTCCAAGGTGGAGGAGCTGTACTTGGATACGGATTGGCAGGCGGATACGGAGTCAGACACCGTATCCAACACCTAGCACAGCCACGGCAAACCAACATCGAAGGTGTCAGCCCCCCAGGCCTGTCGACAGGCAAACCTTCCCAAGACTGCCAACTTTGCAAAATAGTAATTGGCTTGAGGGGGTCCTACTTCCAAGAATGACTTCCGTGGATGAACTGCACCTGCCACCGATGCAAAGAAGGGTCGGACCCTAATGATGGGCCTAGTTCTGCTGGGGGGAGCCCTGGGAGTTCTGCTCGTGTCTGCCATCGTCGTACGGCGCAGGGAGCGTCAGCTTGGGCAAGCGCAGGTCCATGAGATCCGCGAGGCCAAACGCTCGGGCAGCGACAAAGCCCTGCTGCAACATCCGCACATCGACCTGACGCGCTGCATGGGGTGTGGTCAGTGCGTGGACGCCTGCCCCGAAGAAGGCGTGCTCGAGGTGGTCTATGGCCAGGCCCGCGTGGTCCATGGCGCCCGTTGCGTGGGCCATGGCTTGTGCGCTGCGGTTTGTCCGCCCGAGGCGATCGCGATCACCTTGAGCGATGTGGAAACCCGTCGCGACCTGCCGGCATTGGAGCCCGACTTCGAAGTGATCGGCGCCCCGGGTTTGTTCCTGGCCGGCGAAGTGACCGGTCTGGCCCTGGTGAAGACCGCCGTGGTGCAGGGCGCTGCGGTGGGCAAAGAAGCGGCGCGACGCTCGCGGGCGGGCGAGGCGGCGGCGTTGCCCCCCGGTGGCTTGGATCTGATCGTGGTGGGCGCCGGCCCCGCGGGCTTGAGCTGCGCGCTCAGCGCGCGCGAGGCGGGTTTGAACTTCCTTCTCATCGATCAGGAAAAAGGGGTTGGCGGAACCGTGGCCAAATATCCCCGGCGCAAGTTGGTCATGACCCAGCCCGTGGACCTACCACTGCACGGGCGCCTCACCAAGAGCACCTATCAAAAGGAGGAGCTGACCGAGCTCTGGGACGGGTTGTGCGAGGACCACGAAATTCCCTTCCAGGGCGGGCACGTTCTGCAGGGCGTTGAACCCCTTGAAAGTGGCGGCTGCCGGGTGCACACCAGCTGTGGCGTGTTCGAAAGTTCGATGGCGTGTTTGGCCTTGGGCCGGCGCGGAACTCCGCGCAAGCTGGGCGTGCCGGGTGAGGAACTATCCAAGGTTACTTACTCCCTGGTCGACGCCCAGGCCTATGCGGGGCGCAAGATCCTGGTGGTGGGCGGCGGCGACAGTGCCATCGAAGCGGCCCTGGGTTTGGCCGCCCAGCCGGGTACCGATGTTTCTGTTTCCTACCGCAGGGCCTCGATCTTTCGGCTCAAGGCCGCCAACCTGCGCAAGTGGGAAGCGGCCGTGGCCGATGGTACCCTGCGCGCGCTGCTGCCCAGCAATGTGGTCGCCATCGAAGAGGATCGCGTGCGCCTGAGCGGCGCGGACGACCAGGTCCTTGAGATTAAAAATGAGGACGTCTTCATCCTGGCTGGTGGCGAGCCCCCGTTCAAACTTTTGGAGCGCTGCGGCGTTTCCCTGGACCCCGCCGATCGGCGTCCGCAAAAGAGCGTGGGGGAGCGCGGCAGCGGCATCGGGCAAGCCCTCATGTGGGCCAGCTTGGCCTGTTCCATCACCGTGCTCTGGGTGGTTTGGTACAGCGCGTATTACGTTTACGAGCCCGTGGATCGTCTGTCGCACGATTGGTATTCCTGGTTGCGCCCCGCGCGCAATGCGGGCTTGGCGGCGGGACTGTTGGCTCTGCTCGCGGTGTTCGCGAACCTGCTCTACCTGTGGCGCAGGCGTCCAGGTAGCTGGCTCAGGTTCGGTGCGCTGCGCCTCTGGATGACCTCGCATGTGGCCACGGGCATCAGCGCGGGGCTCTTGGCCCTGACCCACGCGGGTTTTGTTTGGAAGTTCAGCCCCGGCGGTTATGCGCTGATCGCCATGGGCGCTCTGATCGCATCCGGCGCCATGGGGCGCTACCTGTACGCCTTCCTGCCACGCGCCAACAGCGGTCGCGAGTTGGCCTTGGATGAGCTGCTGGGTGAACTCGAAGCCATGCACGGGGAATGGGATGGGGATCACCCCGAGTTCCGCGCTTGGGTTCAGAAGAAGGTGCAGGGTTTGGTCGAGCATGCTCAAGGGGCGACGACCTTTGCTGGGCGTATTTGGTCCCTGGTGCAAGCGCCCGGGCAGCTGTCGAAACTGCTGGCGGAACTGCAACAGGAGGGGACTCAAACGGGCGTGCCCGAGTCCCGCATCCGTGATTTGATAGGGCTCGCAAAGCGCAGTCACCGTTTGACCTTGGCCGCCACCTGGCACGAGGAACTACGCGCCGTGATGGCTTCCTGGCGTTACCTGCACCGCTGGGTGGCCGTGATTTTGATCCTGGTTTTGGTGGTGCACATCGTCACCGCCCTTCGTTATGCCCCGATAGGCTTTGGAGATTGACCCTCTTGAATTTTCTTCGAAAACCTGAATTCTATCTTGGTGTGCTCGGCCTTTCCGTGGCCCTGTGGTTCGCCTTTCGTGCGGCCGGGGAAACCTCGCCGGGTGTGCTGAGCGCGGTGCATGCCCAGGTGCCGGAACTGGTGGCGGAAGAGGGCTGCGTGGCATGCCATGGGGAAGGGCTGGCCGGGGGCGCGGGCAATGATGCGTGTCTCGCTTGCCACGAGAGCATCCAGGGACAGATTCAGGAGAAGCGCGGCTTGCACGCTTTAGAGGCCTCCCAGGAGTTTTGCGGGGTTTGCCATGCCGAACATCAGGGGGCTGGTTTTCAGCCGGTGAATGCCACCAGTTTCCAACGCTTGGGGATTCAAGATCCGCTGAAGTACGATCACAATCACCTGGATTTTGAGCTGGTTGGCGACCACCAGGAGTTGAAGTGCGCGCTCTGTCACGAGCACGCGCAAGCCCTGGTGCTAGAGCCGGGCCAACAGCGTTTCCTGGGCTTGCGTCAGCATTGCATCGCCTGTCACGAGGACGTGCACAAGGACGCCATGGGGTCCGATTGTGCCCGCTGCCATGGACAAGAGGGCGAGTGGTCCGTGGTGCCTTTCTTCGAACATACCGAACGCTTTGAGTTGCTCGATGTGCACGCGGGCCTGGCCTGCTCGGCGTGCCACGGCGGAGACTTGGGGCCGAGTGTGGCGGAGCTGGCTTTGCAGGCGCCCGAAGACGTGCGCGCTTGCATCGCGTGCCATGACTCGCCCCATGC
>JAAETM010000728.1 GCA_024228395.1 bacterium | reverse complement strand
GTCGCCCGTTCGATCGGCCAGTCCCTGGATTCCATCGAAAGGAAACCGGGCAGGGAGAGAGCTTCGAGTGCCTCCGTTTTGGTCTTGAATTCGTCGATGAGTGTGTGCTCGACTGCGGCTGCGGTCCTTGTACTCAGTTGGGCTTGTGCGCTGGCGACGTCTGCGTCGTTTGCTCCTGCTGCCCGCAAGAGCGCCGGCACCGCCACGGCGAAGGCCCACGCGTCCCATGGGGCGAGCGTCTTTGGTGGCATGCTCAGGACCTCTTGCATGTCCTCGGCAAGAGCGCGCCGCATCTTCCGGTCAAGGATGTCAGGCAGGGCGAGCAGACTGGGGACGATCTGGCAGGCTTCGTCGTAAGGCTTTGTAATGCTCTGGAGAAACGCCTCGATCTCGACGAACGCAAGGGTCCGTAGGGAGTGAAGCTCCGAGTCTCTTGGTCGGTTCCACGTATCTTTCTCCAGGAGATGTGCGACCCGCCCATGGCGTTCCAGCGCCGCCTCCTCGTAGACAACGGGGGCGTAAATACCTGGAACCGTGGGAGAAGGAAGCTCGCGCTCCCGCTTGAGTCGGATGAGCGCTTTCCGCGTCGGTTCGTGGGACTGGATATCGTACGAAGTGCAAGACACGTCCTCGGGACGGAACTCGGGCAGTACGAGGTCTGCGAATCGCGCTAGGTGAAATTGCATCAGGGGGGAGGGCGCCCGGCGGAGATGAGCCCCGGGACTGGGGGGAGGAAAGGTATGGAGCGAAGGCCGGATCAGCCACAACTATGCAGGAGCGTGCTTCCAGGGGATACGGAGCAGGAGCAAGACTAGCCGCCTTGATCCTACGAGCTGGCAAATCCAGCCCATAGGATCGAACCGGCGGATTTTGCTCTGGCTCTGTACCGCCTGCACGCCCTCCACGCTAAGATGCCGCCTCGGATCCGTACCCCTCCAGCTCCAGACCCGCACCATGGCCAAGAAAGCACCCTCCCTGATGGAAACCATCGTCTCCCTTTGCAAGCGCAGGGGATTCATTTTCCAAGCCTCCGAAATCTACGGGGGCATGGGGAACACCTACGATTACGGGCCGTTGGGCGTGGAGCTGATGCGCCGCACGAAGGAGGCTTGGTGGAACTCGATGATCACCGAGCGTGCCGATGTGGTGGGCCTCGACTCGGCTATCATCCAGCACCCCAAGGTCTGGGAGACCTCCGGCCATGTGGGCGGCTTCTCCGATCCGATGGTGGATTGCAAAAAGTGCAAGGGGCGTTTCCGCGCCGACAAACTTGAAGACGCCCGTTGCCCCGAGCGCCCGAGCAAGAAGCCAGGCGAGTGTGGGGGAGAACTCACCGAACCGCGCGAGTTCAACCTGATGTTTAAGACCCAGGTCGGCGCCGCGGAAACTTCTTCCTCCACAGCTTACCTGCGCCCGGAAACCGCCCAAGGAATCTTCCTGAACTTCCGCAACGTGATGGACTCCGCGCGCCTCAAGCCGCCCTTTGGCATCGCGCAGATCGGCAAGTCCTTCCGCAACGAGATCACCCCCGGCAACTTCGTCTTCCGTACCCGCGAGTTCGAGCAGGCCGAGATGGAATTCTTCGTGCACCCCGACGAGGACGAGAAGTGGTACGAGCACTGGAAGGAAGCGCGCTTCAACTGGTACATCGAGTATGGCGTGGACCCGGCTAAGTTGCGCATGCGCGAGCATGAAAAGTCCGAG
>JAAETM010000727.1 GCA_024228395.1 bacterium | reverse complement strand
TCCACGGCCATTTGACTGGGCCTCTTGCCGTCGACCAGAGAGCCGTGTACCGCGTCCCGTAAAAGTGGAGGCAATCCGGCGATCGCCCCGCTCACATGGGCTTGGAATTCGGAAGCCTGGGTCAAGGCGTCCGGTGTGGCCACGGTGCGTTCCGGAAGCCTGTCCGGGTTCGGAGTGCGCCCGGCCTTGATTCGTGCCGTGTGGGCCCGGTGGGCCAGGATGCCGAGCAGCCAGGGCACCAGCGGGCGCGAACTGTCCCAGGCGTCCGGGCGCTCGATGGCGGCTAGAAAAGTGTCCTGGAGCAGATCTTCGGGGGGCACGCCGGATACGGCTAGGCGGCGGGCCAATGCCAGAAGCTGGGGGGCGGTGCGGTCGTGCACCTCGGTGAGAGCGCCCAGGTCCTGGTGATCCCGGAAACGAATGAAGAGACTTTCAATGGTGTGTTTAGGCATGGCACCCTGGTATGAAGCTGGCTGGGCATGCCGTTACATCAATTCCGGGGTCTTGATTGTGCCATGCGGGGCGCGACAAACCGCTTTCCTCCCAATTGTGGACGCCCCATGGGGCTCCTGGGCTCCTTTTTTCTATCCCTACCAACGTTCCAAAAGGGGGCTCGTACTGGTTTGGGAGCCTCAAATGCAGATTCAAACGAGCCATGCCCATATGCTGGAGGGAGTGACGCCCATGAAGCCCTCCCACCCCAACAAGCCAGATCCCGATCGGGATAAGGCCCAGGGGGCGGGTGTGTCCGGGGAATCGGTTGAGAAGAAGGCTTCTGGCCCCACACCCCGTCAGGTGGATGAGGCGCTTGTGCGCCGCGCCCAAGAGGGTGATGAGGCTGCCTTTGGTGACCTCGTGGCTCGCCATCAGAAGCGTGTTTGGCACGTGGCGCGCGGCCTGGTGCGGTCCGATGAGGACGCCCAGGACATCGCCCAAGAAGCCTTCATGAGGGTCTTCAAGGGCATCGAGCGCTTCGACTTCACATACGCTTTTTCGACTTGGCTCTATCGCATCGTGACCAACCTGGCGATCGATCATCTGCGCAAGCAGCGTGGGCACGTGAGCCTTTCGGGTCACCCCGATGACGACGAGTCCGGCGACCTGGCCACGGACCTTCCCGATCACAGGGATGAACGTCCCAGCGACGCCATCATCTCGCGTGAGAGGGCGACGGAGGTGCGCGAGGTTTTGGATAGTTTGGCGGATCACTTCCGCACGGCGCTTGTTCTACGCGAGTTTGAGAACCTGTCCTGCCGCGAGATCGCTGAGGTCGTGGGGGCCACCCAGGTCACCGTGCGTTGGCGATTGCATCGGGGGCGCAAACTGTTCCTGGAAGCCTGGAATCGCAAGCAAGAGGGCTCGGACGAAAAGAACATTCTCGGGGAGGACGGTCTGGACGAAATGGACCGAGCTGGAGGTAGCAACCATGAGTAACAATGGCATGAACAACAATGAGAGCATGATCCAGGCAACCTGCGAAGGTTTCCTGGAGCTCCTGCCCCTTTACGAGGGTGGTGAGTTGGAACTGAAAAAGGCCGATCGCTTGCGCGAACACCTGGAGAGCTGTGCAACTTGCAACGCACAATGGGTGGTTGGCAAGCGGGCCATTCGCATGCGCCAAGAGGCTTGGGCCTTGCAGGCGGGGGATACCCCCGATCTGTGGCCAGGCATCCAAGCTAGGCTACGCTCGGAAGGTTGCGTAAGGGGTGAAACTCCCGAGCCCGTGGCCACCGGTGGCGTCCTGTTGCGCTTTCCCGTTTTGCGCTATGCCGCAGCCGCAGCCGCTTTGTTGGGAGTGTTGGCGCTGGGGACAAAGTTCCTGGCCTCCGACAATGTGATCGCACCCATACCGAATGGGACAGCCTTGGTCGCCGATGGGGGCCAGGAGCAGGCCCAGCCCACGAATCCCACCTCGGCTCCTGTGGTGGAAAAACCGACAGCGGCCAACGGTCGTCTGCGCTTGATGGCACCGGGCGAGAGTTCCGTTTTGGATGAAGCCCCCCAATGGGGTTTGGAGGAAGCACCGGCTGGCAATTGGCCTCGACGTGCCGAATTCATGCAGGTGGCTGGCGGGCGCTAGCACATCTTCATCAGATATCCGGACTAGATCGCAGCTGGACACCCCTATTCGAAGAATAGGGTATTCGGATACACAGCCGGGCCGAACAGAAAACTGTTCGACCCGGTTTTTCGTTGGGTGTTCGGCGTGGGCCGCGCCCCGGCTTCGACGCTATTGGCCAGCCGCTTGCCTGGCTCGCTTCAGGGCCTGCTTGTTCTTCTCCAAGATGCCGAAGGCCTGACGTACGTTGGGGTGCTCGAACTTCTCGGTGGAGAGGCTTAGGAAATGCTCGAGGGCGTCGGTGGATCGTTGGTATTCGCCCAGGCTGTGCAGCAATTGTCCGCGTCGTGCGTAGACCTCGGCAACGGTGTCGTCCAGGGTCAGGATCTCATCCAACTCAACCAGGGCTTGGGCCGTATTGCCGTCGCGGTAACGCAGCTCGGAACGGTGCAGCCTGATTTGAATCTCGAGGTCGATGTTGTCGAGCAGCGTCTTTTCGGTTTGAACGGTGGAGACCCCACGCAGCTCATTTTCCTTGAGTTGCTTGCTGAACAGAGCGTTGGACTCGGCCACGGATTCCAGAAAATGGGTGGACCAAGCAAAGCTATCATCGAAGCGATCCAGGTAAACGCTGGTGCGCATGAGCCCGTTGAGGGTTTCGAAACTGCCCGAGTAAAGCTTGAGGGCTGCTTCGTAGGTCTCGTAGGATTCCTGCCAAGCTTCATTTGCGTCCGCCTTGAGTTCCAGGGCGCGTGCTTGGGGATCAGCCGCTTCCGTGAATCTGTCGCCAGAGGCAACGGCGATGGAAGCTTCATCAAAGAAGGAGCCCTTGCGTTCCAACGAGCCGGCCAAACATTGGGCCACCCGGTAATCATCCTGGGCCGGGTGGTCGCGGAAGATCTGTTCTGCGTAGAGCACATCCGTCAGGGTGCCGCGGGTTTGATAGCAGCGCCCGAGGATGAGCAACAAACGTTCGTTGTCCTCGTCGAGGTCCAGCCCTTTTTGAGCCTGATCTTGACAACGATCCAGTTCACGCATCTCGTAATAGCGCAGGGCTCGTTCGTAGTACAAGCCAATCTTTTCCTTGTCGGAGAGTTCATTGGGCTTGTCACCGCTGGAGAAGCAGGAGGTGAATAGCGTCAGGGCCAGTATGGGCAAGAGCAGCAGGGGCCGTTTGGTTTGCAGGTTGTGATTCATGGTCGGTTCGGGAGTGGCGAGGGGGGCATTGTGTTCCCCATACACATGTGAGTAACAGTGGTTGTGCCTTTCGGCCAAGAAAATGTGTTGGATTGGGCTTTTGGGGTGCGTCAGGCGCCCTGGGTACGCAGCAGGTCCTTCACGCGGCCATTGTCCATGCGCACCACCCGGCGCTTGCCACCCGACAAGGTGACCAGGCCTGGTTTTGCGCCCTTGGGTTTGTGCACCTGTTTTTGGTGCACCAGGTGAACGGAGGCTCGTCCCGCATTCGTTTGGGGGGAAAAGTGCACGGCGAGCATGCAGGCGTCCAGGATCGCCATGTCTGAGAAGTCCTTGCTGCGGCCGGCGCGCAGGATCACATGGCTGCCCGGCACATCTGCGGTGTGCAGCCAGAGGTCGTTGCCGCGCGCGTGGCGGAAGGTCAAATCGTCGTTGTCGCGGGCACTGCGTCCCACCCGAATCTCAGTGCCGTCCGCGGCCTCGAACGTGCGGTAGGGGAGACGTGCTTTGGGTTTGGCACGCTTGCGTTGGTCCGCTTCCTGGCGCGCATCCAATAGGCCCCGCTGCACCGCTTCGGTGTCGAGCTCGGCGGGTTCGTCGTGGTCTTGCGCACGCACCAGGAGTTCCTCCAAATCCGTGAGTCGCTCCTGGGCCTGTTCCATTTCCCCTTCCAGATTGGCCGCACTGCGCTGCAGTTTTTTGTAGCGCGCAAAGTACTTCTTCACGTTCTCCAAGGGGTCGCGTTTGGGGTCCAGGGTGAGGGTTCGATCGGGGGTTCCTTCGGTGAACCAATCCTGCAGGGTGACTTTCGTCATGCCGCGTTTGAATTGCCCCATGCAGGCCTTGAGCAGTTCGCCGTCCTGGCGCACGCGGTCCAGGGTGTGCGAGGCCTCTTCACGTTCCACGAGACCCTTGATGCGATGCTTGGCACGCGCAAGTTTGCGCTCGCAACGCGCTATCAAACGCTTGCGTTCGTCCTCCCCGTGATGGGCCTCTGCGAGCGGATCCAGCAAGGCTTCGATGCGCCACGAAAGTGGCGCAGAAGCATGGCTAGGGGGTGATTGGGGCTCGGGGAAGCTCTCTTCGAGGGTGGGGGCTTGCCCCTTTGGAGCGCTGCCTTCGGGGGCTTGCCAAACCTCGCCCATGGCCAGGCGCGGGGCGCTGCCGTCCTTGGGCTGGGGGGGCGGAATCAGATGCGCGAGCAGGCGGTCTTCGGGTCCGAGCAAGTACATGTTCGCGTGGGCGCCGAACAGCTCCAGGAGCAAAGCGCGCGGCTCGCCGCAGGCCGCGTCCTTGAACTCGATCATCATGATTCGGTCGTTGCGCACGGCGCGGATCGACTTCACCCCGGCACCGATCAGCTCCTCTTGAAGCTGCTGAAAGAAAGGACCGATGGGGCCCTTGTGGCGGCGCGTGCGGCCGTGTTGCAAATGCACGCGCGGGGTGCGGCGCGCTGCGGACAGGCGCATGCGATAGACGGCGGGGCCTTCGGGGTCGCGCTCCTCGGCGTCCAGGATCAATAGCATGTCGCGCGGCGGCAGGCCGGCGATGTCTTTGACCGCCAAGCCGACGCACAGATCCGAGAGTTCCGCGCAGATGGAGGGCAGGTGCTCGGCCAGGATCTTCATGGGCAGATTATACAGGGGCCCTGGTGGAATGCGGGGTCGGACACCCTGTGGGGATATGGTGTCAGGCACCATATCCCCATCGTATTCCTCTTACGCGTTCAGTTCTTCGGCCACGTTGTAGACCCAGGGTTCGGTGACCGGGGTCCAGTCGCTGAGCTCGGCGGCGTCTGAGAACCAGAGGCCAAGCTCGAACTTGGCGGTCTCGGGGGCGTCGGAGGCGTGCACCAGGTTGTTGGAGAAGCTCATGCCCAGGTCGCCACGGATGGTGCCGGGGGCGGCTTCGCGGCTGTTGGTCTTGCCGACCAAAGAGCGGATGACCGAGATGGCATCCTTGCCCTCGAGGGCCAGTGCGACCACCGGACCGGAGGTCATGAACTCGACCAGGCCGCGGAAGAAAGGACGCTCATTGTGCACTTCATAGTGCTTTTCGAGCAGTTCCGTGGGGAAGGTGCGCATCTTCATGCCGACGATCTTGAGACCTTTGGCTTCGAAGCGGGAGATGATGTTGCCCGCCAGGCCGCGTTGTACGGCGTCCGGCTTGAGAAGGACCAAGGAACGTTCCATGACCAAATAGGGGGGGGTATGAGAAGGGGGTGGGAGAGGGCCCAATGGCCCTTTGGCGCGGGATTCTACCGATTTGGCGGCCAAACGCTAGCCCCTACTTGTTCCGTTGGGAGTCGCCGGGCTGCAAGCGCAAGGCTGTCCGCCGGGATGCCCCATTTCCTTGACGCGGGTCATTCCGAATCGGAGCGCAGGCGAGAACTTTCCCGAAAGAGGGGAAAATCGGCTCGGTCCGCTTGACTCGTAGGGCCCCATGACTACATTCTTCGCCCGTTGAACGTGGCGGAGCTGATGTCGTATTCGCGACCTCGGGCCTGCTCCTGAAAACCTGATCCAACAGGGATCCCCCATTTTGGGTCGTTCCCTTACCAGGCAGCCTTCCCCCCAGGCTTTCGATGCCCCCGGCCTCTCCTCCCTCGAGCCCCAACCCCGATTCGAACCAATCGAACGGGACTTCGAGCAAGGACAGTTCAGCGGATTCGAGCAAGTTGGGGGAGATGGAACGCCGGCAGCGCATGATGCGCGATTACAGCCGGTATGGCTCGGTAGGGGTGCAATTCGGTGCGGTCCTGGTACTGTCCGCCTTTGCAGGTCATTGGCTGGACACTCGCCTTGGTTCGAGCCCCATCTTTTTGGTGCTCGGCGTCCTGGTTGGGTTCGGCGGCGGATTGACCTCGCTGGTTCTAAAAATCCCGCTCTCATCCAAGGGTCGCAGCTCGCGATCCAAGCCCAAGTAACTCCCCAAAGCATGTCCAAAAGCCTCATTGGCACCCTCGCGGGTCTGGCTGTTCTAGCACTGGTCTCTCAGTCGCTGGAAGGCACTGTACGCACTGGCGCATGGGCGGGCTATGTGTTTGGAGCTGGCTTGGGCTGCGTCGTGATTGGCTTGCAGGCAAGCGTCTTCCGGCGCACGCCGCGCAAAGCCCTCGAGGCCCTTATCCTGGGATTCCTCGTGAAACTGGTGGTTTTGGCCGGCATGTGCATAGCCGTTCGCTTCGTGGACGTGCTCGGCAGTCGCATGGATTGGCGGGCGTTTACCCTGGCCGCTACCACCGGCATCTTCCTGTTGCTCATGTTTGGCACCTGGGACAACGCACCTATTCTGCGGGAGGGCGCACGATTGGCCTCCCAATCTGGGGATGCTGTTCTCGGCTCTCAAAACTCGTCCACTGATTCCTCTAGCGCCCACCTCACCCAAGGAAGGACCGCCTCGTGAATTTTCTCCGTCTGCTCCTCATGGCCATCGTGATAGTCGGGTCATGTTTCTTGACCGTGACCTACTCCGATCACCACACTCCAACAAACGCGACTGCGTTTGAGGACCTGTACATGCACCTCATGCCGGCTCCGATGCTGAGCAGCCAGGAGCACCATGGGGCTGAGGACACTGCCGCCGCTGACGATCACGGGCACGAGCACCCTGCCGAAGGCGCTGGCCATGACACCAAGCACTACGTGTTTGCGCAGTCTTTGGGCTTTCTACCCTCCCTGATGGATGGAGCACCCGATATCGACGGAACACAACTGGTCCTGACCAACCTGCAGGTCTTCCAGATCGCTTCAATCCTCCTGATTGTCCTGGCTTTCAGTGGCGTGCCTGGCTACCTGCGTACTGGTAGGGGCGACGGCATGACCCGTGTGTTGACCGGGTGGATCCTATGGATCCGCGACGAGATGGTCGTGCCCAACCTGGGCGCAGATGATGGTAGGCGCTTCCTGCCCTTCTTTTGCTCGATCTTCTTCTTCATTGCGTTCATGAACCTGATGGGCTTGGTCCCAGGTTCGGTGACCCCCACAACCAACATCTTCGTGACCTTGGCCTTGGCGCTCATCACTTTCTTTTCGATGATCGGTCTGGGCATGAAAGCTCAGGGCCCGGTGGCCTTCTGGAAGAACCTGGTTCCCCACGTCCCCGCGTGGATGTGGCCGATGATGTTCCTGATCGAGGTCGTCGGCCTCGTGATCAAGCCCTTTGCACTCATGATTCGTCTGTTTGCGAACATGACCGGCGGACACATGGTGGTTCTGTCCTTCATGGGGCTGATCTTCTTCTTCGCAGGTACGGATCTCAGCCCCATGGCTTGGGGCGTCTCCGTCCCGGCGGTCGGCTTTGGCGTGTTCATCATGATCATCGAAGGCTTTGTAGCCTTGCTCCAGGCCTATATCTTCACCCAGCTTTCCTGCCTATTCGTGGGTGCTTGTTTGCACCCGGATCACTAGGATAGCCCCCCCAAACTCCACTGGAGAGTGGCCCGCAAGGACCCGCTTTTCAGTTTTCAAAACTCGAAGCGAGATTCTTCACCGCGGTGGTGGAGATTCGTTTCAAACCAACCTTGAACCCAGCCCTCCGGGGCCAACAAAAAACTACCAGTCATGATTGACCCCGTAGAAACCACCAACCAGGTCGTGGACATTGCCAAGTTCGGTGCAGCTGTCGGAGCTGGCCTCGTCGCCGTTGGCGCGGGTATGGGCATCGGCCGTATCGGCGCAGCAGCCAACGAAGGCATTGCCCGTCAGCCCGAAGCCGCCGGAGACATCCGTGGCAACTCCATCATCTTGGCCGCCCTTATCGAGGGTGTCTGCTTGTTCGCCATCGTGCTTTCGCTCCTGATCGTGCTCGGCATCGGGAACTAAGGGGCTTGTGGGTTCAAGGGGGGAGGCCTGTCCTCCCCCTGGTATGCCCGCTTCCCTTTGGACCGCATGTTCACTCCTTCCGTCTCGCGTTCTACTCGAACACCCACCCTTTTTGCGACCAATCCCACGATATGAGTTACTCAATCGTCTTGGCAGCTGCCGAATCCCAGGGCTTCAACCCCCTCGATATTGGTGCTTCTGGAGCCATGTTCTGGACTCTGGTGATCTTCCTCTTGGCCCTATTCCCGATGTGGAAGATGGTCTTTGGACCGATCACCCAAGCCCTATCGGAACGTGATGCAACGGCTACCGCCGCTATCCATGCCGCTGAAAAGGCCGGTGAGGAAGCTGAGGAAGCTCGCGCAGCCGTGGAAGTTGCCCTCGGGGAAGCCCGAATGGAAGCTTCCAAGCTGGTCAACGCTGCAAAGGAGCGTGCCGAGGTGCGTGAGCGCGACATCGTTGACAACGCCAAGAAGGAATCGGAGGCCATGATCGCTTCGGCGCGCAATGCCATCGAATCCGAACGTGAGAAGGCGCTTTCCTCCATCCGTGAGGAGGTCGTTGATCTCAGCCTGGGTGCAGCCAGCAAGGTGCTAGGCCGCAACGTGGGTTCCGAGGACGATCGCCGCATGGTAAGCGAACTCGTGGCCATTCCCGCTTCCAAGCCTGAATAACCGGAGCTTTTCCAAGTGACTACCGCGCAATCTGAAATCTTGATCGACCCCGTCGCTGCTCGTTGGGCCCATGCATTGTATGAGCTGGCCAGCAAGAAAGGGAGTTTGGCCGAGGTGCGGAAGGACATGGATCTGCTGGCGCAGGCCCTGGAAAGTTCAAAAGTGAACGCCTTTCTTGGGCACTCCTCCATTCCCTTGGAACAGAAGGAGAAACTCTTCTCCTCGCTAACTCAGCAATTGTCGAAGTGGACCCAGAATCTGGTTCATATGGCATTTGAGCGCCGTCGTGAGGGCCTATTGCTCTCCTTGCCCGCTGCCTTCAAGCAACGGGAAGACGAACTGAGTGGAACCGTGCAAGGTGTTGTCGAGTGTGTTCGCGAATTGGGTCAAACCGAAATGAGCGACCTCGAGGCTAGCCTTACCAAAGAGTTCAAAAAGACCGTGAAGCTTACCCAGCGTAAGAATCCGGAATTGGTCGGCGGCGTGCGCATCTTTGTGGGTGCCTACATGATCGACCGTTCCATGCAAGGACGCATGGAAGACCTTCGTCGCAAGCTGCGCACCGCGCCGCTTGTCACCCAATAGTTCACCCCCCTCACCGAATCCCCCGGGCCATTTACTGGCCCCCCGAACCCTGATCTAACCATGGACCTCCGACCCGCAGAAGTCACTTCGATCCTCGAAAAAGAGATCGAGTCCTACGGTGGCAGTAGCCAAATGCAAAGCGTCGGCACAGTGCTGACCGTCGGCGACGGCGTGGCCCGCATCCACGGCCTCGACGACTGCATGATGAACGAACTCCTGGAATTCCCCGGAGACGTTCGCGGCGTGGCCCTAAACCTGGAAGAAGACAACGTGGGTTGTGTGCTTCTCGGTAGTGCTTCCAAAGTGCGCGAAGGCGACACCGTGCGTGGCACCGGCCGGATTATCTCCGTGCCCACTGGACCCAAACTGCTCGGCCGCGTGGTCGACGCCCTGGGCAACCCGGTGGACGGCAAGGGCCCCCTGGGCACCACCGACTCGGACCTACGTCCCATCGAGCAGCCCGCGCCCTCCGTGGTGGAGCGCCAGCCTGTCACCGAGCCCCTGCAGACCGGCATCAAGGCTATCGACGCCATGATCCCGATCGGTCGCGGCCAGCGCGAGCTTGTGATCGGTGACCGTCAGACGGGCAAGTCCGCCCTCCTGGTCGACACCATCCTCTCCCAGAAGAACACCGGCGGCGGCGACCCGAACAACCCGGAGCAGGTCATCTGCATCTATGTGGCTGTCGGTCAGAAGCAGTCCACGGTGAAGGAAATCGTGGGCCGTTTGGAGGCTGAAGGCGCCATGCCCTACACCACAGTCGTGTCGGCATCCGCTATCGACGAAGCTTCCATGCAGTACCTGGCTTGTTATGGCGGTTGCGCCATGGGTGAGCGCTTCCGCGACGAAGGCCGCCACGTTGTCATCTTCTATGATGACCTTTACAAGCAGGCCCTGGCTTACCGTCAGGTGATGTTGCTCCTGCGTCGTCCCCCGGGACGCGAGGCATTCCCTGGCGACGTGTTCAACCTGCACTCCCGCCTGCTCGAGCGTGCTGCCAAGCTGGCGGACAACGCCCCCGACATCAACCCGCGCTACCAGGCCGGTGGCGGATCCCTCACGGCATTGCCCGTGGTGGAGACCCAGGAAGGCGACGTTTCGGCGTACATTCCGACCAACGTGATTTCGATCACCGACGGCCAGATCTTCCTCGAGTCCAACCTCTTCAACTCCGGTATTCGTCCCGCAGTGAACGCAGGCATCTCGGTGTCCCGCGTGGGTGGTGCGGCCCAGATTCCGGCCATGAAGAAGACCGCTGGTCCCCTCCGTCTGGACCTGGCCCAGTTCCGCGAGCTGCAAGCTTTCGCCCAGTTTGGTTCCGACCTGGACGCAGCTACCCAGAAGAAACTCACCCGCGGTGAGCGTCTCGTCGAGATCCTGAAGCAGGGCCAGTACGTGCCCGCCAAGGTGACCGACCAGGTCATGATGATCCACGCTGGTACCTCCGGCGCCCTGGATGACATGCCCGTTAAGAAGATCGCCGAGTTCGAAGCATCCCTGCGCGAGCACATGAGCACCATGCCCGAAGTGGCCGAGGCCATTGCCACGTCCAAGAAAGGCATCCCTGCGGAAGCTGCTGATGCCTTGAACAAGGCCATCGAACTGATCAAGTCGCAACTGGCCTAATCCGCCTGTCCTTCCAACTCTCACCCAACGCTAAACGACCATGGCTGGTATCAAGGAACTGCGCGGAAGAATCACTTCCGTAGGCAACATCCGCCAGATCACGCGGGCGATGGAGATGGTGTCTACCACCAAGCTCCGCCGCTTCCAGGACCAGGCGGTGGCTTCCAAGCCCTACTCGGAGGAAATCACCGGTTTGGTGGGTCGTCTGTGTCAGGTGCTCGGCGAGGACGCCCAAGGACAACCCCTGTTGCAACCGGGCAAGGGTGATAAAACCCTGGCCTTGGTGGTCACATCCGACCGTGGTTTGTGCGGCGCATACAACTCGAACCTCTTGAAGGTGCTCGAGAAGTGGCGCAAGGACCGTGAGCAGCCGGTGGACTACATGGTCATTGGCAAGAAGGGTTTCGGCTACATGGATCGCCGCGATTTCGAGATCAAGCGCTTCCTGAACGAAACCAGCCTGGAGAACACCGACTACCGGGCGGCTGCCATCACGGCGCGCATGCTGGTACGCGAGTTCCTCTCCGGCGATTACTCCGAGGTCGTGCTCGTCTTTACCGAGTTCGCAAGCCTCTCGAAGTACATCCCCAAAGCGGTGTCGCTGCTGCCCGTCTCTCCCGACGAGCTGGCGGGGGACGCGGAAGCAAGCTCTGCAGAAACCCTGCTTGAGCCCGACGCCACCGAAATCTTCGAATCACTCATGCCGCGCTACCTGGAGACCCGGGTCTACAACGCGCTGCTTGAATCCCTGACCTCCGAGTATGCGAGCCGTCGTTTCGCCATGACGAATGCCACGGAAGCGGCATCCGACATGCAGACCGAACTGCGTGGCAAGTACAACAAGATGCGTCAGGAAAAAATCACCATGGAACTGCTCGACCTGGTCGGAGGTGTGGAAGCCGTCAAGTAGGCCCAAGCCTGCACCCCAAGCTCCACCCAAGTTCATCACCCCACAAAACCCCCTTTCCCTAGCCCAACCGATCCCATGTCCACCTCCGTTGGAACCGTCTCCCAGATCTTCGGCCCCGTCGTCGACGTTCGTTTTGAGCACGGCAAGTTGCCCGCTATCTTCAACGCTGTCACCCTGCAGGACAAAAGCCTCGATGGCGATATCGTTCTCGAGGTTGCCCAGCACCTTGGCAACGATGTGGTTCGCTGCATCGCCATGGCCTCCACCGACGGCTGCCGCCGCGGCATGGATGCCACCGACACCGGCGCACCGATCACCGTTCCGGTGGGTGAGTGCACCAAGGGTCGAATCTTCAACCTGCTCGGTGAGCCGCTCGACGTGCAGACCAAGGGTGGCATCACCCCCGAGGCTCGCTGGCCCATCCACCGTTCCGCTCCCCGCTTTGACGAGCAGGAGTCGGTGTCCCAGGTCTTCGAGACCGGCATCAAGGTGGTCGACCTGCTCTGTCCCTTCGCAATGGGCGGCAAGATCGGCCTGTTCGGCGGTGCCGGCGTGGGCAAGACCGTTCTGATTCAGGAGCTGATCCGAATCACCGCGGTTGAGAAGGGTGGTTTCTCCGTGTTCGCTGGTGTGGGTGAGCGTACCCGTGAAGGAAACGACCTCTGGCTCGAAATGTCCGAGTCGATGTACAAGACCGACGACGGCGGCGAAGCTGCTGTTATCGATAACGCCGTGCTTGTCTTCGGGCAGATGAACGAGCCTCCCGGATCTCGTCTGCGCGTTGCGCTGACCGGACTGACCATGGCCGAGTACTTCCGCGAGGAAAAAGGCCAGGACGTGCTGCTCTTCGTAGACAACATTTTCCGCTTCGTGCAAGCCGGTTCGGAAGTCTCCGCACTGCTGGGGCGTATGCCCTCTGCAGTGGGTTACCAGCCCACCATGGCCAGTGAGATGGGTGCTCTTCAAGAGCGTATCACCTCGACCAAGGACGGTTCCGTGACCTCCATGCAGGCAGTGTACGTGCCCGCTGACGACATCACCGACCCCGCTCCCGTGGCAACTTTCGCCCACCTGGACTCGACCATTATCCTGGACCGCGCCATCTCCGAGCTGGGTATCTACCCCGCTGTGGACCCGCTCAAGTCCACCTCTCGGATGCTCGACCCGCACGTGGTCGGCGAAGAGCACTACGCCGTGGCCCGTGAAGTCCAAGAGACACTTCAGCGCTATGCTGACCTCAAGGACATCATCGCCATCCTCGGTATCGAAGAGCTTTCCGAGGAGGACCGCGCCGTCGTGCACCGTGCACGCCGTATGCAGAAGTTCCTGGCCCAGCCCTTCTTCGTGGCGGAGCAATTCACCGGCATGCCCGGCGTGTTCGTCTCCCGCGAGGACACCGTGCGCTCCTTCAAGGAAATCTTGAACGGCGACCACGATGCCCTTCCCGAGGATGCCTTCTACATGATTTCCAACATGGAAGCCGCCGTAGAAAAGTCCAAGACCATGTAATCGGATGGGCGCTGGCCCAATAGCTAGCGCCCGCCCAAAAAGCTTGATGGGGTTCGGCCGCGCCGACCCCGCGCCGCGCCCCATAACCTCCAACAAACCCAGCCATGGCCGACTCCCTGACCCTGCGCATCATCACCCCCGAAAAGGTCTTGATGGAAACCCAAGCCCAGTCCGTGCAGTTCCCTGCCCAGGATGGCCTGACCGGGGTTTTGAAAGGTCACGCGCCGCTGGTGTCCGCCCTGGACGCGGGCGTCTTGTCCTGGAAGGGCAGTGACGGCAACTCTGAGATGTTTGTTGCGGGTGGTTTCTGCGAAGTGCGTGACAACGTGATTCGCGTGGTCACCGAAGCCGGTGAGCCGGTCAGCGACATCGACGTGGATCGCGCTGCCAAAGCTGGCGAACGCGCGCGTCATCGCTTGGCTGGCAAGGACGTGGACTTCGATCCCGCCGAGTTCGACCTCATCCGTGCCCAAGCGGCCCTGCGTCGCTCGTTGATGCGTCAAGCGGCAGGTCGCCGCAACCGACGCTAACCATGGGCAGCACCAGCAAGAGCGGCCAGGCCGCCTGGCAACGAACTCACCGCATTGGCCTTTTGCGTGAGACGGATGTGGATGAAAAGGTCGTGCTCAACGGTTGGGTAGCCAAGCGTCGAAACATGGGCGGGATTTACTTCCTGGACATGCGAGACCGGTTCGGCGTTTCCCAGGTTGTGCTGACCGGCTCCGAAGAACGTATCGGATGGTCGATGGACGAGGGGGAGATCCTGGCCCCCGAGGACGTGCTCAGCGTGGTCGGTACGGTCAAGAAGCGCGAGCAGCCCAACGACGAAATGCCCACGGGGCAAATCGAGGTCATCGCCGAGCGCGTGGAGGTCCTTTCCCGCAGCCGTTTGGCTCCCTTCGAGATCGAACGCGACTCGGATGCCAATGTGGAGCTGCGCTTGCGCCATCGCTACTTGGACCTGCGCCGACCGGACATGCAGGAGAAGATGATCTTCCGCTCGAAGTTCGTCGGCGCCATGCGCAACGCGTTCCTGGAGCGTGAGTTCCTCGAGATCGAAACTCCCATGTTGACCCGGGCCACGCCGGAAGGCGCGCGGGATTACTTGGTTCCCAGTCGCGTGCACGCCGGCAAATTCTACGCATTGCCCCAGTCGCCCCAGATCTTTAAACAGATCTTGATGGTGTCGGGCATGGACAGCTACTTCCAAGTGGCGCGCTGCTTCCGCGATGAGGACCTGCGCGCCGACCGCCAGCCCGAATTCACCCAACTCGATATGGAGATGTCCTTCGTCGAAGAGGAAGACATCTATGCGGTTTGGGAGGGCATCGTGGGGGACACGTTCCGCGAGGCCATGGATCTTGAGCTGCCCTCGACCTTCGCGCGTTTGACTTGGATCGAAGCCATGGAGCGCTACGGAAGCGACAAGCCGGACACGCGCTTCGAACTTGAATTGCAAAACCTGGGCGATTGGGCCAAGGACTGCGGATTCGGCGTGTTCGAAAAAGCGGTTGCTGGCGGCGACCGTGTGATGGCGATCTCTATGCCGAACGGTGCCGAGCACTTCTCCCGTGGCGCCATGAAGGCGCTCGAGAAATTGGCCAAGGAAAACGGGGCCTTCGGGCTCGCTTGGTGGAAGCCTGGCTTGACGGGCGGCGCCGCCGGACCTGTTGCCAAGTTCATGGACGGGGATCCGGGCGCACGCCTTTTGCAAACCCTGGGCGCCAAAGAGGGCGACTTGGTCCTCTTCTCGGCGGGTTCCAAGGAACTCTGTTGGCGAGTCTTGGGCGAGCTGCGCTTGCACCTGGCTAAGGCCACAAACCTGATCGAAGCGGGCAAGTGGAATTTCCTCTGGGTCACCGAGTTCCCCATGTTCGAGTGGTCGGAAGAAGATCAACGCTACACATCCTCTCACCACCCTTTCACGGCACCGGAAAGCTGGGACATGGCCGGCAATCCCGCCCACATGGCCAGTCGAGCCTACGACTTGGTCCTCAACGGTTGGGAGCTCGGCTCCGGATCCGTTCGAATTCACCGCGCTGACGTGCAGCAGAAGGTCTTTGAGCTGCTGGGTATTCGTGAAGAGGAGCAAAAGGCCAAATTTGGCTTCCTTTTGGAAGCTTTGGCCCACGGGGCACCGCCCCACGCGGGTTTTGCCATCGGTTTGGACCGTTTGGTGGCCCTTTGCCTTGGTTTGGACTCCATTCGCGACGTGGTGGCCTTCCCCAAGACCCTGCAGGCAACCGACCTCATGTGCGAGGCTCCCTCCACCGTGGAGGCCCAAAGCCTCAAGGACATTCATATTTCCCTCGAAAGCGAGGTCTGATACGGGGTCTATCTGGCGGGAAACCCTCCAGACCCGTATGCTCTCCAACGAGAGGGGCGCGAAGCCCCGACTCTTACCCGAACCAACCCAGGAGCCCAGTGGGCAAACGAAGACACCAAAGAGCCAAAGAAACCGGTCCCCAGTACCGGAAAAACCAACGTATCCGCGTACCGGAAGTTCGCCTCGTCGACGAGAACGGTGAGCAAGCCGGAGTGGTCGAAACCAACGATGCCCGCCGTCGAGCGAAGGAAGCAGGACTCGACTTGGTCGAGGTTTCCCCTAACGCGCGCCCACCCGTCTGCAAGATCATGGACTATGGAAAGTTCCTGTATCAGCAGCGCAAGAAGGAAAAGGCCAACAAGTCCACGACCAAGGGTTCTTCTCAACTGAAGGAACTGCGGGTGCGCCCGGCGATCGATGACCATGACCTTTCGTATCGATTGACCAACGGGGTCAGATTCCTCCAGACCGGGCACAAAGTGCAGGTGGTCTGTATCTTTAAGGGACGCCAAATGGCGCACCCTGAGCACGGTTTCGACGTGATGAAGAAGGTCGCGGAGGCCCTCAAGGACTTCGGCAAGATCGAAGCACCCGCTAAGATGATGGGGCGCCGTATGACCATGTTGCTGAGCCCGCTCAGTGGTTTGCAGAAGCCCAAGGGTAAGGACGGTGCACCGAAAAAGGTCCCGTCCAAGCCGGCCCCTGCCGCTCCCGATGCCCCCCCGGCGAGTTCCAAGCCAAGCTAGAATCCAAAAGACTCAATTCCGTTCTTGCGTGCTTGGGCCCATTTTGCGGGCGCAGTGCTACGTGGGAGGTAACCGTTCATGGGGGGGCAAGGGCGCCTGGAGGCTCGCCAAGGCCGTTTTTAGCGACTATTCGGAGGTCTGGAAGTCGGGATTTAGGCTTGGACAACCACCCCAACCCCACTTGACGGCCTTCCTGGGGCCGAGAAGGGGGTGCCCCCCCGTGAACGGGT
>JAAETM010000726.1 GCA_024228395.1 bacterium | reverse complement strand
CTGCGAGCAGCCCAAGGCACAGGTAAGTTCGAATGGTTGTTTTCATGATGGTCATTGGACGGTTTGTCGGCAGGAACCTTGTCATGGCTCGTTCGCGGAGATGTCAGGAATTTGTGGAGGTGTTTGCGGGACCGTTTGGGGTTGATTTCGATTCTTGCTTTGCCGGCTGCATGGCTGCTGATCTATTGAGTTCGAGTTCGTCGGAAGCGGGCTTGTGGGACGATGGGTTCAAGCGCTTCATCAATCGATGGCCAGTCGATAACCGACGCCATGCACAGTGAGCAAATGCTCGGGTTGCTTGGGGTCAGATTCGATCTTTTTGCGCAGGTGCAAGACGTGGGTGTCGATGGTGCGGTTGGTCACGTAGCTGGAGCTGCCCCAAACACGTTCGAGCAACTCGTCGCGGGGGATCGCGCGGCCTTTGGCGTCGATAAGCAGTTGCAGAATCGCAGCTTCCCGTGGGGAAAGGCCCACGCTTTGGCCGTCGCGTAGAACTTGGAAGGACTGCAAATCCACGGTGCACGAACTCAATTCCATCGGACCAGCGGGTTCTGCGGATTCACGCACCTGGCCGCGGCGCAGGTGCGCCGCCACGCGCGCCAACAACTCGCGCAGGCCATAGGGTTTCGTCACGTAGTCGTCCGCGCCGAGCTCCAGGCCGATAACCTTATCACTCTCATCGCCGCGCGCGGTCAGGATCAACACGGGCGTGCCCGCATCGGACTTGCGGAAGTTCTTGAGCAGTTCCAAACCGCCGGGGCCGGGCAGCATCAGGTCTAGCACGACGAGCTTCCAACCGCCTTCGGCCAGGGCCTTCTCGCCCTCCCAACCATCGGCTGCGGCTTGCACTTCATAACCTTGGCCCACGAGGGCATCGCAAAGGCCTTCGCGCAGGGTTTGGTCATCTTCTACGACCAGGATTCGGGGTTCTGTCATTGTTTCGGAGTCCTAAGAGTTCGTGTTCGTATGCAGGGGCAGGCTCAGCTCAAAGCAAGCTCCGCTTTGACCAGCGGGCGGGTCGCAGGCTATCAGTTCGCCACCCTGGCGCCGCAGAATGGCGCGTGCCAGATTCAAGCCGATGCCCACGCCGGGGATGCCGCCATGTTGGTGTTGTTTGCCGCGTACAAAACGCCCGAAGATCGTCTCGCGCTCGGCGGGTTCGATGCCGGGGCCAGCGTCGAGCAAGCGCAAAACCGCGCGCTCCCCCACCCGGGTGAGGTTAACTTGAATGTCGCCCTGGCCCCCATACTTGCGCGCGTTGTCGAGCAGGTTGAGAAAGGCCTGGCGCAGGTCGTCGCGGTCGACTAGAACTCGCAGGGGGGTGTCGAGGCCGCTGACGAGCACCTTGTTCCCGCTGCGTTCGAGCAGGGGCTCGAAGAGTTCCACCGTGGCCTTGAGCAACTCGCCAAAGTCCTCTGGCTGGGCGTCGTGCACGCGCTCGCCGCTTTCCATGCGTCGCAGGTCGAGCACGTTTTCGATCAGCATGGAGAGGCGCGTGGACTCGGCGGACAGGGCTTGCAGGTAGCCGCGGCGTTTGTCGGGATCCTGCACGTGGCCATCGGCGAGCAACTCGGAAACCAGGCGAATGCCTGCCAATGGGGTCTTCAACTCGTGGGTCACCGTGGTCAGGAATTCCCCCTTGAGGCGCGCGGCTTGGGCCTCGCGGCCAGCGGAGCGCAGGGTGAGCCAGGCGCCACCTCCGCAAAGGGCGGCCAAGGCGGCCACGAGAGCCGCCAACAGAACGGGCCCCGACAGGACGGGTGGGTCGCCTTGCAGGGGCAATCTTGCGCTGGCGAATCCGGGGATGACCGGCGCCGGTGCGCGCTGCCCAGCAACCAGGGGTTCGAGGAAACTCACAAGCTCCACCGGCACGCCGGCATGTTCACCGGCCCACGACTTCATGACTGCAAGGTCCAACCAGACGCCGCGCTGTTGCTCGGGGAAGATCACGGCAAAACAATCCAGGTCGACCACGAGCCAGTTGGGTTCGGTGGCGCTGCCAAGTGCTTTCTCCAGGGGCAGCAGGCGCTTCAACTCAGCCCGCCGCAGGGACTGTTCTTGACTCGCTTGCATGCTGCCCGGAAGTTCCAGACCCCGCTCCTGCAGGCGTTCCGTGAGTGCTCGGGCCCGCTCCGGTTCCAGGTGCCCGAAGATCTGCAGCGCATGTTCGGGCATGGCTTGGTGACGAATGGCAAACAACAGCAGCATCGACGCCTGGGTCTGCGGCCCAGCCAACTCGGATACCGACTCGAGCAGCCCATCGCACCACTCCTGCTTGTCCTCTCGATGTGCAAACCAAGCGGCTTGCATTCGAAGGGCGTCCAACGCTGCCCTGGGTACTCCGGGATCCTGTAGGGCCCGTTTCCAAAGGGCTTCCGCCTCGGTGCCGCTGGCGGCCTGCGCTCGCTGAACCAGATCCTTTGCCAGGGCGTCCATGCCGCCGCTTTCCCCGTCGGGGTCAGGAACCAGCCAGCCCACGGCTGCGGGAATGATCACCCGACCCTGCTGCCAATCGAAGGTGTGCCTCTCCGCCACTTGATCCAACAGGGCCGGTTCCAAAATCGAACGCCGCAGGGACTTGGCGCCCAGGTCTTCGGTGCGCGCTGTCACCCAAAGCGCCTGCTCACCACGCTGCTCCACCACCCGCTGCAGGTTGACCACCACGGCCACGATGAGGGCGATGCCAGAGACCAAAGCCAGGGAGGCCCAACCCAAACCTGAAAAGGGTGTTCCTGGGGCGGAGCGCTTGGGGCTCCCTTCTTGTTCTGTACTACGCAAGGCCATGTACGAACGCCAGGGTAGCTATCGATCGGCAAGAGTTGTCAGAAAGTCGTCAAGATGCCGCTTGCCAGGCCGCTGGGTGCGTATGCGAAGTGTATCCGTATGACAATGTCCCCCCATCGGTGTACGCTAGGAGGGGCCCCACCTGCCCATCGTCCCTCCACCCCACAAGAACAATGAAAATCTCCTTGATCCTCCCCCTCGCTCTTTTTCCCCTGGCCCTGGCCTTCACTTCTTGCACCAAGAAGGAAAGCGAAGCCGCCGCGACCGATGCCACCGAGCAGGCAGGTGATACTGCTGGTACAGCTGCTGATGCCGCAGCAGGCGCTGCTGCGGAAGCTGCCAATGCCGCTGGCGATGCCGTGGCCGACCTGATCGAAGGTGTGCACTCCGTCGAGTGCGGCTGCAAGGACGTTGTGGCATCCACCACGGAATGTGGCAACTACGTGCAAATCGGTGGCAAGTACTTGGAAATCGAAGGTGACCTGGGCCTCAACAAGATGGAGTGGTGCAGCACGACTGGAACCAAAGCTCAAGTCAAGGGCACGGTCAAGGACGGCAAGTTCATGGGCGAGTCCCTGACCGTTGTTCCCTAATCATGTTCGCCGGGTGCTTGCACCCCAAGGCAATCGGGATAGGGGCCGGGGAGCAATTCTCCCCGGTTCCCCTCCCACACCACCGGGCATACGGGTCCGTACCACGGCGGTTCGACAGATTGAGGTTACTTTGTATCGAGACAGGGAATGCCCATCTCCTCAAAGTAGGGGT
>JAAETM010000725.1 GCA_024228395.1 bacterium | reverse complement strand
GCGACGGAGGAGGCGTGCGAACATGGGGCGGGGGGGGGGGGGGGGGGGGGGGGGAGCGCAGGGGGGGGGAATTCCCGGCGGAGGGCAACCCGGGAGTGCTGAAAAGGGCGGCGAGGGGGACGGAAGGAGCTGCAGGGGGGCGCGCGGGTCGGGGGGGGGGGCGGGGGGGGGAGGTGGGGGGCGAGTCAGCGGGTGGGTAGTTCCCGTCGAGGGCCGACCAGTGTAAGCCCATGATCCCGGGGCAGTATGGATTTTTCTCCCGGGCGTCCCACCCCGTGCCAGGCCTCCCATTTGGAGCCGTCGAGGACCCCGTTCCGTTCTGACGGCCGGCCATATCCAGCTCGGCCTCAAATAAAAGGGCGGCTCCCAAAGGAACCGCCCCGAGGCAGGTTGATCAGCTTGTGAGCTTTTTTAAGGCGCAGATGACCAATCCGATGAATGCAGCGGGCCACAAGAGCCTGGTGGGCGAGTCATCGTCTTGCTCCTCTCCCGGTGGGCGCGACCCAGGATCACTTGGGGCATCGGCGGCCACGGGAATCCCAGGGTCGCTGGCGGACATTCGAATATCGCGGCGCGGAGCCGAGTCGAATCGTTTGCCATCCTCGTACATGGCCAAGCGCCTTTCGCGAGCATCTTCTGTAGCGACCAACTGCGCTATCGTCCGACCGCTACGCAGCGCCGGCGTGTTGGCCAGGAAGTCGTTGGAGTCATGTGCGATGCCTCGAATCATCAGGGCATCATAGGGGATCAATAGCGACTTATCGTTTTGGCTAGCCTTGGAGAGGTCCGACCTAGAAATGTCACTTTGCGCGGATGCGCCCACTGCAAGGCACAGGGCCAAGCAACAAGCGATCGTGCCTTTAAAACTCTTTTCCATCAGGGTTGCACCCCACCTGCTCCAGGCACGAGGGGAGCATCCATGTTCTGCAGGGGGTCCTCGTCCAAGCGACGCCACTGAATGATCTCAAGAGGAGCGAGTGTCGAGGGAAGCATGGTTCCTGCAGCGCCGGTGGAGCCACCGAGCAAACGGGAATCATGGTTTATCTCGAGGGTGGGTGTTCCGTAAACGATGTTCTCGTTTCGGGCGATCATGGCACCGTTGATACGTGCCGTCTTTTTACCCATGACGACGTAGCAGAAGCTATGGTTCGTGTAGAAGGTAGCGTCCAGGTTGTCGGCAGTCATGCTAGCGATGTCCTTGTATTTTTTGATGCCCTTATTGGGCATATTGCCCGCGAAATGACCCGTATTCATATGGTCCTGCATATCCAGGTCGCTCAGACCTGATTGCCCATCAAAAACCCCGTCGCCATCGATATCCTCTCCGGAACCGGGAATCACGTCGCCGACATGGAATCCCTCGGGGATGATACCCAGGGCCGCATCGGCGTTGCTGTAGTACTCTACAGTGAAGACGCCATCACCTTCGAGTATGTCATCATCGGAAGTACCAATGATCCCATCCCTTCCCGCAAAGGTGTTCGGGATTCCGTCTTCGCCGGCATCCTCCGACGAGCTGTTCAGGTTGGAGGCCATCCAACCGCCCATGTGACTGCGCCAATTTTTGTCTGTGTAATCACCAACAACCACATTTTCTGCGGAGAAGAGGCCCAGGAAGTCCCGATTCCAGTTGGTGGACAGCCAGGCCTCGGTGGACGCTTGCGTGTTGTTTGCCGGGCGGGTGGTGTCGGGCCCGTTCAGATAAGTGATTGAGTCAGGAACGTAGATGTTTCCGCCGTTGTAGATCGATCCTTGGCCTGTGACGGTGCCTCGGATGATCACGTCACCGCGAATCACAACAGGGCCGTTCAGCACGATCGGGTCAGAGGGTGTACCAACCAAGTAGAGGTGTTCTTTCTCGCCATGGTCATCCCCGAGCACGCCGTCCACAACCACGTTTCCACCCACAGAGATGCTGCCACTATTGGCAATGGCTGTGATTTCGTACGAGGAGAGATTGTTCAAGTTCGGCATGGGTACCTGCTCTTGGAAATCATGCTGGTTCTGGGTGTTGCCTCCAACACCGCGCACGTTCTGCACGTCGATGAGATCCCAACCTGAGTAGATTCCTCCATCGTTACCATCCTCGAGACCATCACCATTGTCATCCAGGTATCCACTCAAGGAAGCGGTGGTTCCATTTAGGGTGGCCGTCTCGTAGAACGGCTGGCCTGCCATGATTGGGCGGCAGTTTCCTGCGTCAAACTGGCCGTTGCTGCGGGCGTTTCCATTGCATTCGATGGTGTCGCCATAGAACCAACCCCAGTTGTTGATGAAGTAGCTGTAGTTGAATACGTCGCTGCTCTCCAATTTGTAACGTACCGTTACAGCCAGGGAGGAGGAAGCTTCCGCCGGCATGCCCATGCCCATGGCCAAGTTGGCTGGGGCATCACCCAGATATCCTGAAGAGTTGATCCTCACCGTTATGGTGGTGTCGGATTGCTCCAGCAGTTCCAAAGAAACGGAATAGGTGCCCATCCTTGCCCCATTGTCGATCAATGGTTCACCTCGAAAAAGACTCAAGGTTGGGCTGTTTATGAAGAGATTCGCCATACCCCCGATTGGATTCAGAATCTCGTTTTTTCGAGCGACGTCCTGTAAGGCTGCTTTTCCCATTTCAATGCCGGCCTCGGCGATTGAGTCGGCTTGCAGGCTTTGAAGGTCCTGTCGGGATTCCTTGACTTCCACAGTGGAAATAGCGGTCGTCGCATAGATCATGCTCGACACACCCACGAATACGACCAGGGTTGATACGAGGGCGCTGCCCTTCTTTGAAGCTCGAGGGCCCTTCTTGCCACGCTCTGAAATTGGTCTTACTATCATTTGGATACCTAGTTACGAGTTTGCACTTGGAACGTTTCCGTCCGAGCTGATTGACCGTCTCCGGTCAGTGTCTTGAGTGTGACTTCCCAGACATCACCGGTCGCACTGACCGTGAATCCAGGAGCGTCCGCGTGTCCATTCACCAGCACATTGCTGACGATTTGGACCTCTCGTTGAAGGGCTCCTCCTCCATCGAGTATTTGTCGCAGCAGGCATGGGATGCCCTGTGCGTTGTTTTGCACCACGTAGCAGATCTTCCAATTCACCCGGTTCTGTTCATTTGACGTACTGCCGAGATAGCGGTCATATGCACCCCAGCCGATGCCGAAAATTGATTCTACAGGTACTTGAAAAACTAGCTGATCATTGCCGTTGCGCTCTTGGCTGACGACAATCGAAGTTTCCCGACAGGATTTAAGTTCCTTTCTCAGCAGGCCAATCCCATCCCTAATCTTGCGGTTGCTGTTGGATTCGGTGGATACCGATTGGTGGGTGGTTTGTGAGATATGCACGCCCTGTGTCAAGCCCACCCCAACGACGCTGAAGATCCCAACGGCCAGGATGATCTCGATGAGAGTGAAACCCTTGCGATGCCTGTTGTGTTGAAGCGGTTTCATGCGTCACTCCTTATCGTGGCCAACCGCCCAATGACCACGTTGTTGCGCAGGTCCACCAGGGAGACACTGACTTGAATGATTCCGACCCCTGACTGGAAAGTTGTTATGTCAGCGCGGTACTGGCTGAGATTGGCGACACCCTGGTCAAAAATCGGATTGCCGTTCAGCGCCAGCAGGTTTTGGTATGGTTGGGCGGAAATATTCTCCTGTACGGACTCGAGGAAGATAGCTCCACTGGTGATGGATTTTGCTGTCCCAATCGTCTTCATGTTCCCAAAGAACGTGGCGGCCGTGGCCATAAGCAGTACGGTGGCGATGCCAGCAGCGATTGTGACCTCAACCAAGCTCATACCGGCCTTCCTTGAAGGGGAAAGGCCGGCTGGTTGGGCAATGTGTTTGACTTTCATAGCTGTGATTGCCTGGGGAGGGTCGAAAATCTCCAGGCATTCCTTTCTTTCGGAAGCAATATCCTAGGCCCTGAGGCCTTTATGCGATTTCCTATATCGGGCTATCAATATGGGCTCTTTTTCTCTCCCAGGCGCTGTGACGGTCGATTTGGGACAAAGAAAAGGAGGGCGGCCATGGCCGCCCTCCGTGAATCGCATTGTGATTGGTCTACCCTCAATCGTCAGGAGCAGAGTCCAAACCGAGTGCCTTGCAAAGGGGCTCCAAGTGGCTTTCGTAGTTCTTCCAGCGCCCCACGGCCCCCCCATATATGGGTTTGCGCACCTGCGTTGAACTTGCCGACCTCACGGGCCGATCCGTCTTGTGGAACTCAAGGCAGGCATCCTTCCACTCCAGACCACAGAACTCCAACAAGCGACGCGTCTCGGTTTCTTGGTCAGCGACGATTCCTTCATAGGGCATGGTCAGGATGGAATCGGGCATGAATTGGCGCCAATGCTCCATGAGTCGTTGCATCTGCCCATGGAAGTGGCCGAGCTCTTCGAGGTTGTAGGCGAAGTTCAAGGTCGAGGTGAACCTAACCTTGAAGCAGGCAAATGCATTGTCCATTGCGTTGCGTGTGGAGTGCACAATGCGCGCATTGGGCACGGCTCTGAAGAGGAAACCAAGGTGCATGAAATTCAGGAGGAACTTGTCCGCTATGCGCGTTGAGTCGGGGCTCATTTCCTGCAGGCGCCCCGTGTACAGGGCACCTAGATGTTGCAATTCCCCAGGGCTTTGATGGGCGATGGCACGAACTCTTTCGGGGGTGTTGTCGCCGATCTTTCCGAGGACAGTTCCGAGTACGGGCACTTCACCCGCACCGTAGACATCGGGGTGGCTGGCGAGAATCTGTTCGATGAGTGAAGAACCGGAGCGGGGCATGCCCACAATCAAAATCGGCGCGGCTTTGGTTGGGTTGGGAACGGGGCCAGCAGCGAAGAACTCTTGTCCTTGGAGTTCAATCGCCAAGTTGATGGTTTCTTCGATGCTCTCCTTGCGGTAGTGTATTTGACCTCGAACTCTGGCGTTGCCTTTGGCGTAACTAGCAAAGGCCATGTCGTACTCGCCCACATCCTCGAGCGCCTTGCCTAAAGCGAAGTAAATGGAAGGGTTCAGTTTGCTGCCGAACGGAGTCTCTTTGATCGCCTTGGTCATTGCTGCGATCTGTGTATCATCGGCCTCGTTGAATTTCTTGGTTGCAACCAGGTTGCGCCAAGCCTCGCCATGTGCAGGGTTGAGTTCTACGGCCTTCTCAAAACACAGCCGTGCTTCATCTAACTCGCCATTAAACTTGAGGAGTGCGCCCAGGTTGTTGTGGTTGTCCGGGAATTGATCATTTAGCTTGACCGCCAATCGAGCCGTGTTCATGGCCCTCTGGTGCAGGTTCTGCTGCTCCAGGGCATTGATCAGGTTGGCGTGCAAGCGCGAGTCATCGGGGTGGTCCTTGATCCCAGCTCGAATGATCTTCTCGGCCTTGGCTGGATACCCCGTTGCGAGTGCACGGTGTGAGCGATCCAGGTAGTTCTTCAGGGGCTCGCGGTGCTTTTTGGGTTTCTGCGCGCCCTGGGCCTTTCGCTTGGCCTCCTTGCGCTTCTTGTCCTTAAGGGCTTTCTTCTGGGCTTTGTTCATGGCTATTCAAACGTTACCAGAGCATGGGGTGAATGCCCCAACTCCCCGCAAAAAAGAGGACCTCACCCGGATTGGGCATCGACAATTGCCTTGGGTTTCATTCTCGAAACAGGACGGTCTATCAGCGGCTTGCGACCAGAGCTTCTACACAACGCATGACTTGGCAGCCCTCAAGCGCGGTTGCCAGGCCGTGACTTTCTCCCCGCAGGGCTTTGGCCCATTCGGTCAGTTGCTTATCGAGGCCATGGCTTTCGCCCGCTTCCGGCATGAGGTCGTACCAACGGCTGCCGTCGGAAATCTGCACCTTGGACCAGTCCTCTACTCGGTAGCTGCGATTCCCACAGTACAGGGTCCACCGATTGAAATCGGGAGCGGCACCCGCAGCACCTGCGCTCAGGAAAACGGGAATGTCGGCGGCTTGGTAATGGGCTTGGGCCCAGCTTTCCGTCTGGCCTGACCCATGTCCTATCGTTCCGCTTTGCAGCCGCATGGGACCCAGCAGGCCTTGCGTGAGATAGGCGAAGTGCGAGAACACCTCGCGTAAGAAGCCGCCTTCCTTAGGCCCGCTCAACCACTCGCCTGCGTTGTGCCATGTGCGCGGCCACTGGGAAAAGTGTAGTTGGATGTCAGCACGCAGAAGCGCACCAGCTTCCCCACTCTGTACTTCACGGACCATGCGCGCCAATCCCGGCATGGTTGCGAATGGGAAGTTGACCACCACCGGAAGACCAGAATCTTGGGCGGCTTGGACCAAGGACTCCCCGTCCGCCAAGTCCACGGTCAGGGGTTTTTCCACGAACACGGGTTTGCCCGCGGCGAGTGCTTGCCGTGCATAGCTCCCATGACTTGCGGGTGGCGTCGCGATGTACACCGCTTCGATGCCGTCATCCTGCAGGATCGACTGCCACGAATCCGCGGCCTGGAATGACCCCTGTCCTGCGATCTTGGCGGTTTGTTCCACATCCAGATCCCAAACCGTACGGCAAACGAATTCGTCCTGGCGGGACAGGGCGGACAACATGCGCCGGCCCATGAGGCCGAGCCCAACCACTGCGATGGAGATGGTCATGGGGGCATTGTACAGGGGAGAACACTCTTTCAGGGCACACAAAAGCGGCCACCGGTTGTACTCAACCGGTGGCCGTTGCTCGTTTGTGCTTGCGATGAAGAACTAGCCCGCCTGCACTCTCTGAAGGCTGTCGGAAAGGTCCTTGAGTTTCTCAGACGTCTCCATCAGTTGCCTTGCATTGGCGTTGGTAGCCTCAGCGGATTCAGCCACTGCCGACATGTCATCCGCGATTTGCTGGGAGCTTGCCGCTCCACTAGAAATGGACTCGGAGATTTCCCGCGTGGTGATGTCCTGCTCTTCCACCGCTGCAGCCAGGGTGGTCGCGAGGTCGTTGACCACGTGGATTCCCTTGTCAATGTCGCCGATTGCATTGGAGACCTGTTCGCTGCGATCTCCAATGCCGCGGACCTGCTCATCGATAGATCCTGTGGCGGATGTCGTTTCCCGAGCCAGGTCCTTGACCTCACTGGCCACCACGGCAAAGCCTCGGCCAGCCTCACCGGCACCCGCGGCTTCTATGGTAGCGTTTAGTGCCAGCAGGTTCGTTTGGTCTGCGATGTTAGAAATGGTCTCAGTGACCCTCGAAATCTGCGAGTTGGCGTTGAAGAGTTCCTTTACGGAAGCCATAGCACTCTCGGAGGCACTCACAGTATTTTCAGCAGAATCTGCCATGTCGCGGCTGGACTGGGCAATCTGGGAGACCGTGCTGGCCATTTCTTCTGTTGCGGCGGAGATTGCACTATTGCCTGCCTGCACATCTTTGCAGCGATCCAGGGTCGATTGCACCACGTGGAGGGCTGAGTCGGATCCATGGATCATGGATTCGGCGGCTTCGCTGACCTCTGTCGCGCAATCGGCAAGGTTGGAGATGATGTGACCCAATTGGGTCTCTCGGTTCTGTTCTTCGGTGACGATGCGCCAAGACACGAGGGGACCCGTGAAGTCACCATTCTCGTCGGTGAGGGCAGAGATCTCTTGAGATATGGACTCTGTGCCCAGTTCCAAGAAGGAGGTGTTGGGCATCCCGCTCGGTTGCCTGAATTCGCCTCCCAACTTGGAAGAGTTCGTCAGAAGCTCGTTGAGGGGGGAACCAACTACATCTTGAGGGGCAACATTCAGGTCAGCCTTGACTTGGTCAAGGAAGCGGACCATTGCCGGGTTGACATAGGTGATGGTCAAGCTCTTGTCTGCGCTGAGCAAGGGGGTCTGGACCTGTTCTATCATTGTCCTCAGCAAGGCACTTGTGCGTGTGGATTCACTTAGCCCTTGCCAGTCGACATTTTCAGTATGGAAAACATCAACCAGACCGTCGAGGGCGTTGTTGAGTGCTACGGATGTTCCGCCTACCTCATCGCGGTACAGGACCTCAGCGCGTTGCCCGATCTTACCTTCCGCCAGGGCTTGGGCCGTTTTCATCAAGGATTCCAAGGGATGGGCGATTCCTCGAATGAGTTGCCATCCACCGGCCGCGCAAGCCAGGAAATATAGACCAAGGACAATCCATAGGGCGGCTGCTGTGCTCGACAATGTGTCGGGCGCGGTATTTCCAATCTCGATCACACCCTGGTGGGCGATTGCATGCGTGTCACTTGTGGCGCTCAACATCTCCGCTCTGGCCTGAGCGGAGGACTCATGCCTACTATTGGAGGTCGCAATGAAGTGATCGACCCGTTGTTCCACATCGGAGAGGTGCCTAGCTTGTTCTGTGAAGAGTCTTCGAGCTTCGCCGGCGGACTTTGAAATTGAAATTTCACTATCTCCCATTCTGATTGCTCCGCCATCGAGAAGGACTGTGACCGAAGCATTCAAGAGGTCCCGCGTGGCCTGCAGATCCTCATGGCCACCTTGAGCGTTGTCCATGGCTTCCTTTGCATGCCTTTGATTAAGCATGCGCTGCCTGCCCGCCAAGTTGATAGCGGGGAGGCTCGCTTCGGAGTCACTTTCAATCTGGAGTACAGCCTGATGGGCGATCTCATGGGTTTCATGCACGGCGGACAGCATCTCCGTTCTCGCCTGAGCCGAGGACTCGTTACTGCTTCTGGAGGTCTTGATGAAGTGGTCTACCCGTTGTTCCATATCGGAGAGGTGCTTGGATTGCTCTGTGAAGAGTCTTCGAGCTTCGCCGGAGGACCTTGGCACTGATATCACACTTTCTCCCATTTTGATGGTTCCACCATCGAGAAGGACTGCGACGGAAGTGTTTAGGAGCTTCCTAGTGGCTGCCAGATCCGCTTCGCCCCCGCGGGCGATGTCCAAGGCCTCTTTCGCATGCCTTTGATTGAGCATGCGCTGCCTGCCTGCCAAGTTGATAACTGGCAGGCTTGCTCCAACGTCTTCCATGATGGAGATTGAGTAAGCAATTGTTCCACCGAAGGCTAGCAGGCTAAAGCCAAGAAGTGCGGTGATTTTGCGCCCAATCGTGAAGGGGCCAGTTTGAGGGTTCTTAGAGTCCATAGCAGCTGTTCGGTGATTCCGAGTTTTGGGGTTCCTTATTCGTTTCGGTGAATCCGGCCCAGGACTCAAAGAGGATTTGGCGCATTCCCTGCACCGGCACGTGGTGCTTGGAATTTCTCTTGCCTTCAGATATCTGCGGAAGGTTCCTCCATGCCCCCCCATGTCCTGGAAATTCACCTCCCAGGTCCAATATAGGCCTCTTTTCTGTCGGGGCATCCTGAAGGGCAGCCGATCCATGGTTCAGGGCATGCTTCCGGTAAGAATCGTCTCGCTGTCGAGCTGAGAGCCCATCCAGCACCATGGGAAAAGATTTCAATCGCTTTCGAGCACATCCCTGGCATGGCCTTCCGATTGGCGAGCGTGCCCCCGATGTTGTCGAGTCGTACATCGAGATCACTCCATTTGATGTGGTGAAATACGAGATCGATAAGCGCACAGGCTACTTGCGTGTGGATCGTCCCCAGGGCAGTTCAGCCTTGCCGCCTACTTTGTATGGATTCGTACCAGGAACCTATTGCGGAGACCGTGTTGCGGACCTGACTCCAGCGGCCAGGATCGGGGATCAGGATCCCTTGGACATTTGCGTGCTGAGTCAGCAGCGCATTGAGAGGGCGGACATTGTGTTGTCGGCCCGGGTCCTGGGGGGCATTCAACTGTTGGATGGGGGTGAGGCTGACGACAAAATTATCGCGGTTTTGGATAGCGACCAAGTATTCGGCTATGCAAAAGACCTTCAACATGTGCCGGAGACGGTGATCAACCGCATGGTTCACTACTTCGCGACCTACAAAATGGACGTGAATGATCCGAGTGCCAACAAGATCGAAGTGATTGGAACCTATGGTGTGAAACATGCTCGAAAGGTCATTCGGGCTTCCATGAATGACTATCAAGCAGAGTTCCAACGCGAAGACCGCCGCACTCCGAGGGTCCGGGACTCGGACCAGTCCGAACAATAAATTGCCTGGCTCGCAAGGTGTTCCGCGGTCCATATGAGCGCGCCACTTCTCGGTGAATCCGGGAAGTGGCGCTCCTGTAAGCGAGAGAAGCTGGTGGCTGTCAACAGCCGTTCTCTTGCTTGACCTACCTCACCGCCTATTCAAAGGTGATTGAAACTCCGTCAGTGAAGTTCGAAGTGTTGAAGCCGATGGTGGGGATTCCATCGCGGTACCAAGCTTGGAAGTGCCAGGTTTCACCGGCTTGCACGGGAACGGACCCGGTGGCCAGGGGCAGATCGCCCAGGTCCAGGGTAAGTTCGATTGTGCCGGTGGTTCCGGTGTTACGGATCTGGTGGAAAGCATTGAAGCGTCCAATCACACCGCCGATGCAAAGATCGCCGGAACTACCTCCAGGGCTTGCGACGAAGCCGGGCTGGGCGCCAACTAGGAAGATGGCAGTTTGGTTGGGGACCATTTCCGCAGCGTGCAGGGTCAGCGCATTGTCCACAACCACGACCGATCCCGAAGTGGAAATCTTCGCGTGGTATCCCAGGGTGTTGGACTTGGAAGTGCAGAAATTTGTGCCGGGGCGCGTGGTGAATTCAGAGGCACCCATATCGACGATCGGCCCGCTGCCCACACCCGTATCCACCACGGAAGGTTCATCCTCAAAGCGATGCTTGTGGCGGATATCCAAGCTGACCCCTGTTGGAACGGCGGCGTTGTTGCCCGCATCGATTCCTGGGGAGGTGATCATCAGGTTGTAGTCACCGGCGGCCATGTTGACGAAGACAGGAGCGACGGCCAGGTTGCCGGTTCCCGAAACTCCGCCTTCGACCATACAGTAGGTCACGTTGGTTCCAGCCACCTGGTTGCTTGCATTCTGCGCGCCGCCGGGACCATCATTGTCCCAGAAGATGCAGTTGGTAACGGTGACATTGGAGCCCGCATCCCGCAAACCCCCGCCGGTGGCGGAGGGCGCGTGGTTGCCAACAACCGTGCAGTTTACGACCGTTGCGCTGCCACCATTCCCAAACCAAAGGGCGCCGCCGCCGGATCCACCGGTGGCCGTGTTGTCGACGAACAGGCAGTTGCTAACCAAGGCGTTGCTCGTGGCGAAGATCTCGAGGGCGCCCGCCCGGTTGGCGCTGTTGCCCATGAAGGTGCAGCGTTCGAACTTCGTGTTGCTTCCGCCGTTCATGTCGAAGGCGCCGCCGTAGGAACCTCCCACGTTGTCCACGAAAGAACAGTCGGTGAAAGTGGGGTGGCTGGCATTGATGTAACCCGCGCCACCACCAAAGGTGCAGCGGTTGTCGACGAAGTTGCAGTTGCGAATGGTCGGGTTCGAGTTGCTCACGCAAAGGATGCCGCCGCCCTTGTTGCTGTTGCCGCTGCCGTTGGCGTTGCCGCCGCGCACTTCAAAACCGTCGAGTACCGCGGATGAGTTGGTGCCGCTGGTGGTGATCAGGTGGTAGCTATTGTCGTTGCGCAGGTTGCTGCCATCGTTCCCCAAAAGATCGCCGAGCAAAACACTGGGAGCGGTTCCTACGGCAGGACGTAGTACGGGGCTGGATTCACCGCCCACAAAACCACCGAAGATCTCCACGTTGTTTTTCAGTGCGAAGGCAGCGCTGCGAGAGGAACCGGTGGTCGGCTCGTAAGTTCCCTGGGCCACGAAGATGTCATCTCCACCCACGGCGCCGGTCAAGGCGATGCGCAGCCCGTCACTGCCCTGGAAGGCATTGGCCCACGAAGACCCATCATTGGCGCCCGTGTTCAGATTAGCATCCACATAGATGGTGCCGGCAAAGGTGGAAGAAGCCGCGAATACGAGGCCGAGGGAGGTGCGCAGGAAAGTCCGTTTCATAGGTCTGATGCGGCCCGGCGGGACGCAGCGGAGGGGGGGATTTGGAGGAGGGAGAGGGCAGGGGGATTCTAGCAGCAGGAGGCAGGCAGGTCGCCGTCGTCCTGGGGCATGGGTGCGGGATTCCAATCCTGAGACGTGGGGTCTGGTCAGCTTTACCTTGGCCGGCCGCCTGAATAACAGCAATTCCCCATCGAACTCTCAAGGCCCGCCTGGCTGCGTTGTCAGAACCCCGCGACTAGAACGACCATGCAGGGTATCTGAGCGCCTTGCCAGGCGATTTGCGGGGACCCGCGGGAAAACCGCTGAATTTCAGGCGTCCTGTTGGGGCCGGGGCATATCTACCCTGGCCGGGGAAGAGTCAGAGACTGTCCACAAAATCCTGGGATGCCGCACTCAGGGGAATGTGGATCTGATCCTGGAAGGAGGTGCCAGGTGGTTTGCCTTGTTTGCAACCGGTGACCATTGAGACCAGGGTGCGCTCGCCATAGTGAAATGCGATCCAATGGGTGAGTCCCATGGATTGATCGTAGGCGATGCGAATGGTGGCAGCATCGGTGAGGGAAGCTAGCGTACCTGCCAACTTCGTCCAGGGAAGGGGGGCCTTGCCCTTGAGGCGGCGCAGGGCGGATTGCACTTCGAGTGCCCGCTGTCCATCTCCTTCCGGGCTCAGGTATTGGGCTAGCCCCTCGTTCAGCCAGCCAGGGACCTTCTTGCCGCCCAGCTCTTGGATGAATGCGTGCACAAGCTCGTGCCGCAATACTCCGCGAATGCGTGCGTGGTCGCGTTTGAAGTTGCGTACCGGGATCCTGATCGTGCCGTCGAAGGCCCCGCCAGCCCATTCCCCAATGCCGGTCACCGAGTCGAAGACATCCCGATCGTAAAGCACAACTGCGAATTTCGGGCGTCCATCTTCCACAGGGAAGATATCGAAGAACTCGCCGTAGTCCTGATAGGCTGCTTCTAGATCTTGGAGGACAGCCAGGTAGCCGTTGGAAAGAAGCTCGCCCTTGTCGCCATCGTATTGCAGAACGAAGTGCTGACTCTGATCCTCGGCGTAGCCGGCCTGGGCCTCCAGGATTTTTAACCAACGCTGTTCGAGCCCCTTCAGGTCAGCACGGTCGGGGGCTAGGTCGATCGCTTCAACCAAAGCGTCGAAAGAGTCCTCTGGTTTCGAGTCGAATTCGGCAATGGCCTTGCGCGCCAAGGCTTCGGCCAGGTTTGCGGTAAACACCGGCTCCTCGGGGTCCGCTTCGTGGCATTTGCGGAAAAGCTCCTCGGCTTCGCGAAAACGTTCTTCCTTGAGTGCTTGGATAGCCTCCTGGTTCTGTTCGTTTAGGGCATGGGCTGGGTCGATGGCCGTGACCTGCTCGGCTGTACCCGGCGGCGGATCCTCTGGCTCGGGCGAGTCCACCGGGCCAGCGGCCTCTGCGTCGATGGGGACTAGATCGGTTTGGGGCAGGGCAGCATTCTCCAAGTAGTTATCCTCGGACGGTGCATTCGCCTTGCCCAAGGCATACCAAAGCCCAAGCAGGGTGATGGTCAGACCAAAGACGCGGAGCAAGTTGTTGGAGGATGTGGACATGGGCTGCTTATGAGATCACTACGCCGAGGGCAGAACCAGTTTGAACGCGCCAAAGCGCGGCGTACAGGTCACCCTTCGCGATCAACTCATCGTGGTTGCCCTGCTCGTGGACCTGCCCCGATTCCAGAACATAGATATTCGCCGCGTTGCGAATGGTCGAAAGACGGTGGGCGATCACGATGGTGGTTCGGCCAACGGAAATGCGCTGCATGGAACGTTGAATCGCTGCTTCTGTTTCATTGTCCACTGCAGAGGTTGCTTCGTCCAGGATCAGAATGGGCGGATTCTTGAGAACCGCGCGGGCGATGGAAAGGCGCTGGCGCTGCCCGCCCGAGAGCTTCTGACCACGTTCGCCGACAATGGTGTCGTAGCCCTGGGGCAATTCTTGAATGAACTCGTCGGCTTCTGCAGCTTGTGCGGCGGCTATGACCTGGGCCTCGCTAGCCTTCGGATTGCCATACGCGATGTTCTCACGAACGCTACCGTGGAATAGAAATACGTCCTGGCTGACGAGGCCGATGGCTTGGCGCAGGTCCTTCAAATTCAGAGTGCGCAGGTCCTTGCCGTCCAGGGTGATGGTTCCGCCGGTAGGATCGTAGAAGCGCAGCAGCAGCTTGATGATGGTGCTCTTGCCCGCGCCAGTAGGGCCCACCAGTGCCGTCGTCTGCCCTGGAGCAAACTCCAAGTCCATGGAGCGCAATCCTTGGAAGCCATTGGAGTAGTGGAAGTTGACATTTTCGAAGCGCAGGTTGCCCTGCAGATCCTCCGCGGAAATGCACTGTTCCCCAGACCGAATCGCAGGCCGCATGTCGAGCAGATCGAGGATGCGCGTGGTCGAAGCCATGGCACGTTGGTACAGATCAAAAGTGTTGCCCAAGCTGGTTAGTGGCCATAGCAAACGTTGGGTGAAAAACACCATCACGCTGTAGGCACCCACCGCCAGGGCATCCGTGGCTGCCAGGTAGCCACCAAAAGCCAGGGTGGCCGTGAAACCAACCAAAATAACCATGCGGATGAGCGGTGAAAAGGCCGAGCTCATCGCGATCGCGCTGGCGTTGGCCTTTCGGTATTCATCGCTGCGTTCGGCAATGCGTTGGCATTCGCGTCGCTCCGCTGTAAAGCTCTTGATAGTCGATATGCCCCCCAGGTTGCCCGCCAGGTCCCCGTTCAACTGGCCCACCCGCTCACGCACTCTTGAATAGCGGGGCGCTAGTTTTTTCTGGAAGACAATCGAGCCCCAAAGGATGAAAGGCATGGGCAGCATGCTCATCCAGGCGACTTCAGGGGCCAGCCAGAAGAAGGCGCTGCCTACCACGATCACGGTCGTGGATACCTGAAGCAGCTCGTTGGCCCCCATGTCCAGGAAGCGTTCCAGTTGGTTGACGTCATCGTTGAGTACGGACATCAGACCACCGCTGGAGCGGTCTTCAAAATAGGCCAACTCCATGTCCTGAACACGGCCATAGGCGTCGAGCCGCAAGTTGTGTTGCAGGTCCTGGGCGAGGTTTCGCCAGGCCACCTTGTACAGGTACTCGAAGACCGACTCCGAGGCCCAGATTAGAAAGGTCAAGCCAGACAAAATGGCGAGCTGCGTGATGATATCCGTGTAGCCGAAACTGGCGATCCAGGAGTTCTCTCGCTCCACAACCACATCTACGGCCATGCCGATCAACGCAGGCGGAGCCAGGTCGAAGAGCTTGTTGGCCACCGAATAGGTTGCGGCTTTGCGGATGCGCCCGCGGTGGGGGGCCGCGTAAGCAAGCAGGCGGCGCAGGGGCGAAGTTTCCGGGAGCGTGGACATGGACGCAGTTTACTCCGTTTGCCCGCAGGGATCTAAGCTCCGATTGGGGATTCGGTCATTCGGCTTCAGGTTGGCAGGGGCTGCCCGAGTAGCGCCTGCCAACGGTCAGGTGCTCTTCTTTCATGATTACGGCCTGGGGAGCCACTTGTGCGCCTTGCCCCAGATTCGCCCCGTAGAACATCAGTGCCGATGCGGCTAGGGTAGAGTCCTTGCGCAGGTGCAGCGGTGCGATTTTGAGCACCCGGTCTTCAAAGGTGTGTGCTTGAAAGATGCCAGAAACCGTGCTGCCTTCTTCGAAGTTCAGCATATCCGGGTCCACCACCTGCGCGAAGGCCCCACCGAGGATGACACGCCTTCCGATTTTTGCACCCATGGCACGTAAGAACCAGGCGAGCATGACCGTGCCTTCGAGGGCGGACACCAGGGGACGTGCGTACAGGTTCCAGGTCACATAGAGGAAATCCCAGCGGCAACACCATCCCGACCAAAGACCATGTTGTCCGGCACGCACCTTGCCCAGTAACACCCACTTGAGTGCCACCACTAGCAGGGGCAAGCTGATGGTCAAACCCAAGCTGATTCCGATGTAGGCAAGCCCCGTCCGCAGAGCAAAACCATGCGATTCGATTGCGTGGGAGCACCACTGGAACCAGGTCAAAGCCAAGACGGTCGGCAGGACTGGAAGCAGTGCCCTGGAGCCTTCCCAAAAAATCCTGTGGACAAAGCGCAATGGGCCAGGGTTGTGGGTGAGCT
>JAAETM010000724.1 GCA_024228395.1 bacterium | reverse complement strand
CCAGTCTCTAATAGGTGAGTCCACTCGGTGGATAGGAATTCCAAGCGGGCAGTTTCGGGAGAGCGGGGGGAAGCCAGGTGGGGCACGGGGGGGAGCATGGGGTGGATTGTAGGCAATTGCCAACCAAACGGGGCTTCTGAGGCGGGGATCGGCGGTGCGGTGGCGGCAAAAAGGGCAGGATTTGGTATTGGGACCATAAAGCACTAGCCCGGGACCTTGAGTTTGGTCCGGGCTTGGGGTGTTTGTGGGTGCGGGCGGCGCAGGTGCGCGAGAGTTAGGCCATGGGGGATCGGAATCCCGCTACGCGGGAGCGAGGCTTACCTCCCACGGCAAGTCGGGCTCAGGCGGTGGGCGGGGGGGCTCGAGTGGGGTCACTTCGGTGGGGAGGCCGAAGTGCGCGAGTACCTCGCTGTCGGGAACTGGAGTGGGGAGGCGAACCGGATCTACCAGAACTAGACAGGATGGGTGGATCGGCCGGTGGATCCCGAAGACCTCTCCGGCGCTACGATTCTGCGCTTAGTGCCAACACACACATCCAGGCCCTTGTTCGTGTTTCACGCTTCCCTTCCGCCACTGATGAAGGTGCACCCCGGAGCTAGTGATGTCCGCCTAACAGCGTGTTACGTATTCACTAGAGAAGGGCGACACCCCCCGGTCAATGAATGACGGTTGGCGGTCTGGTGTATGTCCAGAGTATCCACTTGACGCTGCACCCACGCGGTTTTGAGACGGCCGCCAAACCGGATCCAAAGACCCCTTGGAAGCCAATAGGCCGGACAAATGCAACAATTTGAATTTTGCGTACAATGCAGCCTTACCTTTCCCCGTTTTCAAAACCCCGGATATGCCCATGAAAAAGTCACTCGCACTCGCATTGTTCACAGCCGCCGCAACCTCGCTCGGAAACGCCCGGGCCCAGTCCGGCAGCTGCGCCAACGCCACGCCCATTCAAACCACGGGACAATGGAGTTGGTACACCGGATCAGGCGGTGTGGGCCCCCCCTTCTCGCCAGGGACAAGTTGTGAATTCCTGCCCGGATACGCCAACTACTTCTTCGAGTGGACGGCCCCCAATTCTGGGCACTTTCAAATCGACACGGTGAGCTCCAGTGTGGACACCCAGTTAGCCGTGTACTCGGGCCCAGGCTGCACGGGCACGTGCTTGGCCTACAACTACCAAGCGGGAAGCGTCGGCACGGGTTTCTTTCCCAACGTCGACAGCAGTATCATCCTGCTGCGCGACGTGACTGCGGGCGATGTGTTCCTGATTCTCGTGGGGGGGCAACCCATAATCCACCCGCCCGACGCCAAATTGACCATCAGCGCATACACCGATCCATGCATCTATGGCATCGACGACGCCCTGGAGGAAAACGACTGGTATCAATCAGCAAGTCCCCTGGGCTATGGCACCTATGCAAACCTCTGGGCCTCGCATGCGGACCCGGATTTCTACCGCTTCAGCATTGCCCCCGGCGCCACCCTTTCCGTGGACCTACTCTTCGACCACACCAATGGGAATCTGGACGCCAGACTGTACGCCATCAACCCCTCAAACCCCAGCCATCCGGGTTTGCAGATCGAGGATTCAGTTTCCTTCTCCAATAACGAGCACATAACCTGGACCAACACAAGTTCCACCAATGCCGAGGTCGTCCTGCTGGTGAACGTCAGTCCGTTCGGTTCGGCATCGGACTGCAACACCTACGACCTGGTGGTGGGCGGCCAGTTCACCACTACCACCTTCTGTGACCCCATGAACGTGAATTCCACGGGCTTGCCCACCACCATCAGCGCGCATCCCTCGGCCACGGCGGGCACCGGCCTGCGCTTGGAAGCCTCCCAAGGTCCTCCGAGCCAATTCGCCTACTTCCTGGGCGGAAACCAATTCACTGAACCCGGAATCTCTCTGGGCGAAGGCCGCTTTTGCATCCAGGTGAGTACCTTGGGGCGCTTTGGCCGCTACAACGTTTGGAACAGCCCTTTGAATTCTCTGGGACGTTTCCAACCGGACGGCACCCTCAATAACATCGTGGGAACATCTGACAACAACAAGGGTTACGACGTGCCTACCGAACTCCCCTTCGTTTTATCCTCCGGCCAAGCCATTCACGTGATGCCCGGCGAGACCTGGCACTTCCAACTGTGGCACCGGGAGGCTAACGGAAACTCCAATTTCTCCAACGGCCTGAGCGTGACCTTCTAGAAGTCCAGACTTTACCTCACCATTGCGAACTACCAGGCCGTCTGGGTGTCCATAAATGCCTCCAGCGGCACTTTCTCGCCTTGTCGGGGCTAAGGCCCCGACGCGGCTCGAAAGCACCACTG
>JAAETM010000723.1 GCA_024228395.1 bacterium | reverse complement strand
GTGCAGTCCGTCCTGATACAGCGTCGTATTTTCCCCATCCATTTTCTCCGTGATCACAACCGGGCCCTTGAGGAACTCAGGTGAGACCTCAACGACCATGTCGTCACGGCTGACACCTGGAGACCAGGGCAGGTGGGGCGTACGGGGATATTTGAAGCGCATGGGAAGCGGGAGACGCGGCCAATGGCGCGGCTGTGCGCCTACTTCTTGGGGTGCGTGACGGTCGGCGGCGTTCCTCCAACGTACTCGGGCTCGATCATCGATCCGTTCCCGGGGGATTCTCCGATAACGGTGTCAAAGAACGCTTTCACTTCCGTAGGTTTGATGGAAAAGCCTCCGATGAAATCCCGCCCGTTTATGCCCATCCAAGTGGTCATGTTGAGTGGTGTGTCGGGTAGCTCGAATTGCAGTCCACTGGTCTCCAGCATCGGCTGCAGGGCCTTCATTAAAGAAACCATTTCCATGCGATAGGTGATGAATGGATGCGCGGAGGTGGGCAGGCCGGGTAACGCAGCGAACGTTTGGGTCGTAGGCGCAGGGCCAGCCTTGAGCAGGGCCACGCCTTGTTGCAGGGGTTGCTTGGCATCGCCGATGTGGAGCCAAATTCGATCCCCAAGTTGGGCCATTGAGACCACCGGTTTCTCACCGTACATGATCTTCATCCAGTCCATGAGTTGGTCGGAGCCCGGGCCTTGATCCAGGCCGGTGGAAAAAATCGCGTTCAGCTTGTCGTAGTCAAGGGTGATCGGCATTTGGGTGACCTGGATCCCATCGATCTCGACCTGGCTTGGCTCTCCGATGCTCGACCCCATGCCCGCAAGGTACGAGTTGGCTTCTGCGGCCATCGATTTGCAGACTTCAGCGAATTCTTCATCGCCTTGGTATTCGGAGAAATAGTCGAACTTCAGGCCATCGGAGTAAAAGCCTCCGAAGCCAACCGTCGTATTGCCGAAGCCTTTGAGCATCCGGGGCAGCATGCCCATGTACTCGGCAAGCGGATCGCGAAGGTCCTCGGGGTAGATTTCAAGGATGTCTTCGAATAGGGGGCTGAACTTTGTGAACAAGGCACCCATGTTGGCGACCATCACGTATGAAATCGGAGCGTCGGAAGGAATGGCCACAGGCAGCGTGGCGGGCAGGGGCAATGGGTCCATTAGGCCCGCGAGAGCACTGCCTTCCTTGGCACGGTAGGAGCCATGCAGTGTGAGTTGCTCTCCCTGGTCGATCAGGGCGATGTCGAGGCTTTCGGCGCTTTGTACCACTTGCTGCAAACAATCGAAGTAGAGATCGAAAACAGCCTCCATGTCCATGGGGCTAGGAGTCTGTTCCATAGCGTTGATCATTTGATCTCGTGCGCTGGCCAATCCGATCTCGACGAAATGGCCGAAGTTTGTCACAAGAGCTGCGAGATCTATGTGAGCTGATACGACACCGGGCAGTAGGGACTTGACTTTTTCGTTGGTGCCTGTGGTGGCATAGGTTGGAGCTGAGCTGAATCCCACCCAGTCATCACGGACTTTGGTTCTGAAGCCTTCATTGGCGAGAGATTCCACCACTTTTTTTGAATCGTTGGCGGGGAAGGCGCCAGCCGATTGAAACCCATTGTGATCTATGGTCCAACAGATGTAGAAGGGACGCGAAGCGTCCAGGCCCTTAACATCGATGCCGTTCAAGTCTGTGAACGGCCAATTGGCTGGCAGCTCCGGACTGCCGGGTGAAAACACCCGGGTGATGGACTGCGCAGTCTTCAGCAGAGCTTCGGTGGACTCGAGCCGAACGATGATCACGGCACTGGCCGGGATCAGTCCAGAGAAATCGATCTCCGGCTGGGGGGCTGGCTCCTGGATGGGCAGGGTGGAGCAGAGTGCGAGCGTGAGGGTGGAGAAGAACATGTTCTAGACCTTTGGGATTGGAATGAAATGGGGAACGCGCATCCTACCCTATTTCCCGCGTCTCAGCAGCTGCACAAATTCGGTGGCGGCGGGGGAGAGGGGACGGTCCTTTTTGCGGATGATAGCCAGGCGGCGTTGGATTTTTAGGCCGCTGACGGGGATGGTCCGCACGCCGTCGGAGCCTTCGCCCACACCCAGTTGGCTG
>JAAETM010000722.1 GCA_024228395.1 bacterium | reverse complement strand
TCGCAACGTTGAGGTTTAGTTCTTGGCCTTGGCCCTGGCCAGCTTGCGAGCCTTGGCGATCCAATTGTCGTTTTCGATGCGCTCGACCGGCACGTCGATCTTCTTTGAAAGCAGTTCAAGCTTGCGCTTGGTATCCACCTGGGCGAGGCGCTGGAATGTCGTGATACCGGCCTTCTCAAGTGCCTTAGCAAAGGTCGGGCCAACACCTGTGATCAGGGTTAGCTTGTCGCCCTTCTTGGCTGCGGGCTTTTTCGGTGCCGCTTTCTTGGTGGTTTGGGTGGCCACTTTGGCCTTGGCCACGGGTTGCTTAGCGGGCTCGGCCGTGGGCTTCTTAGCGGCAGAGGAGGGCGCTGGAATGCCCTTGGCGCGATCGAGAGCTTTCTCCATGCGGGTCAGTGCGGTTTCACGGGACTTGAGCGTGCGTTGGCTCTCCTTGAATTGGCGGTGTAGCTCTTTGAGCTTTAGCTCGGTGCTCAGCAACTGTGTCTCCGAGTTCTTGAGCTTCTGCTCGGTCTGGTGGCGCTTGAGCTGGCCGGTGCGGTGCTCGGTAGCCATGGCAGAAACGGAAGAACGCATGGTAGCCATGGCTTCCTTGTGCTCCTTGGATTGCTCCTTCAACACGAGAATCGTCTCGTCGCGCTTCTCACGCTGCTTGCTGATCTTCTCGACCTCACGGTTGAGTGCTTTGACCCCACGGGTCAGGTCTTTGATCTCCTGATCGCGGTCATGCAGGCTGGTCTTCTGGTTGGTGTTTTCATCCCGCACCTTGGCCAGATTCGCTTCGAGGGAAGCTTGTTCGGCCTGAAGGCTGTGGATCGACTCTTCTTTGTCGGCCAACTGGGCGGGTAGGGGCTCCAGGGTTGAGATGGTCTTCTCAAGTACCTTGCGCTCCTTTGCATTTTGCTTTTCGAGCTGGGCAGTGCTAGCGACGATACCACTGAGCTCTTCTTCTGTGCGCTCGATGCGGCCTGGCAGAGCGGAGAGGTGGGAGACCTGGTTGCGCAAGGCCTCGGCCTCGGTGCCCAGTTTCTTGGCCTGGGCGGCGTGCTCCTTGTGTAGGGTCTCGAGTTGGGCATCCCGTTCTTTTAGCAGTGCTGCAGTGGGTTCCAGTTCCTGGACGCGGCTGCGCAGGCTTTGAATCTCTTCGCGGGATGCGCTGCCTTGCTCCTGAACTTGGGAGCTCAACATGCGAACTTCGGCTTCCTTTTCGGCCAACAACAACTGCTTGGGCTCTAGGTCCCCCAGGCGCTCACGTAGGGAGAGCGCCTCTGCGCTGGATACCTTGGCCAGGCGATCGAGCTCGGTGAGGGCGCCGGTCAGGCGGGTTTCCGTGGTGGCCAATTTCGCTTCCAGGGGCGAGAGTTGCTCGATGCGCAATTCCATGCGAGCGATCTGGGCTTTGGCTTGCCCCTGGTAGTCATCGTAAGCGGTCTTGGTGCTCGCAAGTTCGATCGTCCGGTCGGCGAGCTGTTGGGGCGCGGGCGCCAATTCAGCGACATGTTCCTTCAGGTCCGTTATCTCCATCTGGGTGGCTGCGCGCAACACGTGCAATTCCTCCGTGGTGGAGTGGAGTTGGCCCTCGGTCTGCTCCAGGATTTGGGGCAGGGGCGTGAGGTCCTCCAGGCGGGCCCGAAGACCGGTGGTCTCGGTCTGCGAGGACCTGCGCAGGGTTTGGAGCTCGTCGTAGGTCTTCTGGTATTGCTCTTCGGTGTGTCGAAGTTGCTCGGGGATGGGAGAAAGCTCTGCCACCCGGGTTTTGAGGTCCGAGAGCTCCTCGCGGGAGTCCTCACGCAAGGACTGGAGTTCCTCGCGAGTGGCCTTCAGCTCGCTTTCCCGTTGTTCCAAGCGCTTGGGCGCCGGTTCCAAAATAGCCAGGCGGCTCTTCAGCTCGCGCAGCTCTTCGGTGGTGTTTTCCTTGAGAGCCGACAGCTCGGATCTGGTGCAATCGAGCTGTTCCTCGCGCTCTTGCAAGCGCTCCGGAATGGGTTCCAGGGTTTCTAGTCGGGTTTGCATCTCCGCCATCTCCTGGGCGCGTTGCTCCTGGGTGCGGTCCATGCTCGAGCGTGCTTGGTGCAGGCTGGCGCGGGTTTCGACCAGGTCTGCCTCGAAGGGCTCCAGGTGCTCGATGCGTTGTTCGAGCTCGGCCACGGTCTGGGCGCGCTCGCTGAGAAGTTCCTGGTGCGTGCTGGTCAGACGCTCAAAGTCCTCGTTGCGTTGGTCCAGTTGGCTGCGCAGGGGGGAGAGCTCATCGATACGCGCTTCCATCCCTGTGACCTGCCGAGTGTGCGTCTCGAGCAGTTCGTCGTGCTCCATCTGGAGCTCGCTCAGGCTCGAAGTAGCCTGGGTCAGTTGGTTTTCCAGCGGGGCCAAACCTTGGATCGTACTCTCCAGGGTGGACACGGAGGACTCGCGCTCTTCGACCAACACCTGGTGGCGGTGGGTGAGGTGCTTGAGCTCCTTGGTACGCAGGGCGAGCTGCTTCTCCAAGCCAGGCACTCTGGTGGCGTGCATCTGAAGCTCAGAGATGGTCTTTGCGGAATCCATGCTCAGGGAGTCGTGCTGCTCGGTGAGCATTGCGAGTTTCTGGGAAGTGACGTCCAGCCTGCCTTCGAGGGGGGCGAGCACCTCGACGCGGGCGGACAGGATCTCGATCTTCTGCTTGGAGTTTTGCTTGAGTTGGTCGTAGTCGGCGGTGACCGCGGCCAGTTGGGCGGAGCGCTTCTCCAGCATCTTGGGCACGGGGCGCAGGCTCTTCATGCGCTCGTTGTTCCAGGTTTCCTGGACAGAGGCACGGTCGAATAGGTGTGCGTGTTGCTTGCGAAGGTCCTTGAGTTCCTCGTCCTTGAGGTTCAGCTTGGTGGGCAGGTCGCTCATGGCCTCGAATTGGCTTTCGACCCCGGTCAAGCGCTCGATTTCCTTGTCCTTTTGCTCGATTTGCTCGCGGCGCTGGGTGAGCTGGGTGTCCAGCTGCTCGCGCTCCGCCTGCACTTCCTTGAAGACGGTGGATTTGCGCAGGGATTCAGCGTTGGCCGACTCCAATTGGGTGCGAAGTTCCTCGAGTTGGTCCTGTACTTCCGCAGCGTTGTCTTCCCGCTGGTGCAGGTTGGATTCCAGCTGCTGCTTGAGTTTGGCGCTGTCGCGCAGGTACTGCTGCTGCTCAGCGATCTTGTTCAGATGGCCCTCGAAGGTGGCTTTGATCTTGCGTACCTCGATGTTGTTCTGGTTGAGGGCCGCCACAGCCGCCTCCCGATCAGCCTCAGCCAGCCGGAATTTGCGGTCCCAGAGCTCCTGTTGGACCCGGCGTGCCTGGGTGTTGCGATAGCTTTGGATCACGCTCCAGATGAGTCCCCCTAAGATCATTCCCCCGAGGATTATTACAAAATTGTCCATCATTTCGCCCTTCTGTTTGGTGTCTACAGATTTCCCGTGGTGGTGCATGAAAATGCGCCACAGTCCCCCACGGACTGCTGGCGATCCTAGCGAACCGTTCGGGGTGAATCCCGCTTCCCAATGAACGATGTATAAACCCTTGGGAATCAGTAGCTTGTGATCGTCAATTTCCCCACGTTTGCCGCCCCACGTCCGCCTGTTTGCGGGACAGCGAATTTCCATCCGGTTGACCTGGAATTGCCTGATTCCAAATCCCGTAGTCACTACTATAACCATCAGAACGCCGGGGTCGTTGGGGTCCCGGGTTTGAGGTTCGCAATCGGAGGTCGGGTACAGCGTGCGCAAGTGGTTGTTGTTGATTATGGCTGGGGGACTGCTGGTGGTCGCGGCCATGTTGGTCGTGGCCCAGCGGCCGGGTGAGTTGGGGCTTGTGAATGGTGCTTTGCGGCATTGTTCCGGGGGGGCGGCGTGCGTGAATAGCCAGCTGGGGGAGCAGCGCATCGCGCCCTTGTATGTGGGGGAGGAAGTGGGCCGTGCATGGTTGGAGCTGGTGTCCCTGCTGGAGGGGAATTCATCGGTGACGGTCACCGCGGTGGAATCCCACTACCTGCGGGCGGAGTGGGTGCAGTCGATTTTTCCCTTTCCCAATGACATCGAGTTCTTGCGTTTCGATTCCGGTGGAATGATCCACGTGCGGTCTGAGGGGCGCATCGGTTTCATGACCTTTGGGTCCCACAGGTCGCAGATCGATGGGTTGGTGCGGTCATTGGCGGAAGCCCTGGGGTCGGCCGATGGCTCCTGAGCGGCGAAATCTGGACAAACTGCCTATCGATGGGTGGATCGCTCCGATCGAAGAGTCGTTGGCCAAACATCCATGCCTGATTTTGGAAGCGCCCACGGGTGCGGGTAAAACAACGCGGGTGCCTCCGGCCATCATGCGGCGTTTTCCGGGCCAGGTGATTTTGGTGGAACCGAGGCGCTTGGCGGTGCGCGCGGCGGCACGGCGCATGGCACAGGAGTATGGATGTCGCCTGGGTGAAGAGGTGGGTTATGCCGTGCGCATGGATACCAAAGCTGGGCCTAAGACTCGTATTCTGGTGGTGACGCCCGGCATCCTGCTGCGCCGTTTGCTGCAGGATCCTTTCCTGGAAGGTGTCAGTGCCTTGGTGTTCGACGAATTCCATGAACGTGGATTGGACGGGGATTTGGCGTTGTCGGTGGCGCGGCAAGTGCAGGCGGAAGTGCGCGAGGACCTGCGTTTGGTTTTGATGTCTGCGACCATGGATACGGGGGCGTTGAGTGAGTGGCTTGGCGGTGCGCCGGGGATCGTTTGCGAGGGTCGCTCCTATCCGGTCGAGGTGGAGTATTTTCCCATGGACCGTCAGCAGCGTTTGGAAAAAGCCATGGCGGCCGCTGTTATCCAGGCCCATGAACGTACGGATGGGCACCTGTTGATCTTCTTGCCAGGTGTCGGCGAAATTCGGCGCTTGCATACGGAACTTAACAGCGCGGCACAACGCCGCAATACTCAAGTACTTGAGCTATACGGCGATTTGAGTGGGGACAAGCAAGATGAAGTCCTCAATCAGAGCTCGACCCGGCGCTGGATTCTATCCACCAACGTGGCTGAATCATCGGTCACGGTTCCGGGCGTCACGGGGGTGGTGGATTCGGGTCTGCACCGGCGCATGGAATTGAATCCTCAGAGCGGTTTGGATCATCTGGTGCTCACCCGCATTTCCAAAGCATCGGCCACCCAGCGCACGGGTCGCGCGGGGCGTACGGGGCCGGGTTACGGTCTGCGTCTTTGGGCGGCCCACGAAGAGGCCTCCATGCAGCAACACGATCCGCCCGAGATCCTGCGCGTAGACCTGGCCAATGCCCTGCTTTGGTTGGGCGCTTTTGGTGAACGCGATCCGTTGCGGTTTCCCTGGTTGCAAGCTCCGCCCCTTTCGACGGGGCCGGGCGCCATGGACCTTCTTCAACGCCTCGGCGCTTGGAACCCGGGAAAGGGAATCACGTCCATGGGGAAGTCCATGGCGAACCTACCCCTACATCCGCGCCTGGCGCGATTGATGATCGAGGGTGACCGCCTGGGCGTGCCCGATCGAGTGGCTCTGGCAGCGATTCTGTGCTCGGAGCGTTGGCCTTTCGAAAACGCCCGTGACGCGACGGAACACCACAGCGATTCCGACCTTTTGGATGCGGTGGAAGCTTTGGAAGGCTACCGCGACCGTGGCACGCTGATGGCTGGGGTGCGTCCATTGAAGAGGGGACCTGCACAGAATCTCTTGCGTTTGGCGCAACGCCTTCAAAAGCAGGTTTCACGGGGTGAGACCCGGAATGTCGCCGATCGTGACGGAGCGTTTTTGCGCGCGGTGGCCGTGGCGTTTCAGGACCGTCTGGCAAAGCGTCGGGAGGATCAGCCGGGGCGTGCTTTGATGGTTGGGGGCCGCGGCGTGCGCATCGCCCAAGAAAGCGCCGTGCTGGATGCTGAATTATTCGTGTGCGTGGAGATCATGCAGGGGCGCGGCGATTCCATTGCTAGGGTGCTGTCGCGGGTGGAGCCGGAGTGGTTGGGCGATGATGCCCTGCGTACCGAAGAGCGCATCGATTGGGACGCGGAGGGCAAGCGCGTTAAAGCCAGCCGTTGTTTGGTGATCGATGACCTTGTGCTTGAGCAGAAGAAAATTGCCGTGGAGGATTGGGAAGGCGCAGCGGCTTGTTTGGCCAAGGCCGCCGCCGCAGATTTGGGTACTTCCTTGGACTTGAAACGTCCCGCTGTGGCCTCCCTGCTCGAACGGATTCGATTTCTGGGGCACCATCTGCCCGATCTTGAATTGCCCGTCTTCGACGAATCCGACTGGGTGGAGCGCTTGCCGAGTCTGGTGATGGGTTGCCGTAGCTTCGCCGATCTAGCCAAGTTGCCCCTTACCGACCTGATCTTAGCCCAGTTGAATCCCGTGCAAGCGCGTTCGTTGAAAGTGGACGCGCCGACGACTTTCCAGATGCCGAACGGGCGTCAAGCGCGCCTAAAGTATCGGGGCGAACAAGCGCCCATTTTGGCGTCGCGCATTCAGGATTTCTTTGGTTTAGAGAGGTCTCCGTGCGTGGCCCGCGGACGCGTTCCGGTGCTGCTACATTTGCTCGCTCCCAATGGGCGACCGCAACAGGTGACCGATGACTTGGCTAGCTTTTGGGACAACACCTACGCATTGGTTCGCAAGGAATTGCGCAGGCGTTACCCCAAGCACTCCTGGCCGGAAGATCCGCGCAGGCGTTGACCTCATATTGAGTCGTGGGCCGGGAACTCCGACCGGAAGGAACGTACGGGGGTAGGCTTTGCCGCCTGTTGTTACCCCGTGCCATCTAATTCATGCGTCTTCAAAACCTCTTCCTAATAGCCTTCTTGGCGGTTTCGTGCCAATCCGGTACCTATCGGTTGGCCTTTGAGGGGCGTTTTGAGCAGGGTTACTCGCAGGAGGACACCTTTGAGCCGGGAGACAATCCCGTTGGGGCTTCGGTGGCGATCGTGAGTATTCCCATACAGGGTGCGGATTGGCCTATCGGGTGGGAACTCGGTTTTGGCGAAGGGAACGACTCCTTTCGCGTCTCGGGGGGCGAGTACAAGCTTCGGCACCGTGAGGCCTGGGCGGGTGTCAACTACGCTTTCTTGGACGGTCACTGGAGGCCCTATGTGGGCGCCGGTTTGCAGTTCAGTCAGCAGGACGTGAACCTCACCTTCGGCGGGACAGAATTGAAGCAGGATACCTATGATTTTGGGCCGTACATGGAAGCGGGCCTGCGTGCACGTTTCAACCGGTCCACCCACATCGTGATGGGATATCGTAGGACCGTGGGATTGGAAGGCAACATTGGCGTCCTTGATGTGGATTTGGATTACGCCCAGGCCTTCGCAGGTTTTGGTTACAGCTTTTAGATTTGCGCGCAAGCGGCGGACGGGGATGATTCTCGCAGGGTATCGCAATGCCGCTCCGCGCACGTGATACAGGTTCGGTATCACCAAAAGTGTGCACCCAGTTTGCGCGTCTTCTGTTCGGGACAACATCCACAGTGATTGCGAACTCTTGAGACCCGGTATGGGTCCACCTCCGTCGTCAACCAACGAAAGGGTTGGATCCCCAGCAAATCGGATCGAACTGAACCTCACCATTGCGTGCGCCAAGAAAGCTTGGTGGAGGAGTAAAGATGACCTGACTATGTAATCAACTAGACAACAGAGGCAGGACATCCTAAACCTCCTTTGGAATCCTGCGGGTGCCAATCCCACCCGGAAAGGCTGGCCCCCATCCGGAAGCGAGTCTTGCGTGGGTCCGGGGTAACCCGGCCTGCGAAGCGTAGACAGAGGAATCCCCAGGAACTTGGGAGGCCCTGTCGTCTCCACGGGTATGAACCGGAAGGGACCGGTCGATCAAATCCCGCGAGCAGGGCGTGCCCGCCGACCTCGCACTTGACCCACGGGCACAGCGCAGTGGTACCGCCAAGCGAAGGAAACAAAGCGCGGTGGGACGGGCGGCAGGGAGTCGGAGTGCGCCATGGTAGTGAAGAAGGCGGGGAGCCGATTCCACGGGACCCGTTGGAGCGAAGGGCGCACCGGATTGTGGAACCGTAACAAGGAACGATAACAATGGCATCGAACATGGAATCTATCTCACCAGGATTGCGACGGGTAGCAGACCTGGCAAAGAACGCCCCGAACATGGATTTTGGGACCTTAGCCCACCTCATCACTCCAGACCTTTTGCAAGAGGCTCGCCGCCGCACGCGAAAGACCGGAGCACCTGGTATCGATGGTCAGACCGCCAGCGAATACGAGGAGGACCTATCGGAGAATCTCCGACGCCTCCACGAGCGCATGCGATCAGGCCGCTACCGGGCCCCAGCGGTAAAGAGGACGTACATTCCGAAAGCGGATGGAAAGTCCACGCGACCCATTGGGATCCCCACCTTCGAAGACAAGATTGTGCAACGCGGAGTCCCCATGGTACTGGAGGCGCTCTACGAATAGGACTTTCTGGACTGTTCGTATGGTTTTAGGCCAGGACGCTCCGCACACATGGCACTGTCCGACCTGAGAGGGGGATTGCAAAAGATGGGG
>JAAETM010000721.1 GCA_024228395.1 bacterium | reverse complement strand
GGCCCCGGCCAGTGCCGATTTTATCTCCCGTCTGGCTATGGGTATGGCGAATGATCTGCTGGCAACCCTCTGTCTGGCGGCCACCACCCAAATCGCCCTGGCCCCGGCCATGAACCGGGAGATGTGGCAGAATCCGGCCACCCAGGCAAATATCCGGACCCTGCGTCAAAGGGGTACGGGGATTTGGGGTCCTGCGGATGGTGAACAGGCCTGCGGTGAGATTGGGCCGGGACGTATGTTGGAGCCGGAAGCACTGCTCGAACAGATTCAACATGACCTCTCCCCTGGCGCCCTACAGGGGGTCAGGGTGCTGTTGACGGCAGGGCCCACAAGGGAGCCGATCGATCCGGTGCGTTATGTGGGGAACCGTAGTTCCGGCCGGATGGGATACGCCCTGGCGAGTGCGTTTGCGGCAGAAGGGGCGTTGGTCACAATGGTTAGTGGCCCGGTCTCTCTGGATACACCTGGGGGGGTGCAGCTGGTGGATGTTGAGACTGCAGTGGAGATGGAACGCGCAGTCGGTTCCAGGGTTGAGCAGAGCGATATCTTCGTGGCCTGTGCCGCGGTGGCGGACTACCGGTGTGATGGAGTGGCCGAGCAAAAAATCAAGAAGTCACAGGAACGATTGGAACTGAGCCTGATCAGAAATCCTGATATCCTACGACAGGTGGCTGCAAACGAGGCCGCACCCTTCACCGTGGGGTTTGCCGCCGAGACCGAACGTGTGGCAGAACAGGCAGAACAGAAGCGCCACGCCAAGGGTGTGGATATGATCGCGGCCAATCTGGTTGCTGGTGAAAGGGGTGGATTCGAGAGTGATGAGAATGCGTTAACGGTGTTATGGG
>JAAETM010000720.1 GCA_024228395.1 bacterium | reverse complement strand
GTGTGGTCGCCCATGTGGCCGATGCGGAAGGTGATGTTCTTGAGCTTGCCGTAGCCGTTGCCGAGGATGAAACCGAGTTCGCCTAGGCCTTTGATCAACGTGGGCACGTCCACGTCGCCGGAGTTAATGCAGGCGACGCAGGGTGAGGCTTCACGCCGTGTGGGCAATAGGCTCAACCCGTGGGTCGCAGCCCATTCAATCGTGCGCGCCTGCATGCGGCTGTGCTTGTCAAAACGCGCTTGCCAAGCGGCAGCGCCCTGCAAGTGTTGATCCGCTGCGGGCAAGGTCTTGCCAGCACTGATGTCTTCGAGTTGACGGGCCAGGGCGAAGTAGTGGGGGATGGCGGGCGTGATCGGTGTCTTGAGCTTCTCATGACCTTCGATGAAGGTCACCGGATCCAGGTAGAAACCACGATTCCGGACCGTCTTGGCCTTCTGCATGTAGCGATTCGAAGCGCACATGAGCGCGATGCCCGGGGGCAGGGCAAAAGCTTTCTGAACACCGGCGAAAGCAAAGTCGATGCGGTTCTTGTCGAAGTCGATGGCGCGCCCCGCGATGGCGCTGACCACGTCGGTGAAGACCATTGTTTCCGGGTGCTTCTCCATGACCGCAGCGATGCCCTCGGGCGGAGTCAGGGTGCCGGTGGAGGTCTCCGACATGACGTAGGTGACCGCGTCGAAGGGGCCTTGCTCGGTGAGCGTCCTGTCGAGCTCAGCCATCGGAACCACCTGACCCCACTCGGCTTCGAGCACGGTGACCTCGCGCCCAAGGGCTTCAGCGATCTGGGACCAGCGCTTGCTGAATGCGCCATTGACCAGGCAAAGGATGCGCGGTCCCGCACCGAGCAAACAGGCTTCCATCATGCCCGTGGCACTGGTGGAGTGCACGGCAGGGTGGGCTGTGCTGTTCCCATCCAAGCCAAAGGCAAAACGTAGGTGGGGATGGATGCGCTCGATCACATCGGTCATGGCCTTGGTGCGGTGACCGATGGCGGGGCGAGCCATTTCTTCGAGCAATTCGGGGCGAACTTGGGTGGGGCCGGGAATCCAGAGCATCACGATTTGGGGGACAAGGTTTTTGCGGCACTGATTAGCGCCGCATGGTCAGGGTGGTTGGCGAGGCGCGTTTGCTCCTCGTCTGTGCAGAGTAGGGGAAGTAGGGCTGCCAGGTCGGCGTCCACGCAAACTTCGTCGGCGGCTTGCATGACAGTAGGGCGAGCTTCGACGCCAGCAAAAGCGATAAAGCGAGCGCAAACCGGGGCGGCCTCCAGGTCGGTGGCGCCGTCGCCGATCAAGGCCAGCGGGCCATGCTGTTCGGCGATTGTGCCGATCACGTCGAGCTTTCCGCCGGAGCGTGCCAAGGGACTGGTTTCGTCGAAACCTGCGTAAGAGCCGTCTTCGTTGAAACGAAGGTCAACCGCCTGGGCATGGCTCGGATCGATGCCCAAGTGCTTGGATAGATGCTGAACCGGTGCCAACAGGCCACCGGAAACCACGGCCACATGCTTGCCCAGGAACTGCAAGGCATCCATGAGCGCGCGGGCGTTGGGCAGTGCGTTTTGCACGTACAGGTCGCCGACGAGGTCGATCTTTTCACGCGTAGGTTTTAGTGCTTCAAGCCGTGCTCCGTAGGCGTCTTGCAAGGGCAGACGCCCTTCCATGGCTTCGTTCGTTAGATCCGCGATGCGTGCACGCACTTCATCGCTGCACCCCTCGCCCAACTCCTCAATGCCCTCGATGGTGGCGAGGGTGGAGTCACAGTCGAAGACGATTCCGGAGTAGGGGGGGGCGGAAGGCGTGCGACTCATCCCAGTTCCACGAGTTGCGCGCTGACAACGGGGTCGAGGTCTGAAACGGCTTTGAGGATTTCCATGGGCGGTCGGTCGTACAGGGAGAGGAAGGCTGACGAAAGGCCTTCACCAGGTTTACCGCCGGGGCCGAGTTCCACTCGCCTGATGTTGATGTGCGCGGCTCCCAAGGTTGTGCCGATGACACCCACGACGCCGGGGCGATCGTGGTGTCGGGTGATGAGCATCGGACCCGAAGGATCCAGATCCACATCGGCCCCATCCACCCGTACAAAGCGCAGCATTTCACCGAAGACCGTGCCGCCGACCATATGGCTTTCGCTCCCACCTTTGCAGGAAACTCGAGCGCGCAAGAGGCCGTCGAACTTGCCAGCATCTCCACTTTCACCGCGTAGCATACGAATGCCGCGCTCGGAAGCCAGCAAAGGGGCGTTGACCAGGTTGACTCCCCGATCCAGGGACTGTTGCAGCACGCCAGCCAGGAGGGCGCGTTCCAGGTGCTCCTGGGGAAGGTCTTGGGCGCTACCCAACGTGGAGAACTCGATCTTGCTGATCGGCTCTTTGGTGCGCTGGGCAAGGAAACGTCCCATGGCCTTGGCCAGGCGCGACCAGGGCCCTAGGGCGCGGCGCTCGGCGGTCATCATGGCCGGCAGGTTGATGGCGTTCTCAGCCACACCATCCAGGAAGAAGGTCGCGGTCTGCTGCGCGATTTGAATGGCAACGTTGACCTGCGCTTCCTTGGATGAGGCGCCCAGGTGAGGCGTGACGATGACGTCGTCCCGCTGAACGAGGGGATGTTCCTTGCTGGGCGGCTCCTCGGCGAGCACATCCAAAGCTGCGCCAGCTAGGTGCCCGGAGTCGAGCGCCTTGATCATGGCGGATTCATCGATCAAACCGCCGCGGGCGGTGTTGATGATGCGAGCGCCCGGCTTCATCATGGCGATCTGCTCGGCGCCGATTAGGTTGCGCGTACTGTCGTGCAGGGGCACATGCAATGTGATCACGTCGGCCTGCTTCAACACTTCTTTCAAGTCCATGAGTTCCACTCCCGTAACGGGGGAAGCGGCTCCGGTGGCGGATAGATAAGGGTCGTGGGCGATGACGTTCATGCAAAGGCCTTGGCCACGTTTTGCGACCTCGGCACCGATGCGGCCTAAGCCGATGACGCCCAGGGTCTTGCCCGTGATCTCCATTCCCATCAGGCCCTTCTTGGACCAGACGCCTTCGCGCGCCTTGCGATGTCCGGCGGGCACGTGTCGTGCCAGGGAGCATATCAATGAGATGGCGAGCTCCGCTGTCGTGACCGTGTTGCCGGTGGGGGTGTTCATGACCACCACGCCGCGGGAGGTGGCTACGGGCACGTCCACGTTGTCCACGCCGACTCCGGCGCGGCCGATCAACTCCAGGTCCTTTGCGGCTTCCAGAACACGCGAAGTGATCTTGGTGGCCGATCGAACGAGCAAAGCGTGCACACCGGGGAGGGCTTCGATGAGTTCATCCTCGGTCATGCCCGTGCGGATCAGGGGTTCGATACCCCTGGAGTGCAATTCTTCGATGGCGATGGGGTCTAGCTCGTCGCACACAAGGACGCGAACGGAAGCAGGGGTGCTGGGGGGCATGTTGAGGTTTCTGGGTGGGGGCTTCAGGGACCCATCCCGCCGAATCGTTATGGTTGAGAACGGTTCGGGGCACTCTACTGGTTCCCTGGATTTGCTTTAGGCGGGCATCATACCCCCGGGCGCTGCCGGAAATGTGAGCCATGCGCCTTTTGTTGCCAGGCTGCCGCAAGCCTTCACAGATTGGGGAGGGACCGCAAGCCCGATTTCTCCCCTGGCGCTCGCAAATCGACGGTTCGCGGTCCGGCGGCAGGGGGTGGAGCGGGGAATCCTGGGTCTTACCAGGCGACCTGTGGGACCATCCGGAAATCGCGGATATACGCCAGCCCGCTTGGGGGAGCCGGGGGGCTTGTACCCTCCTGGTTCCACACCTCTGCCATAGGAATCGATAGGTTTCGGAATGCTGCTGAGCCAGCCCCATCGACTCCTCACAACCTGCCATGGATCCTGCACTCAGTTAGCCCGGATATTCCATGAACACGCACCCCAGGCTTTGCAAACGGGCTCCTCTCGCTCCCTGACAGGACTTTCCCAATTATGCCTTCCTCGATAGGTAAGCCCCGGTCCGTGTTGCGGATCACAGGTCCCTTTCGGGACCTGTGATGGGGATCCCTACCGCATTGCCTGCGGGGTCAAAATCCGCAATACCTTGCCAGGAACCGAGTTGCTGTGCCTGGAGCACGTCATCATGAAATATCCGGGTTAGAAGGCTGCCTCGATGTCGTCGGCCGCCTTGATCATGAGTTCGGTCGTTGTTTCGAACTCATCTGGCCTCAGGCCAATGGAAGCAATAATGTCGGGGCTCACATCGGCAGCATCAACCGAACAATCAATTCCATGTTCGCAATCACCACTGATCAGCTCGGCCGCGTGCACGACGGCTGCAAGTGTTTGGTGGGGTGAATCAATGGCCAGGGGGTCGTGGTGATGTGCGGCGACGTACTGTAGGGCACCGGGGAAATTCCATGCCGTGCACATGGCTGCACCGAAATGCTGGTGGTCCGCTCCATAGGATTCCAACTCGAGTGACCGCATCATGTCCCTTTGGTCGCCGGTGGATAACTTGGCTACTTCACCCATGATGGAGGCGAGCGCATCCCGGTCTTCTTCAATTTCAACCAGGAGGCCTAGGTCGTGTATCAACCCTGCGGCAAATGCCTGTTCCGGGTTGCAAGCGCCCGTTTTTTTGGCTAGCAGACTTGCGGCGGCTGCGGTGCGAATGGAGTGACGCCATAGGTTGATGACCGAAAAGCTCCGATGGACCTCCGCTTTTGGAAGGATCGTCTGCATGCTCGCAGCGAGCGCCACGTTCCGCAGAATTTTGCGTCCCAGAACGACGGCGGCGCGCTCAATGCTGCTGACTTCAGCGCGTTGGCCGTACAAGGCCGAGTTCGCAACCTTGAGTAGGTTGGAACATAGGGCCGCATCCTGGGAAAATGCTTTGCCGAGTTCTTCTATTGAGGATTTCGGGTCTTCTGCGACTTGGCCCGCTCGGGCAGCAGCTGCTGGCAGGGCGGTTAGAGTTCTTGCGCGAAGTACAGCTTTCTTCGCGATCGCGTTGGGATCTGTGGTGGGTTCACTCATTGGAAACAATGGTCTTCTCGCCTCATCGACCAGTGGGCCATTTGCCTTGACCTAGGTCCATATTTGATGCTCGGCGTCCTTTTCCTAGGAATCCATCCCGGGGACGGGTCACAAAAAGTCGTTCTCAGCGGAGCCTTCAGGCTCTGTGGCGGCAGGGCCGATCCTAACTCTCAGGACTCTCCTGACCTCTTCCCGCTCCTGAGCATTCAGTTGCCCAATTCGAACATGTCCATTATCCCGAAGCTTGCACTTGCCTTTCTGGCTTCTGCCATTATCCCCGCGTCCGTGGGGTTGGTGCTGCTGGAGGATCACAGATCGGAACGCCACCAGAATGAAACTCAAGCTCAGCTGGGGTTCCTGGCAGCCGACTGCGAAGAATTGCTTAAGGCGCACGTTGCGTCTATTCAAGAAGTAGCGTCCATGTTTGCGAGTTCCAGGTTGGTGACCAATTATCTGGAAGGCCTGGAGGGGAGCGATCGACAAACGAGCAGTGCAGAGAACGCGGGGCGTCTTGTGGAGGATATGGTACACAAGGCTCAGCGTGAATTGTGGGGCAAGACCCACCACATTTTTTTGACGGACACAACGGGCCGCATTGTCCTCAGCCCGCCTAGGGGAGATTATGTGGGCAGTTTTAGGGATCCCCTTGAACCGAGCGACGAGGAAATCGCCTCCCACGGCAGTCATCTCGGCGGCTCGCTGGATGCAAACGAATGTTTCAAACAGTCTCTCTCAGAGCCCACGGTAACGAACATCACTAGTTTTAGGGAGAGGGATCACCACCATCAATTGATCATGCATCCCGTTAAGGATGCCATGGGAACTCCCTTGGGGGTTGTGGTGGTGGAGGTCGCTATCGATGCGGTGACCGATCTGCTTTCCAGTGGTTTTACTTTAGGTGAATCTGGACGCGTGACATTGGCATCAAGCACCGGACACAGCATGACCCAAAACGGGGATGAGTCCGCTCAGGCCATGAACTCCCAAGGATTGCGGGATAGCATACTGTCGGGGGAAATGACCTCAGGTGAGTACTTGCTAGATGATGGACGCGAGGTGTTGGGTCACTATCAGCCATCATCGGTTCGCCCTTGGATTTTGTGTATCGAGATTGACCAGGCGGAGGTCGGGATGGCCACCCGTTCGAACAGGGCCCTCATGTTTCAGATTTTGGGTCTGATCGCTGTCGCCATGGGAATTCTAGGTGTGCTCATGGGCACATGGTTTGGAAGGCCCCTTCGCAAGCTGTCTGCTGCTGCCCAACGCGTCAGCGAAGGGAGCGTGGAGGAATCCATCCCAATCTCCCACGGGTTGGATGAGATCGGCATTCTGGAACGCTCCATGGAAGGCATGCGCGTTCGACTGTGCGAGCAAATCACAACCCTGGACCGCCGGGTAGAAGGCAAAACCTTGCAACTAGCAAAGGTTCTAGATGAGGTTCAAACATCCAAGGATCGCTATGCATTGGCTGTTTTGGGATCACAAGATGGCCTGTGGGATTGGGACTTGGAGACCCAAGAAATCTACTTCGCGCCCAGGTGGAAAGAGCTTCTTGGGCTCAGCGGGGGTGAGGTTGGAGATACACTCGAAGCTTGGATGGCTTTGATCGCATACCACGAGCGCGAAATGTTCCAGATGGAACTGCAACAGCACCTGGAAGGTGATTTTGACCAGTTCGACACCGAGGTTGAAATGGTACACGCGGACGGTAAGCCCCGTTGGATGTTGTGCCGTGCTGCATCTATTCGCAACAAGAAGGGCAAGGCGATACGCCTTGCAGGATCTCTAGCGGATATTACTGACCTCAAGAAGGCACAGAGCGATCTGCGGCAAATGGCCCACCACGACAGGTTGACGGGACTGTCGAACCGTGAATTGTTTGTAGACCGCCTGCAGCAGACCATGGCCCGGGCGCGACGCGATTCTGATTCAGCTTTCGCAGTACTGTTCTTCGACTTCGATCGCTTCAAGGTCATCAACGACAGCTTGGGTCACAATGTGGGAGACGCCCTGTTGGTTAGTATTGCAGAGCGCTTTCACAGGGAGTTGCGCGAGGTCGATACCGCCGCCCGATTTGGCGGTGACGAATTTGTCGTGATCCTCGACAGCGTGGGATGCCAATCCGAGGCAAGTCAGGTTTGCGACCGACTGCTGAACGCCTTTGCCCAACCCCACAACTTGCTTGGCCATCAAGTCGTTTCAACGGCGAGTATCGGTCTGGTCATGGGGGACCCCGCGTATACGGATGCCTCCAGCATGATCCGCGATGCCGACACGGCCATGTACCAAGCCAAGACGGGCGGACGAGCCCAGTATCGGATCTTTGACCGGAAAATGCACTCTGATGCAGTCAAGCGTTTGAATCTGGAGAACGACCTGCGAAACTCTGATATGGATAGTGAGTTCCGGCTTTACTACCAGTCTATCGTCAGGCTGGACACGGTAGAGATCGTGGGGTTCGAAGCTCTCGTGCGTTGGGAACACCCTGTACATGGCCTAGTCCCACCTGATGATTTTATTCCTGTTGCGGAGGAAACAGGCCTCATCGTGCCCCTCGGCGAATGGATTCTGCGCACGGCTACCAGCCAATTGAAGCAGTGGCAAGAGCAGTTTGATTGCGAGGACTCGCTGTTCATGAACATCAACATTGCTCGGCGTCAGCTGCTGCACCCTTCCTTGAAGATCACCCTGGAGTCACTGCTCGAGGAGTTTGAACTCAAGCCGGGTGATGTGAAGCTCGAAATCACGGAAACCACAGTCATGGACGAACGTCACGACATGGTGCCTGCCATGGAGGACATTCGCGCCATGGGCTTCCCCTTAGCCATGGACGATTTCGGAACCGGGCACTCTTCTCTCGGATGCCTGCACGCCTTCCCTATTGACGTACTCAAAATCGACCGCAGTTTCATCGACACCTTGGGCGACAGCCGAGAATTCACGGCTGTTGTTCAGGCCATCGTGACCTTGGCCCATCACTTGGAATTGGATGTTGTTGCCGAGGGGGTCGAGACCAAGGAACAGCTTGCTCAACTTCAGGTCCTTGGTTGCCTCTATGTCCAGGGATATCTCTTCTCGAAGCCATTACCCCCTCTCGAGGCGGCCGAGCTCTTGGGTCGGGGATTGCCTCGCGTAGCCTAATCCTGGCATTTCATGAACACGCACCTCAGGCTTCGCAAACGGGTCCCCACAAATCGCCTGGCGGCGGCGTCCTCGTACGGCACGGGGGCATCTGGGAAGTACAGCAATATTGCATGCGGTCACGCTTGGGTCGTGCTGACAATTTGCGTCCCCGTCCCTTGGAATGACCGGGGATTGGCCGTACCGGTTTTGCAAAGGCTCTACCAATCACCCAAGCGTTGCGCGAAAGTGGATTACCGAAAGAAGACTGAGCTGGCGAGGGAAATGGTCGAGGTCTTGGCGAGCTGGCTGCCCAAAGAATGAACCGTACATCTGACAGGAGTCCGTGAATACGCATGTAGTACGGTACTTCGCGGAATGGACAGGAGGATAAACTTCACAGGCTCCATGCCTATGCTTCGCTGAATGAACCGGTAACGAGATACAGTGGAATCGGACGTCCACGGCTAAAGGGGCAGCAGCTCCCTAATCCAAAGACCTGGACCACCAATAAGAAAGCCAAGTGGAAGCGCATCAAGCTGAACCTGTATGGAAAACAGGCGACTCTGCTCGTGCTGACTCGGAAGTGCCTTTG
>JAAETM010000719.1 GCA_024228395.1 bacterium | reverse complement strand
CCTGGAAAAGCCATGAAGCCCAAAGCGGGGTCATCCTGCACCAGGTCGACACAGATACCACGCCCCTGGAGACGGAAGCGAACCGCCCCAAGGCCCACGCGCTCGGCTATTCGGTTCACTGGCGTCGCCTGTTGCATGATGTGGGCCATGGCCATGGACTCACCAACAGACGCCTGAATCCGAGGCAATTCAGCGTTTATGATTCGATCCTGGAGCGTGCGTTCCTCCAGGAGGACCTGCCCTTCGAGCTCGATTGGGACTTGCCCATCGTGCTGCCTGGACGTTGGTTGGTACGTCCATCGGAGCAGTATGAGTCCTGGAGGACCTACGACCCGGCAAGCATGGAATTGTCACCATGTACAAGCCTTGAGCCTGGCGATGTGGCCGGTCCAAGTCTCCTGGACGGTCGAGTCTTCATGCGCCGGGGAAAGCAGTGCTTCCTCTACGATGCGAGGGCTCAAACGAGGGAGGTCTTGGCTGGCGGTGATTTGCCCACCGACACGAAAGCTGTGCTTCGCACCGCCACCGGACTCCGATTCCTGGACGCACGCCAACCAAACCTGATCATCGCCTACCCACGCCATGAAACCGATCGCTCGGTCTATCTCGGTTGGCTTCATGACGACCTGAAGACCATCCGCTGGTTTCCATGGAGCGCGGACCGCCGAGTCTTCGGAGCACCCGATGAACATTCGGTGCTGTTCATGGAAGAGCGCACGCGCATGGGTCGCCTGGATCTGCGCACGGGTCGGACCACCATCATCTTCCCGCGCCGCGCTGAAGATTCGATGCCTTG
>JAAETM010000718.1 GCA_024228395.1 bacterium | reverse complement strand
GCCTGCCGACGGAAGCCGAGTGGGAGTATGCGTGCCGTGCAGGAACGACCACGGAATTCAACGTGGGTTCGGATCTGTTTTGCAGTCAGGCCAGATTCTATTATAGCTTCCACCCGACCGGCCACACTTGTGGCGGAAGCTCTTCTGCAGGAACGGTTGACGTGGGGAGTTATTCAGCAAATGACTTTGGCTTGTACGACATGCACGGTAATGTTTGGGAGTGGTGCTTCGATTCCTACGCGAGTTATGGTGCCGCCGCGGTTACCGATCCCTTCGTGACGGGCGGCTCGGGCCGGGTCGTCCGTGGCGGCAGCTGGGCCGGCCACTCCGGCCATTGTCGGTCCGCGGAGCGGAGCCAACAACCTCCTGATTCCATGACCAACGGCGTCGGGTTCCGGGTTGTCTTGGCCCCAGAGCACCCGCAGCGGCCGGGCATGGTGTTGATCCCTGCGGGCACGTTTAGCATGGGGTCAGATGTGGCGGCCGGACCTCCGTACTACAACGTCTCAGGGAATCAGCCAGTCCATGAGGTAACCATCAGTCAGAACTTCTGGATGGGTGAGCATGAGGTGACCCAAGCGGAATACCAGGCGTTGATGGGTACTAACCCTTCG
>JAAETM010000717.1 GCA_024228395.1 bacterium | reverse complement strand
GAGGTTACTCGTCCAGATGGGGAATTCCCATTTGGTCGAAGTAGGGAATGTTGAGGACATGATGAATCACTCCGCGTGAGGTCCGCCACCAGCGCTTGGTGTGCCCGGCGACTTCAGCGGCCACGCGCTTTGAAGCTCCTCGCGCCCGTAATTCACGGAAGACCGTTCGGCCACGTTTCCATTGCTTGAGGTGGATTGCTCGGAGTCGTCGGCGAATCCACTCGTCTTGCCTGAGTAGGACCCGGTTGGTGTGCACGCTGCCATAGTAGCCTCGCCATCCAAGCAGATACCGCCGCAGCTCCTCGGCCACCGCTATCATGCTGCGGCCCCGGGTTCGACTTGTGATTTCGCGAACTCGATCCCTCATCCTTTTGAGGGCTTTCGCAGCCACGCGTAGCCGCACTTTCCTTCCCGGAGCCGACCAAGGGCCGAATCCAAGAAAGTCGCGCCGATACGCGGATGCCACCGCACTCTTGGCTTCGTTGATCCTGAGATGGAGATTGCCGTACAGCATGTGTAGGTGACGCATGACACGTTCGGCCGCCCGCTTTGACTTGACGAAGACTCATCCGTCATCCGCGTAGCGCACAAATGCGTGCCCGCGTCGCTCCAGTTCTTGATCCACTTCATCCAATAGCACGTTTGCGAGCAGTGGCGAAAGGGGGCCACTCGAACTTTCGTTCGAGTGGCCCCCTGGGAATTGCCGAGGGCTGGTCGCCTAGGCTTTTGCGGTTGGTTTCTTGGCAGCTTTAGCCGGCGCGGCTTTTTTGGGTTCCGCCTTGGGGTCCGCTTCGGGCTTGGCGGCCGTCGGGATCTCCATATCCGGCTCCTCGTCGGGCATGGGCTCTTCCTTGGGCGCAAAGAAGGCTCGGATATCCTCTTCGATCACGTCCGCCAAGTCCGGGTTGTCACTGAGGAAGTTGCGTGAGCGCTCCATGCCCTGACCCAGGCGGATTTCGCCGTCGGTGGGATGTTTCATGGAATACCAGGTGCCAGAGCGTTGCACGGTCCCGGAACGTTGGCCCAGGTCGAGCAGTTCGCCCTCGCGGCTGATACCCTTGTTGAACAGGATGTCGAACTCCACCTTGCGGAAGGGCGGGGCGATCTTGTTCTTGACCACGGTGACCCGGGTGCGGTTGCCCACCACCAAATCGCCGTCCTTTAGCTGACCGATGCGACGGATATCCAGTCGCACGGACGAGTAGAACTTCAGGGCCCGACCACCGGTGGTGGTTTCGGGGCTACCGAACATGACACCGATCTTTTCACGGATCTGGTTGATGAAGATCACCAGGCAGTTGGACTTGGCGATGGCGCCGGTCAGCTTGCGCATGCCCTGGCTCATCAAGCGGGCGTGCAGGCCGACAAAGCTGTCGCCCATCTCGCCTTCGATCTCGGCCCGGGGTACGAGTGCGGCCACGGAGTCGACGATGACCACATCCACCGCGTTGGAGCGCACCAGGGTTTCGGTGATTTCCAAGGCTTGCTCGCCCGTATCCGGCTGGCTGACCAACAGGTCGTCCAGGCGCACACCCAAGCGGCGCGCATAAGTCGGGTCCATGGCGTGTTCCGCGTCGATGAAGGCGCAGATGCCACCAGCCTTTTGGGCTTGGGCGGCCACGTGCAGGGCCAAGGTCGTTTTGCCCGAACTTTCGGGTCCATAGATCTCAACGATGCGACCCTTGGGCAATCCCTTGCCGCCCAGGCCCAGGTCCAAGTTGATGGATCCCGTGCTGATGCCGAGGATCTCCTTGATCAGCCCCTTGTCGCCCAGGCGCATGATCGAGCCGATGCCGTAGCTCTTTTCAATCTCTCCAAGGGCGGCTACTAGGGCCTTGCTTTTCTGGTTTGCGGTGCGGCCATCGACGGTATCGTTGGATGCGGATTTCGCTTTGCGCGTACTCATAGGTTCAAAGACAGCTGGTTATTTCCCCCGCTGCCGTGGGGGATTACCGGTGTGGCGTGCCTCACGCGCCCCACCAAGATTTAAGAAACACCAGGTCTTCTAGATTGGTCTTCTTGTGATATGCCCATTCTAGGCATCCCGACCGGCTGAAACTCCTATTGAGTGATGCCTTTTTGTCGGGTTGTGGGCCCTCTATGACCTCCCCCAGCCACAAGGGTGTCAGGGTAGGGGCCAAAAAGTTGGGACCCCCAACAGGGAGTGTTCTTAGCCATCCTACAAGGACTTCCCATTCCTGCGAAAAGGGGGCCTGCCTTGGGTCCACCCCCGGAATGCGGATGGCGTGTTTTTCCCCTGCTTTTACCTGGAGAAGGGGAACCTGTTTCCCTCAGCCCGCGTCAAAGGGGCGCTCCTGAACTTTGATCCCTCTCTTAAGGGGGGTAGGAGGTGGGCAGGAACGCCGCACGCGTTCCTGCCCGGGTTGATGACTCTCCTGAAATCCAACCCCGGAGCCTTCGCTAAGCAATGGCTCCATGTCCATTTACGTATGTTTCGTGTTGGATGGGGCCAGTAACTCAAAAAAATCCAACCACCCCGCCCTGGAGGCCCTTCCCGGGCCCTTGGAGTCTATTTTCGGCAGCTTCCGTGCCCCGCTCTTCGGTGGGCGGCATTCCGGGGGGGGGGGGAGACCGGGGCCAGCTTTTGGCGCGACCCCACCGTCTTTCATAGGGTGCAGATCGAGGATAGATCCTCGAAGCGCGAGTCCAAGTGCTCTCGGCTGCGGGTCACCAACGTACCCACGCTGAAGCCTTGCACGCAGAAACTGGCGGCCACGGTGCCGCTCAACATGGCGCTGCGTAGGGCCCGTGGGGAGTGATCGCAATCCCGGGCCAGGGCACCCATGAACCCACCTGCGAAGCAGTCGCCGGCACCGGTGGGGTCGATCACATCGGTAACCGGGTATGCCGGTAGGGAGAAGTGAACGTCCTCTCCCATGATGAAGGCACCATGTTCGCCCTTCTTGAGGATCACGTGGCGCGGCCCCATCTTGAGCACTTCCTGGGCTGCCAGAATCAGGTTTGATTTGCCGGTCAGCATGCGCGCTTCCTCGTCGTTCAGGATCAGTCCGTCGATCTCTTTGAGCAGTACCTTAAGGTCGTCCAGGGCCACATCGATCCAAAGATTCATGGTGTCCGCAAGCACGAAAGGGTTGCCATTCACTTGCTCCAGGGCTTTCTTTTGCACCGCGGGGTGCGCGTTGGCCAGGAACACGTAGTCGGAGTCCTTGTAGTTGTCGGGGACCTTGGGGTCAAAATGCTCGATCACGTTGAGCTCGGTGAAGGTCGTGTGGCGCGTGTTCCAGTCGGGTTCGTAGCGTCCTCCCCAGCGGAAGGTCTTGCCGGGAGCCGTTTCCAAGCCCCCCACATCCACGCCGGCCTTGCGCATCATCTCCACATCTTCACTCTTGAAGTCTTCGCCGACCAGTCCAACCAGGCGGGGTCCGGGTTGGTCCTTCTTGAGCAAAAGGGCGGCGGCCACGGCACAATACATGGCCGAGCCCCCCAGGATGTTTTCGCGCTTGTCGTTGTGGGTTTCGACCGAATCGTAGGCGAGGGTACCGATCACGAGCAGGGACATGGATTTGTTCCGGTGTAGGGAGGGAAGCTAGGGGATGGATGGGCCCCAGGGAACTTGAGCTCCCATGGCCAGCGGGTATTGGAGCGCTCCGGGGGGCGTGGGTCAACCGGGCCGTGCCGGAACCGGGATGTTAATCACTATCGACGCTGGCTTCCGCCTCGGCAATGTCCTTGCGAATGGCGGCTCCGCCCGGCAAGACCAGGACCAACCCGCCGAGGAGGCCAAGGGCGAAGAGCCCCACCCTGTAGGTGATACTGGCCGCCACACCGATCGTGTAGGAGCCCCCGGCAAGGGCCAACATGGAGCCAGAGAGCATCTCCCCAACCCCCAATCCGCCCGGGGTGAGCGGTACTGCGGACAGGGTGTTGACCACCGTCGCCAGGCAGACGTAATCAAGGAATCCGTGGGTGTCCCCCAGGCCTTGGCCCAAAAGGTACAAGGCCGACGCCGCTCCCACGTGGTTCGCCATGGAGAGTATGATGGAGATGGACACCGCGCCGGGTCGTGAGGCATACAGGCGCAGGGCACTATCCAGGGAGCGCATCTTCTCCCCACCGGGCAGCTTGCCGATGATGGTATCGAAGCGAACCAGGTGGCGCAGGTGCGGGTTGATCAAGGCCAATCCCCCCACAAACATCGCCGCAAATACGGCCAACACCGGCAAGCGTAAGGATCCGAAGCGCTCGTCATTGGTGTAGATGGCGAGGGTCGCCAACAAGGTCATGGCGAAGAGCCCCAGTAGGCGGTCCACAAAAACACTCATCAGGGCCACCGCACGTTTTTCGGGATGCCCCTTCACAATCCAATAGGCTCGGGCCAAGTCACCCCCATTCATGCCTGGCAGCACCAGGTTGAAAAACAACCCCACGTAGGTGACGCGCAGGACTTGGAACCAGCGGGTGGAGCAGCCAACAGCCAGCAAGAGCACATACCAACGGGTGATCACCAACAGTGAACAGGCGATCAAGATCAGGAAAGCGGGCAAGACAGCGGAGAGCCGCAGCTCACGCATGACGCGGGGAATCCCGGGGCGCCACTCCAAATGGTGAAACTCAAACGATTGCCCGGAGACGGTCAATTCCGATTGGGCAACCGTGGCGGTGGCCCCCTCCTTCACATGGCGCAACCATTCGTCTGGCCCCAATGGCGAGGCATCGACCTCGGGAACATCGAGTTCGTACTGAACTCGGTTCTCTTGCCAAGCACCACCGATTGTGCCCACGTACTCAGCCTGATCCCCGTTTTTCTCCCATGTGATCAACAATCGATCCTGCCATGGCACCGAGCGCGCTACAGCCCAAACCAACAATACGGCTATCAGAAGTCCCCCGATCTTTTTCGCCAGGGATAAGTGCAGGGAGCCTTGCGTCACGACTGGGCAGCCCCGGATGTCTTCTCGGTGAGGGCGTCAATGGTGCGTAGTTCTTGGAGCGACCAATCCTCCCACCAGGTGGTCCAATCCTCTTCGCGCAGGGTCTGGGGACCGTCCGGCATCAAAACCCGCAGGGCTTGCAATGCTTTGAGTCTTGTTCGCGAGCCGAATTGCGCGCTCGAATGCACAATGGTCAAAGCACTGCGCAGGTCATTAAAACGGTTGTAGCGGAACTCCACGGAATCCGGCAATCCAAGGTGCGGCCAGCCATGGTCCGCCAGCAAGGCAAACAGCCTAGACGCCACCGTGTCTTCGACGATAGAAGCTCCAGCCAAACCGAATAGGGACTTTCGTTTCCCGGGCTGCTCCCGGCGCAATAGATAGAGTGCCTCTTGCAATACCGAATGCCCAAATGCCTCGAAGCTCGCTTGCAATGCTGCGCTGCGAACACGCGGCGAGGGATCTAACGCGCCGCGGGCGAGGGCCAGGGCAATCGAGCGGCGCTGAAGACGTTCGGACAGGTCGAGCAGAGGCGCCAAGTTTTCGCGCTGCAAATCAACGCGGGCTGCAAAGGTCTCAATCGCTTTGAGCACGCGCCACAGTCCGTCCAACTCGATCGAGCTTTCCTCGAACTGCTTGCAGGCCAAATCGAAATCGGAAAGTTGGGTGGCCGTGGGCTTGGCATTGTCCGACAGGACCGGCTCCAATGTGTCGATCAAACCCGCCACCAAAGTACTCAGGTCGGTGGCGTTGGCACCGGACCCGGAATCCTCAGCAGGATTGACCACCTCGGACAAATCGACCATTTTCAAGCGCCGCGCGTGGGGCGCGAGTTCGAGCAGGGCGCGTTCGCGCACCAGGGAACCGGGGCTGCGCATGGCGAAGCGCGAGAACTGTCGAACCTGGATCACCTGGCGGTGGGCCTCGCGGGCTCCGGCGCCTTCGGCCAATACCAGCAGGTTCAGGAGGGCCACATAGGCCGGGTCATCGATCTGCTCCTCTTTCTTGAGCCAGTTGCTGGAGTTCGCACCGAAGAGGCGCGGGTCGATCATCGTGCTCAGGTAATACTTCCAACCGGACTGCACGGCGGCGTAGTGGCGCAGGTGGTCGTTGGTGTCCAAGAGAGCGTCAAGGTTGGACGACGCCACGGCGGTGTCCTGGCAGGAGGACCCCATGGCTCCGATCAACAGGGCTCCGGCGGCGAGCACCTTCGATCCCCTGGGGGGGCCGGGTGCGGTGGTGTGCGGCATCTTCGACATGGGCCCAATCCTATCCCCAAGACCGCCCCCTTTCCCCTATCCATCTGATCCGTGCCCATTTTCGAGCATTCTTCTCCCAGCCTTTTTCCGCCTGCCCCCTGTTGGCGGGCTCCTGCGCGCCCTACAATCCCCCCGTCACACAATGGGGGCGCACTGGTTTCGACCGGTTTTCGAACGACTTCAGGTGGCGTGCCGGGGACTTCTCGAGTCCACCCCGTTAAAAACCTCGAGAAGGCTTTTTAGTTGCCGATAACTATGCACTTGCAGCTTAATTAATTAAGCAGCCGTCTCCCCCGGGTTTGTCCGCGGTCTGGGGAAGACGCAAACAGCGGACTGGTCGGAACGTTGCGCCTCAGGGCCGCCCGGCGAGACATTTCTGAGGCTGGTCCACGGTCCGCCCTGTTTCCTGGCATGCCTACGACGAGATTCAAAGGGAGACTACGCACGTAGAAGCCAGTAGCCGACGACTCCGGGACGCGGGTTCGACTCCCGCCGCCTCCACCACCTATACCGAGTCGCACACATCATCCGTGATGTGTGCGACTCGGTGTAGGTGGTGGTGTCATTCCGGAACCAGGTGCACGTTAGTCGTCACCCCCGCGACAACCTCGAGCGCTTCGCTGCGCCAGTTTACGTCCTCGCGCCAATGCAGGACTCGATAGGTGCCCGTCGGTAGACCTTGAACCAAGGCTTCGCCTTGGAGGTTGAAATTCAGCCGCCTAGTGAAAAGCAGGGGCAGTGGCAATGCCCCCTTGCGCATCACTCGTTTGCCAAAGCTCGCCGCACTGCGCTCGTTCCACTGGAACATGTATTCCTCGACGACGAGAATTGGGTCGGGGTCGTAATCCGGCATGACGAGGCCGGTGGGAGGAGGCTGTTCGCAGGAAAAAGCCAACGTGCCGCCGGGCTGCAAGGTCACTTCGATACGGGGAGCGTGGGGTCCAACCTCGAGGCTCTTTTGGCGATGAGGTGCCAAGCCAAGGCGGGGTGCATAGATGAACAGGTCAATTTCTCCAGTGGGTAGTGACAGAGAATTGTCCGTATCCTGCCCCGTTGCGGCCCCTGAGGCAGCGGGCGGGGGGCCGCCGGTCCGCAGCCGCTTCCAATCCATAATCTGTTGCCCCTCGGTACCCGATTCGCAAAAGAAGAAGTCGTAGTCCGTGATCAGCTCACCGTTGCGACCATCTCGCACCTCCACCTCGATGGTGTGCGTATCGGGAATACGTAGTTCGGTCCATCCGTCGAGCACGGGGGTTGTGATTGTGGCGCGGCCGGAGTGGCAACTGATCGAAAGGGCAGGAGAACTGGGTACCGTTGCAACGAAGTAGCCAGCCGAGTCGGTTCTGACATGCACCGTACACGGCGATTTGGTTCCTCTAATGTACAGATCTGTTCCAGCTACGGGTGTCTGCGAGGGGACGGCCCGGGCATCTCCCTCCACTCGAACCTCGTCATAGAGCCATTCGAAGGAATGGGATGTCGGCTTCGCGTCATGGATGGTGATGAGCTCCACCCTGGTGAGGTTGTCCACAGAATTGCTTTGGTGATTGGACACGATAAAACCGTTGTGGGAAACGACCCAAGCGGTGACCTTGACCTCCCCAGCCGGCGCGTCGAATTCGAATTGGCCTGTTTCGATCGATGCGTACCCCTGCTCCCCGCTTGTCGGGTCAGTCCAATGCAGCCGGCCTGATTCGAGGGGGAGTCCATTGATAGCGGCCGTTCCGATCACTTGGCCCCAACCGTCGTCGGCATCTTCGATTTCACTAGAAGGGCCCTCAAGGTTCGTCTCAGAGTCGGAGGCTGTAGCTTGCGCATGCCGCTCGGCCTCACTGGGCGCGATCAGGTCCGTGCTATTCGGCTCCAGGGGACCTTCTTTGACGCGACGCCCGGCCTCGGTTCCAGTTCCGTCCCATTGCTCTCCCAACCCGTTCCACAGAAGTAGGGCAGACAACGCGACAATCAGAAATCCCAGGGCAAACCACCGGTGGGCGTTGGGTCGGGGGGGTGGTTCTTTTTTGCGGTTCATGACAGTCCTAAATAGGCGGTCCGCTGCGCCAGGTCACTCCCCTACCGATCTCGCCTGGCAAAAGCCCGGTCGATCGCCCGCTTGTCCTGGGCCGTCTTCAGGTCCGCCCGCTTGTCGTAGCTCTTCTTGCCGCGCACCAGCGCGATGTGCAGTTTGACCCGGCTTTTGAAGAAGTAGATCTCGAGCGGGATGATCGTCGTGCCCTGCTCCTTAAACCCCTTCTCCCACTTTGTGATCTCCTTGCGGTGAGCCAACAGCTTGCGCGGCCGCAGAACCTCGTGGTTCTGGGAGTTGCCAAAGGTGTACTCGGGGATGTGGGCACGCATCAGGTGCAATTCCCCATCGCGCAGGCGGATGAAGGCCTCCTGCAGCGAGCACTCTCCCCCACGCAGGCTCTTGACCTCGGTCCCAAGCAACGAGATCCCCACCTCCATCTCCTCGATGATCTGGAAGTCGTGACGCGCCTTGCGATTCTTCGCAATGCTGCGGTGCTCCTGGGGCCCCTTGGGTTTCTTTGTCTTCTTCTTGCCAGCCATCGAGCGCTTAGGTTAACACAAAAAGGTCCAGCGACTCAGGCAATGCCATCAAGCGCTGGACCTTTCTGTTGTGTGGTGCCCGGGGGGGGAGTTGAACCCCCATGTCCTTGCGGACACATGGACCTGAACCATGCGCGTCTACCAATTCCGCCACCCGGGCTGGTGTCGAAGGGCGGAAATTTACCGGGAGGTGGGGTCCCCCGTCAAGCCGCAAACGGGAAATAAGGTGTCAGGCAAGATGTCACCGTATTCCTGGGTGTGGCGAGAGGTGGGCTCGGGCTTCCATTAGGGCGAAGCCCAATAGGTTCAGACCGGGCCACTTTTGCGGAGATTGGGAAGCCCTGTCCGCCGCCTCCAAGCCGATCCCCCAGAATTTGTCGAGAGGGCTGGCTTCCACGAGGACTCTCTTCTTGGTGGCCTCCAGGAATTCAGCCAGGGGCGCCATGTGCTGAAACTTGGCCAGATTGCCGCGCACGGCGATGGAGAAGCGATGCTCATGCCAAAGGGCCTCGTCGAATCCACGGACGGCTCTTCCTATGGCCT
>JAAETM010000716.1 GCA_024228395.1 bacterium | reverse complement strand
GCCGATTGAGGTAGGGACACCCGTTACCGGGCGCCCCCCTCGCAGATCCCTGCGTGCGGTTTTCCCGCACAGGGCTCCTCAGTATGTCGCGCATGCGCCCGGCCTCTTGCTGCTTGATGTTTGCGTTCGTTCATTGCTTTGTCCTTTCACTATATGACGCGTGGCTAGGCCCTGGCAAGCCCCAGTGACTGCTGCTCAACTATTGGCTCCCCCTGCTCCACTACGCGTGGTGCCGGGATCTCCCAACTGCCCAAGAACAACTCTTTGAACCTGCCCCATGTGTAGCTCTTCCTCTGGCTCCGACGGTTCAGCCATTTGTAGATTAACATCTTTATAGCTGAGTAATACCGCCAGGTCGCTGACGAGTTGCCTTTCACTCCGTAGTAGTTCCAGTAACCTCGCAGCTTCAGCCGCAGGCTGCTGAGGATCATCCTCAGTGGCCAGTTCCTGGCTCTCTTTATCCACTCTTTCATCTTGGCCAATGCGGCTTTGTACTTCTTCTTGTTCGTCCGCCTCTTTACCATCTTGTGCTCGCGGTTGCGTCTCGTGCGCGCCCAGTAGAAGTCGAAGCCGAGGAAGGTGAACTTCCCACTGCTATCGGACTCCCACCGGTTGAACTTCACCAGCCCAGTCTTCTCCTCGGCCAGGCGTAGCGTGAACTTCGCCAGCCTCCCCGGGAGGTTGTGGAGGTATCGGTCTGCGTCGCGTTTGTGCTCGAAGCACACGATGATGTCGTCGGCGTAGCGCATGAATAGCACTTCGCCACTGCTGTTCTTCCTCACTGTACCCTCGACCCATCGGTCCAGGACATAGTGCAGGTAGATATTGGCCAGCACGGGGGATATGACGCCGCCTTGTGGCGTGCCTGCGTCCGGCTCCAATGGGTTCTCCTCTTCTGGCTCTAGCACTCCGGCTTTGAGCCATTTCCGGATCAACCCAATGAAGGCGCGGTCGTCCACCCGCTGCTCTAACATGCGCACCAACCAGTCGTGGTCCACCTCTTCGAAGAAGCTCCGGATGTCGGCCTCGACCACCCAGCGGTACGTCCCGGGGTACAGTTCGCGGGAGAGCTGGTAGCTCGCCTCGCGCGCCCCGGGCTTTCCCTTTCGGTAGCCGATGCTTCGATCGCTGAAGTCTTGTTCGTAGATGCTTTCCAGTATCCGGCTCGCGGCACGTTGGACTATCTTGTCTTCTAGTGTCGGGATCCCTAACGGTCGCAATTTCTTGCTCCCTGGCTTCGGGATGTGGCGGCGTTTCACGTTCTGCGCCCGGTAGCGCTTCCCGATCAGACGCCGGTGTAACGAACGCAGGTTCTCGTCCAAGTTCTCCTCGTAATCT
>JAAETM010000715.1 GCA_024228395.1 bacterium | reverse complement strand
TGCAGGGCGACCGTGGCGAAGGCGATGGTGTCGGCAGCCAGGGGGATGCGGGCTTCGAAATGGGTTTCGCTTTTGCGTTCCAGAGCGATGGTGCGCGGCGGGCCGGTCCCCGAGCTGAGCGTTGCGCTCAAAGCCTCACCTAAGGCCGTGCGATCGTAGTTCTCGTCAAACTCCACGCTCAGGATCGCATCGCGACCGTCGCGCATGGCCGACGCAAACGCGCCGGCCGGCTCTTCGATGCCGCCCAACCATCGGCAGACGGTCACGAAGAAGGAAGGGAAACCTTCCCAAGCGGTCAAGCTGGCCCCGTGGCTGCCCCCGATCTGTCCCGTGTAGACCGCGACCCGGCCCAATCCACGGCCCTGGAAAGCGAACAGCGGCGCGGCGTATTCATCCAGGGTCACCGCACCCAAGGAAGCGCCAGGACGTATGTAACACAGGTTGTAACCCGCGATCGTGGGGAAGGGGGTGCGGCCCATCTCTCCCAATCCAAATAGCTCGGGACGGCTATGGATCGCGGTGGGCTCTATGACAAAAGTGCTGCGCGCCACCGCTTGAGTATCCATGGCGAACAGGCGTGGCAACTCGCTTGGTGAGGTGGTGAAGTATGCTTCGCCCCCGCCCCGGCGGGCACAGTCCCTTAGGAAGTCCGCGTCCGAGTCGCGCGTACTTCCCAACCCGATGACCGACACCGTGGCGCCCATGGCCCGCAGCAGTTTGATTTCTGCGGGGGTTTCCGTTTGCTCCTCAGCATCGGCCGCGTCCGCAAACAGGATCACGTGTTTGGTGGTTTGGGGCGCGTCCTTGAGTTGAACGGCGGAGGCGCGCAGGGCGGTGGCCGTAAATATGCCGCCACCCTGGGACCGAATCCCGAACACGCGCTCCTCCATCTTCGGCAGGTCCTTCACATTCGCCTGCGGTTGGATGACGTGGGGCGAGGAATCCACAGCGATCACCGACGCCGAATCCCGGGGCGAGAGCAGGCGCAGAGCTTCCACCGTGCCGCGGTTTGCCAGGTCCATCTTGGTGCCCCTGCCAGCCGGGGCGGCCATGGAACCGGAGCGGTCCAAGGTGATGGATAGGGCCACGGCCAATTTTCGATGCTCCTGCCGCTGCTCCAGGGAAACCGGAAGCAGCTCGTCGAGGGGGGACTTGTAGTAGCCGCCCGACGCGAAGGAAGCCTCGCCCCCCGTCATCATGAGGCCGCCCCCATGGTGCCGCACCCAGTCGGCCAGCACGTGCATGCGGTCGAGCCCAACGCGCGCCGCGGAAACATTCTGTAGCACCACGGCGCGAAATGCTTCCAGCGCCACAAGATTGCGCGGGGCCTGCTCGGCGGCGATCGGCACGGCGGGAATGCCGGCGGCGCGCAGCAGGGTCGTGAGGGAGCCCGCCTTGCCGTCATGGTTCACAATCAATACGGCCTTGGCTCCGCGCACCCGCACGGCGGCCAGGGCGGAATCGTTCTCGGGCGTGCGATCGCGTTGGTCCGCTGCGGTGGCCCCTTCGAGGGCTGCGATCGTAACCCGGTATTCGCCGATGCCCGCTTGGATCAGTCGTTGGCGGAAGCGCAGACGCGTTCGCCCCGCGCGGAAATCCACCACCCTGCGTTCCACAACATCGCCGCCGTGCAGCAGCCTGACCTCGCGCTTCACCGGCACATCGGCGTGGAACCAAGCCGTCACGAAGAAGGGCTCACCCGTGTGAACGTCCTCGGGCAACTCGATGCGTTCCACCGAGGTGTCGCTCACCTGGGCCCGGTCCATTTGACGCACGTCGATGCGTATGCCGCGACTGGCAGCGGAGAAGACAAGCGCTTCCACCGCGGCGGGGCTATCCGCAAAACCATCGCTGAGCACGGTGATCGCGCCGCGCGCGTCCCTGGGGATCAAGGACAAGGCGGTCTCCAAACCTGCGCTCAGGTCGCTGCCGTCGGGACCCACCGCGCGGGTGAATGTTTGGAAGCCGCGCGATGCGGCGGTGAGTCCTGGTTCGATGGCGGAGTCCTCGCCAAAGGTGACCACGTGCAATTCATCGCCAGCTTCCCTTTCAGCGAGCGCGAGCTCGATGAACTCGGCGGCACTCACATCGGAGCCGCCGGGCATGGAGGCGGAGCGATCGACCACGATCGAGAGGTGCCGGGTGCTGGATCCGGTGCGCAGGTGCGGGCCAGCCAGGGCGATCGCGATCAGCAATGCCAACACCCACCGTATGCCGGTGGTGATCGGATGCAATCCCGAGCGTCGGGACCAGGCCAACCAGGCCAGGGGCAGGAATGCCGCCAACAACTCAGGGCGCAGAAGGCTCCAGGTACTCATGCGATACGCTCCCGGTTGCTTGCCTTAGGAGAGCAAACCCACCAATCGAGGGCGATCATGAGCGCAGCCAATACGAGCAGCAGGCCATCCACCCACGAGTTGGATTGTGGCGGGGCAATGCGGGCCAACAAAGCGGCTTGCGCACTATCGGAGTCGGGTGTTTCTTTGTGCAGGCCTTGCAGCTCGGACTCGCTGGGGCTCAACAGGGAGACACCGAAGCTCTGCACGATCTCGGAGGACTCGGGATTGCGCAAGGTCCAAAGTCCAAGTTCATCCAAGCGCGGCGTGATGAGGTCGCCGCTCCCGGTACCGTCGTCAAAACCCGAGTTTTCGATTCCGCGCACGACACCGCCGGGGGAAACCAACTCAAGGGAGCGGTGGGGGGCTGCACGCCAGTGGAAGGACTCACCGATCGAGAGAGACGTGCGCTGCGGCCCGGGCAAAGCCTGGCGCCGGGCTTCGGCGGCGTTCGCCAACAGGATCGGCCAATCGGCGGACCGGCCCAGGTTGGAGCGGGATGCATCCACGGCCAGGCGCCAGGTGCGTTGGCCTCCAGCCTGGACCTGTTCGGTGATAAGCGGCACTTCACCGGCGAAGGCCAAGGCCGTACCAGGCGCGGCCAAAGCGGCGGTTTCGTCCAACGACCAAACGACCCCATCCAGGGTCACTCCGCGCAGCAGGGCGTGCCCCTTGTCCAGCAGGAAGGGCCCGATGAGGTGACTTACCGGATCCGTGGCGCCGGCGATCACGAGCGACCAAGAGGTGCCTTGCGCAGGTCCCGAGCCGATGGTCAGGTGCGGACTCTCGGAGGCGCGAACGGCCCTGCAGTCGGGGATGACCGCGGCCCAACGGGAGGCGTCGGAGCCTTCTGATCCCAACCCCAAGGCGCTCGAGTCACCCGCACCCAGGGTCGAAGCTCGGCGCAGGGGGCGTCGCGGGGGCGGGCAAAGGGTGACCCGGTCATCGGTGGTGAAACCGTCGAGGGGTTGGGCATTGTTGGATCCCGGCGCGGGCAGTAGGCGCACATGAATCGCGGGCGTGTCGGGAGGCAGCTCAAAAGTGAAAGGCCGGGACTCTCCAGGCGCCAGTTCCACCGCTGTGTTGGATTGGGATACGGAATCGTCCTGTGGAGCGCCGGCGAGCGATAGGTCCAGGGAGAGTTTCGTCGCCACCGGCGAGTTGTTGCGCACCACGATGCGAACGGCGTCGCCTTTTTTGCCGGCTCGACTAGGGGAGCGGATGGCGCTGGTGATGCCCGCGTTGGGCAGGCCCTCACCAAAGGAGAGCACGCGCAGATTGTCCGCCCTGAGCCCGGTGGCCCGATTGGCGATGGGGGGCAAGTGGTCGGTGATGTAGTCGATGGCGCCGCCGCGAGCGAATTCGGCGGCCAATGCCAAAGCCCCATCGGCATCGTGGTCCGCTTGCAGGGGCCAAGGGTCGTGCAAGGCTTGCAGGGCTTGCTTTTGAAAGGCTAGGGGGCCCGCGAGTATGAGCGGTTCCGGCCCGGTCAGGATTAAGGTGACCCGGCCGTTGGGGCCCAGGGCCTTCAGAGCTTCTTCCACGTAGGCGCGCGCTCGGGACGTGGTGTCCTCACCCGTTTGAAGGCCGCGCCCCGTCATCGATGCGGAGCCATCGAGAACCGCCACGTAATGTTGAGCCTGGGCCGGCTCCGCGAAACGGGGTCCGCAGATGGCCAGCACCACCAAGAGGGCGGCGAGCAGCTCCAGGATCAGCGACTTGTTCTTGCGCAGGGGCTCCTTGTTGCGGCCGGCGGCGGGGTCCGCCGCCGAGGTCTCCCACAGGAAAACCGCACTGACCCGACGTGGCTGATAGCGTCGGCGATAAAGGTGCAGACCCAGGATTACTGGCAGGCTCACGAGGCCAAGGAATCCAAGGGGGGCGGCGAACATGAAAGAATGTGTGAGCGGTCGGGTTGGGTCCGGGCGTGGGGATTTTAGTAGTCTGCGATCTGGCAGCCCGGATTGGTACAGCGCTGAAGCGAATCGCGGGAAGCGCCCGTTGATGATACCGCGTCAGCCCCCAAATGGCAGCTGCATCGTCATAGCCTGACGTGGATCGCAGCCAGCGCGGCTTGCACGCGCTGCACGTCCGCCCTGCTCGATAGATCTAGTACGGGTCCTTGGGCGGGAATGGCCAGGTAGTCCTGGCCCAGGTTTTCCATGGAGTACAGGACGGCGCTGGGTAGCTCCAGCTCCCCACGTTCCGAGGGCTCGATGGCCTCGCAGGCCTCGAATATGGAAGGCCCCAGGCGCCAGCAGTTCATGCTGACCCAACGTGGTGGGGTGGTCGGTTTTTCCGTGATCGATGTGAGTCGTCCGGCTTCGTCGAACTCCAAATCCGAATAGGCCATCAAACGTTCGTTGCGCTGTTCGAGGGGCAGGTCCGGTTGCAACAAACTTTGCGCGCCGAATGCTGCGAGGGCGGGGCCTTGGGCTTGGCGAAGATCATGGAGCGCCTGGACCGGGTAGTGATTGTCCCCGTTGAGCAGCAGGAATTCCTCGGCGCTTGCGAAGGATTCGGCGGTCTGTAGCGCGTGCGCTGTGCCGCGGGGCTCCGATTGCACCGCGTATTCGATGTGCAGACGCTCGGGGGCTTGGGCCGAGTAGTGATCGCGCATGGCCACATGATCGGGAGCGACCACCATGCAGATCTTTTCGATGCCCGCATCGGCCAAACCGTTCAGAACGAAGTCCAGGAAGGGGCGACCGCCCAGGGGCATCATGGCTTTTGCTCCGGAGCCGGCGGCCTTTGTCTGTTCCGCGCTCAATCCGCCTTCGGCCTGGGCGCGGCGCATGCGCGAGCCCGCGCCCGCAGCCAAGACCACGGCCTTACGAACTTTCGTCATTCGAATCCCGCGCCTGTTTTTGCAATGCGCTCAGCATGGCACGAATGTCGGACATGCCACCGGCTGTG
>JAAETM010000714.1 GCA_024228395.1 bacterium | reverse complement strand
CGAGGGCACCAAGGCGGTGATCGATGCCGACTCCTGGGAGAGACCCGAGGTATTCAAGTGGCTGCAACAGGCCGGTAATGTGCAGGAGTCGGAGATGCTGCGTACCTTCAACTGCGGTGTCGGCATGGTGGTGTGCGTATCTCAACAGGATGCAGACCTGGCCATGGAGACCCTGACCCAGGCCGGCGAAAAGGTGTGGCGCCTGGGCCGAATCGAGGAGTCATCAGGATCCCCAGAGGTAGTTGTTACCTCTGGTACAGAGGCATGACCGAAAAGCTCCCACTGGTGGTACTGATCTCCGGTAGTGGCAGCAACCTGCAGGCCATTATCGATGGCGCGGCAGACGACCTCCCGGTGGAGATCCGCGCGGTAATCAGCAACAAGGCCGATGCCTACGGCCTGGAACGGGCGCGTAAGGCGGGAATAGATACCAGGGTATTGGACCACAAGGAGTTCAGTGACCGGGAGAGCTATGATCTGGCCCTGGGTGATCTTATCGAGGAGTACCAACCCGGGCTGGTCATTCTGGCTGGATTCATGCGCATTCTGACCCCGTCCCTGGTCAACCGCTTTCACGGCCGCATGTTCAACATCCACCCTTCACTTCTGCCCAAGTTCCGCGGCCTGCACACCCACGAGCGCGCCATCGAAGCAGGAGAGAAGATGCACGGCGCCAGCGTCCACTTCGTCACCGAGGAGTTGGACGGCGGCCCGCTCATCATCCAGGCCCAGGTACCGGTTAAAGCAGATGACAACCCGGACGCCCTGGCAGCCAGGGTGTTGAAACAGGAGCATATCCTCTACCCCACTGCCATCCGCATGTTCGCCGAGGGATCACTGCATATGGAGGGG
>JAAETM010000713.1 GCA_024228395.1 bacterium | reverse complement strand
ACGTGGCTGGCCGCAGCTTGAGTACCTGCGAGGGCCAAGCTTTGCATGGCGGCCTCCGATAGCTGTTCGCTTTCGGTTTCCACTACGGTATCGGCCTTCATGGCCGCCTGCACCAGACCGATCGTGCCTTGCAAGCGATCACGCTCGGCGCGCCACACTTCGGACTCCTCAAAGCGTTGCTCCACGTGGGCCTTGTCCTTTGCTTGCAATTCGCCAAACAGGTATGAGCAGATCTGCTCCTGCATTTGTTCTTGGGCGTTGTTTTCGTTTTCGTGCTTCATGGTATTTACCCCTAGGCCAGGTTCAGGCCGTCCGTGTTCTTGTTGTTGCTAGATGTACTTTCCGTTTCGATGAGGGACCCGAGTTCGCGACTCAGGGTCGATATGCCACGACTGATCAACCAACCGATCGTGCCGAGCTTCTTGCCGGTGATGTCCGCTATCTCGCGATAGCTCTTTTCACCCAATAAGCGAAGGACCAACACCTCCCGTTGTTCCGGTGGTAATTGGTCCAATCCGCGCTCGACGGCAGCTCTGGTATCATTGGCTTCGACGGTGGCCAATCCGCCAGCTGTCGCTTCACTATTGGCTACAAATTGTTCGCGCTCACGGCGCTTCATTTCTGATCGCATAACGTCCACACAGAGGTTTCGGGTGACGCGGTGCAGCCAAGCATTCAGGTGCGCCGCTCCCTGGTCCGGATTCAAACCCACTTCGCTCAAGCTAGGTGGTTTGCGGGCCAGGCGGAGGAAAGCTTCCTGGACCACGTCTTCGTGACTCCCCCGACTACCGAGCATGCCCCGGGCAAAACCGAGGAGCGGACCTTGATAGCGCTTGACCAGTGCGGCAAAAGCGAGCGGGTCGCCCTCCGTAAACTGCTGCAAGAGCTTGGGTACTGAGGATTGAATGGAAGTGTCGTTCATGGGCTTTCTAGCGGGTCAACGGAGCCCGGTTCCCCGGGCTTGGCGATTCCTGTGCTTTTCTGATTCTTACAATTTTCTGGGCAGATTACCCGCCACTTTGAGACCGCATGCCGGTCCCCCTAGGGTGGGCGGGGGTAGGGATGGTTAATGCTGGCTGTTAAAGGGTAGGCTAGAGCATGCGCACCCCCTCTGGCGGCCCCCTGGGGACCGTTTCCCCACGAAATTCGCTCCTAAGGACCCCCCGTGACCACCCCTTTCGACCCCGATGACGCGGCCCCCCCCGGCAGCGGCCTTTTCGGCCTGAGCATCACGCCCGACCAAGCCGCCATTCACGTGCTCGCGGTTCCCTTCGACGCCACCACCTCCTACCGACCCGGAACCTCCCAAGGCCCCGACGCCGTGCTCGCCGCCAGCCATCAAATCGATCTCTTCGACCGGGTCTTCGGCAAGCCCTACCGGTCCGGCATCGTGCTCACAAAAGACCCACGCTTCGAATCCTGGAACACCGAAGCGCGAGCCCTCGCGGAACCCATCATCGAACTCGGCGGCCATATCGAGGACCTGCCCGATGCCCAGGACAAACTGGACCGGGTCAACGAACTCGGTCAACAGGTCCGACAAGCCGTATCCGCCTTCGCGGAAGATTGCCTGGCGCAAGACCGCATTCCCGTCATCCTCGGCGGCGACCACTCCGTGCCCCAAGGCTCCATCGAAGCCTGCGCCAAGGCCTACCCGGGACTCGGAATCCTGCACATCGACGCCCACGCCGACCTGCGCGAGGCCTTTGAAGGGTTCCAATTTTCCCACGCATCCATCCTGCACAACGTGTTGGAACAAGCCCCGAACATCGCACACCTATTGCAGATTGGAGTTCGAGATCTTGGGGCCAAGGAAGCCGAGCGAATCGAATCGGACGCCCGCATTCACTCCATCTTTGACGACGACTGGGCGGAGGCGCGCCAGGCCGGAACCGCGCTTCGCAGCATGGTGCGTGACGCCATCGCCAAGCTGCCGGAACACGTCTATCTGACCGTCGACGTGGACGGTTTGGACCCCTCCCTTTGCCCGAGCACCGGCACGCCCGTGCCGGGTGGCCTGCTCTGGCCAGACATCATGATGATCCTGGTCGAATTGGCCCGAAGTGGGCGCAAGGTGGCCGGATTCGACCTTTGTGAGGTGAGCCCCGGGCCCGACGGGGACCCCGACGGCACGAGCTGGGATGCGGTTGTCGGAGCCAGGTTGCTGTACAAACTTTGCGGGTGCGCGTTGAGCAGTCGCTAGGTCTTAGGGAGGCCAACGTGCATCAAGTAGGCCATATATGCCGCGTATCCTGTCACCACCAGGATGCCCTTGTACCGGAACCCTGCACGGGGCAGGAATGGCAATATCAGCAAAACCACGCTGAAGGTCAAAGCTACGGGCACATGCTGGTGCATTACCTCTTCCAACACATCGGGTGCCCCGACGATCGGACTCACAACACCTGCGCAACCCAAAGCCGCAAGCACATTGAAGATATTGCTGCCAATGACGTTGCCGAGCCCCATTGCAGCCTGACCGCGCCGGGCACTTGAGATTGCGGCGAACAGCTCCGGCAGGGACGTGCCCACCGCATACACGCTCAATCCCACCACTATCTCCGGCAAGCCAACCCTATTTGCCAATTCTTCACCCGCCCACATCGCGGTGGGTGCCCCGATTCCGATCAACGCGCTTCCAATCAACACTTTGGTTATGTGCGGGCCCAGGGGCGAGGTGTCACGCTCCAGGATGTCGCCGTTGCCTTCGGCCCTTCCAGCCTTGAGCAGGCCGTACTGGTAGAAAAGGAATGCCGTGACAAACAGCAGACCATCCAGACGACTGATGTCGCCGTCAGCCAGGGCACCGAAAACGATTAGAAGTGACCCCAAGAGCCACGTGCCATCGCGGATGCGCACTTTGGACTCCACTGTGGCTGGCAAAATCAATGCACCCACACCCAGAACCAAACCCAAGTTCGCAGTGTTGGATCCCACGACCGTACCCAAGGATGCGCCAGCCTTGCCCTCCACCGCGGACCAAGTCGAAATGACAAGTTCCGGCAGGGACGTGCCCCAAGCCACAACCGTCAAGCCGATTGTCAACGGGCTCACATCGAAGTGGCGAGCGATGTGTTCGCCCCCTTCGACCAAGCCATCAGCCCCCTTGGCCAACAGGTAGAACCCTCCAATCAGGGCGAGTATTTCAAACCAGACGTTATCCATAGTGATCTATCCCGGGGTGCGGGAAAGGCTACGCTCGCCCATAGGAAGGCGGTGGTCAACCATCCTTGGCTGAATACTGCGCACAAGGCGCAAGGGCTCGCAATTTGGGGGTCCTCGATGGGCTCTCACCTGTCATACTGACACCAGCCCCAGCGCACACCATGACCGACCAATCCCGACCCCGCATTGCAGTCAACGGACTGCTCTTGACCGAGAAGAAGCAGCGTTTCGCATTGGATATGCGCTACAGCGATGCCGTTTGGCAGGCGGGCGGCTTCCCCATCCCGATACCGCCCCTGGCCGACGCGGCTTATGTGGCCCAATTGCTGGATGAGGTCCAAGGGGTACTGCTCACCGGCGGTGACGATTTTGACACGCAGCGCATCGGACTGGGGCCCACGCACCCCCTGGCGGATGTGACGCCCCCCAGCAAGCAAGACTTCGACCTGGAACTCACCGCCCACGTTCTGGAACGCGACCTGCCCGTGCTAGGGGTCTGCTACGGCATGCAACTGCTCGGTCTCAGGGCAGGAGCCCAGATGCTGCAGCACCTTCCAGAGGACCGTCCTGGCTGCCAGGAGCACTCTGGGGGCATTGAGCACCCCGTATTGCTCGAATCCGGAACGAAACTGCGCCAGGCCATGGGGGTATCCTCCGTACCTGTGATTTCCCGTCACCATCAAGCCCTCGATCAAATTCCCGCCCCCTGGACCGTTTGCGCCAGGGATGAACAAGGATTGGTAGAGGCGATTGAATTGCCCGGGCACGCCTTCGCCATCGGCGTGCAATGGCATCCAGAGGCTTCTTCTGCAGAAGGCCCCCACGGGCAACTGTTCCGCGCCCTCACCGAGGCCGCTCGAGGTTATGCTCTTTCTGGAGCGCACTGATCACACCCACGACACTCCCGCCCCCGAACCCATGAAAAGAACTCTTGGACAGCCCTCCCAGGGCAAGATGACCGCCGAACAAGCTGACCTTTTGGCCCGTAAGGACAAGCGCAGGATCATCGTTCTTGCAATAGGACTCATGGTTCTAATTGGTGGCTTCGTGGCCAGCCAGATTACGGCCAAGAACAAGAAGGCCCAGGAGGAGGAGGCGAGCCAGAATGCCATGGCCCGTGATGATGGTCCGGTCCAGAGCCAGGTCTATGTCCCGGAGTTCAAAAACAAAGAACTGTTGCAGAACATCCGAGACTCCAAGGAATCTGAGCAGGTGCAGCTAAAGGAGAAGGGCATCCTCGCCACACTCAAACACACGAGTAAGCTCACGCCCGCCCATTACACATTGCTCGGAATCCACGACCTGAGCACGGAAGTACAGCAAACGATCACGGCAAACCCGTCAGTCCATCGTCTGGATCCCCTTCGTGTTCGCGGAAGGATTGTTAGCCTTCGACACCGACCGGAAACCGAAACAGCGCCCGGCACTTTCTATGGAACGCTCGAACAGAGGGACGGTAGCCGCGCACACTTCGTCGTTTCTGACGCTGGAAAAATGGATGAAATGCCCTCCGACTACATGCGATTGGATGGAATGTTTGTGCAGATGCATCACGCTGAGATCGAGGGCGAATGGGTCAACGCCCCACTGCTTGTAGGGCGACGACTCGTCGGGTCTTATGAATTTCTCCAGCTGGACGAGAACCTCAGCACTCCCTCCCTTGCCTCGGTTACGGACGACAAAAAAAACGACGAAACCGGCATTCCCTACCAGGCCCAATGGGAGCTGCTTGCAAAGACCACTCAGGACAATGGCCAAATCGATTGGGAGTCCGCTCCTCTCTTTACTGACGAACACTTGGGCCGGATGATCAAGGGGGACGAGAGTCTCAGAGGCCAAATATTCCGTTTCCCGATCTCCGTCAATATGGATGCACGGACTGTGGAAGTCGGAGAAAATCCACTACACAGAAACCAGCTCATGAAAGGCTGGATAGGCAACTACACTTGGAAGAAAGGGCGAGCTCTTATTCAATGGATGGGTGCATTCGACAACCCAGCCCTCCACGATTTCCCTTCAACCGCCAAGCTGATCACGGGGCGCGGCATCTACATTAAAACTGTTAGATACGAAACAAGAGACGGGGACGTGGGCCAATCACCCGTCTTTATTATGCAGAACGTGGAAATACACACACCCAAAGTGAACACAACTGAACGCGAGATCCTGTGGGCCATGTTGGGCTTGACGGGCATCATCATGATGCTCATCACCTGGCTTATGAGCCGCGACAAGCGGCAGAACAAACTCTTGCAACAGAAGTTGGCAGAGCGCCGCAGGGCGCGTGTTCAAAAACAGCAGGCTAGCCAAGCCTAAGAGGAACCAATGACTACCCAGCGAGAGCTGCCCCTCTCCGATGCGGGTTTTCCCGTCGATTCGGCGGAGAGCATGCTGTCTTACCCCGTGCTCGTTGGCGCGAGGGCGATCGAGGCTGCCGGTGAATTGTGTCGCCCATTTGAACATGTGGCGTTGCTGGCGGACGAAACGGTGCTCGGACTGCACGGGGAACGCCTTGGTGATCTGTGCAACCTACCGACCTTCATACTCACCCCTGGCGAAGCCAACAAGGATTGGAAACATCTGGGTCAGATCCTCGAGTTCATGTCGAGCGCCGGGCTATCCCGCGACTCCCTGCTGCTGACCTTCGGCGGGGGCATGACCGGAGACATGGGAGGGCTCGCTGCTTCGTTGTTCAAACGCGGCATGTCCGTGGGGCACATTCCGAGCACGCTGCTTTCACAGGTGGATGCATCGGTGGGCGGCAAGACCGCGGTCAACCTGCCCGCGGGCAAAAACTTGGCTGGCACTTTCCATCCTCCGCGCTTTGTACTGGCGGACCTGGACCTGCTCAGGACCCAAGATCTGAATGAGTGGCGTTCCGGATTGGGCGAGGTCGTCAAGACGGCACTGCTCGCGCGAGCTCCGCTGTTCGGGGAGCTTGAAAAGGCTGCGCTGTCGATCGCAAACCCGGAGTCCGCGGACTACGAAACATTATCGACGCTGGTGCAAGCCTGCATTCGCACCAAGGCGCAGTGGGTGCAAACAGACCCCACCGAACAGGGTTCACGCAAGGCCCTCAATCTCGGGCACACCTTTGGTCACGCGATCGAACATGCAACCGGATATGGAACCGTGCCCCACGGCATCGCGGTTGCCATGGGGTTGGTCTTGGCCATGAACGCCAGCAAGGCTACGGGGACTCTTTTGGAGCACGATTTGCAAGAGCGCATCCTTCAACTCCTGCAGAACCTGGGATTGCCGCGCTCCTGGAAAGAGTGCCCCAAAAGCGAGCAAACACCGCTTTCCACCCGGTCCTTAGTCCAAGGATTGGCCCAGGACAAAAAGGGACAAGTGGCGAAACCGCGCTTCGTCCTGCCCCAGGCGATCGGAAAAGTCCTTTGGGATCAGGAACTCGAAACGACCACCTTGAATGCGGTCATCGACGGCTGGTTGGCTTAGAAGGAATAACCGAACCCAACCGACAGGGTGTTGGATTCTGCTGACTGCAACCCCCTGCCCAAGTCCACCTCCAGATCGCGCAGCCAGCGCCAATCCAACGAGATGTATTGGCCGCCTTCCACATGCAAGCGAACGCCGGCGTGCATGTAGTAGCCCTGATCGCCATCCCTGAAGTGCTCCACGTCCAGCCCAACTTCTTCGTCACGCCTCGCGAACAGGAACGCTAAACCTGCGCCCGCATAGGGCTCGATGGCGTTGTTCTTGGATTTGGTCAGGGGCACGGCAATACCCAAACCAAGGTCGACCACGAAAAAGCGCAAGCGTTGCTCGGGACTGGATCCGCCGCCCACCACGTCGTGGTTGTAGTTGAATCCGATTTCAAGCTCCAGGGGATCCACCCCCATCCGCTGGAGGTAGCCCACGCCTATGAACGTGGGATGCTCGAAGGGCGCCCAATCATCGGTGACCATTTCCGTGATGCCGAGGTTCGTCACCAACCCACCAATGGTCTCCGGGTAGACGACCGGGTCGAAAGCCATGGAGTTTTCCTGGGCGTTCAAGACCGTGGATGCACCTGGGCTGATGCATGCGGCCGTGCTGAGCAAGAGGCCTACGATCAGGGTGGCGGGCTTTTTCATTTCTCCTTGGGTTTCCACCCAAACTTGCTCGGCTTGTAGCGCACTT
>JAAETM010000712.1 GCA_024228395.1 bacterium | reverse complement strand
CAGGCCGAGATGGAATTCTTCGTGCACCCCGACGAGGACGAGAAGTGGTACGAGCACTGGAAGGAAGCGCGCTTCAACTGGTACATCGAGTATGGCGTGGACCCGGCTAAGTTGCGCATGCGCGAGCATGAAAAGTCCGAGCTAGCCCACTACGCCAAAGCGACCGCCGACGTGGAGTACCTCTATCCCTTCGGATGGGGCGAGCTCGAAGGCGTCGCCAACCGCACCGACTTCGACCTCAAGCGTCACTCGGAAGCCACCGGCGAAAACCTTTTGTACTTTGATCCTCAGACCAAGGAAAAGTACACGCCCTACGTCATCGAACCCGCCGGTGGCATGAACCGCACCGCGCTGACCTTCATGATCGACGCTTACGAGGAAGAGCAACTAGAAAAGGACACGCGCGTGGTGCTGCACTTCCACCCGGAGATCGCACCCACCACCGCCGCCGTGTTCCCGCTCGTTAAAAAGGATGGCATGCCCGAAAAGGCTCAGGAGATCGCCGCCCAACTGCGCAAGGCCCGCTTCAGCACCTTCTACGACGAAAAAGGCGCCATCGGCCGCCGCTACCGTCGCCAGGACGAAGTCGGTACCCCCTTCTGCATCACCGTGGACGGCAACACCCTTGCCGAAGACGTGGTCACCGTCCGCCACCGCGATTCGATGGAACAGGACAAGGTCAAAATCAGCGAACTAGTCACCTTCCTAATCGAAGCCAAGTCCAACTGGAAACGCCCCGAGCGGAAGTAGGAGACGGGACAGACTGTCTCCCCAGAGCTCCTCGGAGGGCCCTTCAAGGATTCGACAAGGATGAGAGATCCCCGGTAGAGCAGGGCCGCCTTGCCTTCGTGAATTTCCAGCTGCCCCCTCAGGGAGACCTTCCTTCCAACTTGATCCGCCAGGTTCTTGAGCCTCCAGCTGCCGGCAAGTTCGAATCGCCAGGGGTTCTTCGAAGACTTGTCCTGGAGCGGCTTGTAAGTGCCTTGAGTTTCGATCATGCGGCCCTCCACGTGTTCTTCCCAAGCTTCGTTTCCTTTGACGACCACCGACCAATCGCTCCCCTCCATGACCGCATGTCCCCTCCGGGTCCTCGCCCTTCCCGAGAGGATCGCCGGTGTTTCAGAGAACATCTGGGGTGAAAACTTGATGGGATCGATGGGTTTTGCAGTGCGCGTCTCAAATCCAGCAACGGTTACGCCGTCCCCCAAAGGCGCCCCGAGCTGGCCGATGAGTTCGTACCGGGCTCCCAGCTGAGCGGCGGGGATTCCTTCGAGTCGATCCTCGCGTGAAGCAGAGAATGCAAGCATGCCGAATAGGAGGATGGTCCAATTCATGGGGTTCAAGTTTCCCGTCTTGGGGAGCCTCCACAACGATCCACTGGTGGATGCGGTTCAATTGAGACCGCACCTATTCCCTGGGAGAGCCCGGCACCGGCAGCAAATGGTGCTGCTCGGGCGGCAGTTCTTCGATCAATATCTCACGCATGCGGCGCAGGTTGGCTGCGAACTCGAGTTGTTCGGGGCCGAAGCCCGGTTGGTCTGCGCCCAGCCAGTGGGTGTAGTTGCCCAAGTCGCGCAGCATGCTTTCGACCTCTTCGGGGGGGCGTTTGGCTTGCAAGGATCGCAACAGGTCGGGATAGCGCTCAGGGTTTTGGTGGTAGCTGGAGAACAGCCAGAGGGCGTGGCTGGAGGGGCGGTATGCGCTGGTCTTTTGCTCGTTCCCGAAACGCTCGTAGTTGGTGAGGCGGAAGGTGGAGGTGTACAAACAGACGCTCGCGATCAAGATGCATGAGGCCCATGCAACCGCTCGCCCCGGACCTTGTTTGCCGGCCAAGCGATCCAGTCCCACGGCGGCTGCCAGGATCAGCCAAGGGGTCATGATCTGCGGGTAGCGATAACCGAAGGCGTCCTCTTTGGGATAGATTCCGAAGCCGGTGATGCCGTAGGCGAACACAAAACCGAGCAGGAAGATGCCCGCGACTTGGCCGGGGTGGGGAGCCTTGCGTTCGCTGCGCACGAACCACAGGGCGCCGAACGCGGCGGCGGCGATCAGGAAAACAATATAGATCCAGTTGAGGGTTGGGCCGGCGCTTCCAAATGCTTTTGGGAACCATTGTGCATCGGGCAGGTGCTGGGTGAACAGGGACCACCACTTTTGCCAAATGGAAACCCCGGTCACGTTCTCGCCCAGGTCCTTGCCATAGATGTTTAAACCCGCCCAGTTGTTGCGCAGGTTGTACCAGAGCCAGGGGCTGAAGCCGACGGCGAAACCAGCCAATTGGGCGGCCAGGGCTTTGGGTTTTGGAAAGCGTTTGGGGTGCAGGTCAAAGAAGACCAGCATGCAAAGGTGCAACACCGCTTGATAGCCGATGTACACGTTCAGGCCTTGCAGGAATCCGAGCAGCCCGCGCTTGAGGGGAACCTTGCTTTCCGTGGAGTGGATGTGCATGAACAACCATAAGGTGCACAGGGCCACGACGTTGCTCTCCACATGGGTGCCCCAAACCACCATGGTGTTGATCACGAAACCGGGGGCGGCCAGGGACCATAGTACGCCGCCAAAAATTGCCGCCCGCCGGGAGGCCCAGCCGTCGAGTACGCGGAAGATGCAGACCAGACCCACTAGATGGAAGAGCAAGGCCAAGAGTCGCAGGGTCCAAATGTTGGGGCCCAAGACGGAGATCATGGGCGCCAGCATCATGCTGACGATTAGGGATCCGCCGCAGTAATTGGCGTATTGATAGTCGATGAGAGGCACCACCGGTCCCTTGAGCAGGTCCATGGCCACGTTGACCCGTGCCTCCTCTTCTCCCACGACCACGGACCCATCCTCGCGGCTGAAATCCTCGGAGTAGCCTCCGAAGAGGTCCAGGCGTGGTGCGGTGATCACCGGGCCGCGTTGGGCCAATGCGAGCAATATCAGGCCGAGCAGGATCAGGAGGGGGCGGGGCTTCATCGAAACAATTCTAGCTGGCTGTGGGCCCCGGGCGCAGGGATCCATCGGCCTTCCAGCCCCCCAGGTCCCATATTGCGGTAAGTTGGGTCGAAACCGGTTTACGCCAGGGGGTGGTGCCAGGCGGATGAGATGGATTTGCCTGTGTAAACACTGGCGATGCGGCCTCGAATCGCCCACTTTTTTGGCATTGCCTGCTCCATAATGGCTAGGCGGCCCGTACATGTGGGTCGACATCCAGTCCCCCAACCAAACCCCATGCTAACACCTCTAGTCTTGCTCCTTTTGGGAGCCTCACCCTCTCCAGGAGCGGCCCTCGTGCCGCTCCCGGTCGTAGTTCCATTGGAGACAGTGGTGGCGATCGAATCCTACGAAGACCTGATGAAGGACTACGCCGCGGCCAAAAGTGCGCGGCGTGCTGAGATCAAGGCGGCCAAGTCTGCAAAGGAGCGCAGAGTTCGGCGGGCCAAACCATTGGCAACCGAATTTCTTGCACGCTTTCAAGCCGTCGGTGATTCAGGAGACGTGCGCGGTTACCTATGGATGCTGACCGAGGCCAGGAAGCTGGGCATCAAGAAGGCCGATCGCGCCAGCCACAGATTGGATGTGTACGGCCGCATCATCATGGCCAAGGGGGACTCCAAGGGTTTTGCGGACGCCATTCGCAGGATCGCCGAGGACAAAAGTCTGGAAGCCTCCCAGCGCGTTTCATTGCTTAAGCGAGTCATGGGCCGTGATGACGTTGTCGGTGAGGGCAAATGCATTGCGCAGCTGTCTGTCGGATCCTTGCTCTTTGATTCCGATGTGGAGTCGGAGAAGGCCATGGGCGAGCAAATTCTAAAGGAACTCATCGCGAGCAAAACCTGCAGTGATTTCGTCGCAGCCGCCGAGAAGACCCTGTCCGGTGTGTCGCTCGAGGTCGGGGGCAAGGCTCCCGACTTCCAGGGCACGACCATCGACGGTGATACCTTCAAACTCTCCGATTACCGTGGCAAGGTCGTTCTGGTCGATTTCTTTGGCTTTTGGTGAAGCCCTTGCAGGAGCGGTATGCCGCACCTGAAGGAGCTCGTTGAGCGCCACAAAGATGATCCGTTCGTTTTGCTCGGTGTGAACACCGGGGATGCAGAAGACGACTATCGCGATGGAATGAAGAAGTATGGAGTGACTTGGACCTGCGCCTACCAGGGCGGGACGAAAGCCATTGCAAAACTCTTCGAAGTGACCGGTTATCCCACCTACTTCCTGATCGACCCGGAGGGCAAAATCCTAGGCAAATACGGCTCGGGCTCAGATTATGACAAGACGATCCAAAAAGAGATCGATAAGTTGAAATCTTCCGCGAAGTAGTTCGTTAACAACGTAGAACGCAATGAAAGGAGGCTGGGTCCCGGGGGGGATCCGGCCTCCGCTTTTTTTTGGTGCTTTAAGGGGGATCAGGGCGCGGGTCCATCAAAGCAGGCCAGCAAGGCCCAGCATCCGCCCCCTCGATCTTGCGACCCATTTTCATTACCCTCCTCCATGCGCTCGAACACCATCCAATCCCGCCTGCCCGTGCTGCTCTGCGATCTGGACGGCACCCTGATCGATACCCTTCCCCTCATTCTGCAGGGATATATGCACACCCTGAAGGAAATGGGTTTGGGTGAGGTTTCCGAAGAGGTCATCTCCGAGCATTTGGGAGCGCCCCTTTGCGGTCACTTGGGCCAATGGTTCCCCGATGAGAAGGAGTGCGAACGCTCGGTTCGGATCCACCGCGAGTACGTGTTTGTGCCCATGATGCGGATGTGAGGGCCTTTCCCGAGGTGCTGCAATCCTCAGACGAACGCAAGCAGCATGGCATCCGCCTGGGCGTGGTCACAAGCAAGACGCGCGCCATTCGGGATCATTCGCCCTTGCGCATCGTCTTTTCCTGCGCCGCGATGGCGTACTCGTGGTCGATGTCGCCCAGGTTGCCACCGCGGCGGTGGTTCACGCCTTCGATGGAGGTCAGCCTTCCGTAGACCAGGATGCTGTCTCCGACGCAGAGAATGGCATCGGGTTTGGGCGTGCCTTCGTAGCTTCCATCAGCCCGCCGGATGCCAAGCAGGTTGAGGCCCTCCTGGCGCAGGCGCGAGCTGCGCAGGGACTTGCCAGCCAACCAATCATTGAGCTTGATGTGAATTTCGGTGACGCGATAATCCCCGGTCAGTTCCAAGAGGCTCTCGTAGTCCACGACCGCCAGATCCGTGTAGCGCGCCAGGGCCTTGTCGATCACCCATTGAAGCTTGCTGTGTACCCACTTGCTGTAGGACAGAAACCAAAGCACGCACAGACCTGCGATGAGCAGGCTGATCTTGCGCAGCAAGCCAGGGCCTCCACCATCATTTCCCATGAAGGCCAAAATCAGGGAGGAAACCAGGGTCACGATACCCGCATTGCCCAACAGCATGAGCACCATCAAAATCTGGCGCCGAATGGGATGGTTGACCACGTTCTCCGCTTCGGAGGTCGTGTAACCCACGCCCGAGAGAGCGGACCAGGCCTGGAAGCGGGAGGAATCCTCGGAGAGCCCGGTGAGGGTGAGCGCAGCCGTCGCGACCTTTGCCATGAGCAGGGACAGGGTCAGGACGACGAGTAGGGTGAGGATGGGGATCATGGGAGCGGTGGCGGTGGGGGACGGCCCTCGCCTCACCACTGCCTAGAACTCTATTCAGCGCGGTGCGGGCAAACAATGGCCGCCCCGCCCCCTGGCACCAGATTCCCGTAGCCGCCCTAATAACCTGCGGCGAAACCGTCTTTTCGGGATTCGGAGGCCCCATGGTAGGTGCGGTTTTCCGCATCCCAGAGGATGGCTTGGTAGCCACCGAATAGGCCCCGTTTGCGCCCGATGATATGACCCCGACCGATCAGGTCCTTACGAATCTCGGGACCAAAGCCCGACTCGAGCTGCAGGTTCCCTCCTGTGTGCATGCGCGTGCCCGTCGGCTGGGACGAATCCGTGTGTACGATGCGCGCCGCGTCCCCGGCCTCCTGCAGGTTCATGCCGAAGTCGATCATGTGGATCAGGATCTGGGCGTGGGCCTGGGGCTGGGTGGCTCCGCCCATGACGCCATAGGCCATGTACGGCTCACCATCCTTGGTGACAAAAGCGGGGATGATGGTGTGGAAGGGACGCTTGCCGGGCGCGTAACTATTGGCCCGACCGGGGGTCAAGTCGAACAGCTCGCCGCGGTCTTGCAGCATGAAACCCAGGTCGCCGGGTACCATGCCCGAACCCATGCCCCGGTAGTTGCTTTGGATCAGGGAGACCATGTTGCCCTCGGAATCCGCAGTGCACAGGTAGACCGTGTCGCCATTTTCTAAGCCCGCGTTGCCGGGGGGGAAGGACTGACCCGCGCGCTTTTCGTCGATCAACTTGCGCCGCTCCGCCGCGTACTCCTTGGAGATCAAATGCTCCACCGGCACGTCGGCGAAATCCATGTCCGCATAAAAGTGAGCACGGTCCTCAAAGGCCAACTTTTTAGCCTCCGTGAACAGGTGCACGTAATCCGCGCTCTGGTGCCCCATCGACGCCAGGTCGTAGGGCTCCAACACGTTTAGGATCTGAAGTGCCGCGATGCCTTGCCCGTTGGGCGGAAGCTCCCAAAGGTCGTACCCGCGATAGTTGGTCGAAACCGGGTCGACCCATTCGCCGTGGTGTGCTGCCAGGTCTTCTTTGGTCAGGTAGCCACCTTGTTTCTTCATGAAGGCGTCGATCTTGTCCGCGACCACGCCCTTGTAGAATCCATCGCGGCCTTTCTTTCCAATCAGTTCCAGGGTCGCCGCCAAACGTTTGTTCACAAAGCGCTCGCCCTCCGCCGGGGTTTTGTCTCCAGGCATGTACGTGTCCTTGAACCCGGGATACTCGGAAAAGACCCGCGCGCTGCGATCCAGGTAATAGGCGATCGTTTGCGGCACGGGCGTACCTTCACGTGCCGCCGCTACGGTGGGGGCCATGAGCCGTTCCATGGGCAACTTGCCAAAGCGTTCATGCAACATAAACCAACCATCCACGCAGCCGGGCACACTCACGGGCAAGGGCCCATGGCCAGGAATCTCATCGAGGCCTTTTGAGGCCAACTCTTCGACGGTCAAAGACATGGGGGAGCGCCCCGATCCATTGAGTCCGACCAACTCCTTCTTCTTCGCATCCCAAACGATGGCAAACAAATCGCCACCAATACCCGAGCCCGTGGGCTCCCCGTAACCGAGGAATGCGTTGGCAGCGATGGCCGCATCGACCGCGGAACCCCCTTCCTTCAACACATCGAGCGCGATGTTGGTGGCCATGCCGTGGCTCGTGGCGGCCATGCCATGGTTTCCAAAAACAACAGAACGTGTGGCGAATGACTGACCGGTGACTCGATCCATGGATTGGGCTTGGGGGTTGTGGGGCACACAGAGGGCGGCGCACATGAGGATTGAAAGCATGGGGGTCATGATACATGCCGTGCAGGTTTTCGAGGCGGGTGGAGGGTGTTTTAGGGGGCTTTTGGGGAAGGAGGATTGTGAGGTTCTAGGGTTCGCACGAAGCCATGAAGGTCACGAAGCTCTAGTGAAAATCCACTATGGCAGAGAGGGATCCCTCGCAAAAGCTCCATGTCCTTCGTAGCTTCGTGCGAATCTCTTCCCATCCATTCCTCCTGAACCCAACAGTCGTCCACAACCCTACACCAGTTACAACCAAGACAGACGCAATGAAGAACACGGTGCAAGAGAATACGGCGTCAGACACCGTATTCACATGGCAGGGACTACAGCTTCGTTAGCATCGACTTCGCAAGCTCGCGAGCTTTGATCACGCACATGTCCGAGTTGTCGTACTCAAAGCGACCAAAGCGCCCCAGCGGCGTCACCCCAACACTCTCCAGCCAACCCAACGCCACCTTTTGGCGCTTGCCATACATGGCATCGAATACCACATAAGCATGATCCGCCGTGGACCGATGGGTGAACAGAACCTCATCGGCTTTCATGATGCCCGCGTTGACGAAACCAGCCAGCACATCTTTTTCCAGTTGCTCACCAGGTAGTTGTTGACCCCCGGGCCAAGTGACCTCGGCCATGAGTGAGGTTTTACCCTCGGGTGCATTGAGGGTGGCGTAGTTGGACATGTAGGTTACGCGGTTGGCGGGGCCTTGGCTCTCGTGGGGCAGGTAGATCCACGACAGGTCCGGGTGCTCGGGACGATCCAGGGCCACCAGAATCGAAGCGATGCCGTTGTACTCCAGCTCCGTCATGGCCTTGGCCGTATCGGTCGGCATCTCCGGAAATATTATGGGCGTGTAGGTAAGGGGCAAGGTCGAAACGCATAGGTCGAACTCTTCGCCATTGACCGTGACACTTTCGCCACGTTGACGCACCTCTTGAACGGGGGTGTTCAATCGAATCGATCCAACCATTCCCGCAGCCAACCCATCGGTGATGCTTTGGAATCCACGGGTCTTTGGATAATAGAAAACCGATTGGTGGGTGTAACCCTCGGTACGGATGCCGATGCCCGCACGGATCACGTCTTCGATGGGGGCATCGGGCACGCGACCAGCCACCCAATCTGAGGTGAGAAAATCCAAATCGCGCTTCCAGATCTTCTCGTTGTACGGGTCCATGAAGTGCTTGGCGATGCCATCACCAAAGCGCCACTGTACCCACTTGCCAAAGGTGTCGGGCGCCGTGGAACCATCACTCGAACGCTGATGCCACGCATGCACATAACCCGTCAAGCAATCGAAGTTGGCTTCGTCGGGCAGGTCCCCGATGCCGTTTTCAAAGGGGTAATGCACCCAGCGATCCTCGAAGCGGATCTTGGTTTGACGGTTGCGTTCGTCGAAAGCCCCCTGGCCACCGGTCTCCGCCTTCATCCAATCCATGGCCTCCTGGTCCTTGCTGAACAGAATGTGTCCACCACTCACATCGTAGGTGAATCCGTCGATCACTTTGGAACGGCACAGGCCCCCGGGCTCCGAGCCTGACTCGAAGATCGTGAGGTTGGATGGAGACACACCACCCTGCACCAGAAAGCGGGCGAGGGCCAAACCGGACACGCCGGCGCCAAGAATCGCGATTTTTGCCATGGGGAGACCTAATTTGGGGTCCGAAAGCCTACCCCGCCCACGGCCATCCGGCCACCCAGTACTTGGTGAGGCCTTTCCGCTACTGGTACGGGATCGCCAGGCCTTCCGTGAAGTTGCTGGTGCTGTGTGGGTTTTGGTCCCGATACCAAGCTTGAAATTGCCATGTTTCGCCGGCCAGGACAGACCGCACGGGATTGACCGGCAGGCTCGTGAGATCCACCTCCAGTTCGAAACTGCCCGTGGGGCCGGAATTCTGGATCTGAGAGGTCGAGTTGAAACGTCCCAGCATGCCTGCCATGCACAGGTTTCCCTGACTTTCACCGGTGGTGGGGATGAGGCCCGCCTGGGTCGAAACCAGGAAGTAGCCGTATTGGTCGGGTGGCATGGAATCCGCCCGGAGCACCAATTGATTGTGAGTCGCCGTGGGGGAGCCTTGGCCAGAAATCCTCGCCGCCTGGTCTGAGCTATTCGGGTTGGAGGGGCCGCAGTAGGCCGTGCCCACAGCCCTACAGCCTGCCAAAACCAGGAAGGCTCCCGAGTTGGTCCCCGCCCCGTCATCGCCCGGGATCCCAAGCAGCAGATCGGGAATGTTGTCCCCGTTGAAATCGCCCGCGGGCCCCACGCCCAAACCCAATCGGTCAGAGGTCGTGGCGCCATAGGTCGTGCACAGGGTCGAACCATCGGAGCCGGCATGAACGCTGAGACGACCGGCATTCACACCCATGGTGGCATCCCCAGGCGCCCCGATCAGGAAGTCCGACAATCCATCCCCATCCAGATCTCCAGCCGTGGAAACCCCTTCGCCCATGCGTTCGAAATCTTCGTGGCCGATGAACTCAAAGAGCAGGGCTCCGCTCTGTCCAGAATGCACCTGGGCGCTTCCCGAATGGACTCCTCCGCGACCATCTTGCGGGGAGCCACTGATCCAATCCATGTGCCCATCGTTGTCCACATCTCCCGCATGGGCCAGGGAAAAGCCCATGGCCTGGCCGGCAATGGAACCGTTGCGCGTGTACAGCTCCATACCCAGTTGACCGGAAAAGACCATTACCGATCCGGACCCGTTTCCGTTGATGTTCGTCCCCCGCAATCCGATGGCGAAGTCGCAGAAGTTGTCCCCGTCGAGGTCGCCCAAGGAGGCGAGGGAGCTGCCTAGAAGATCGCCCGCGGAGATGCCGTTGAGAGTGTAGATGTGTGCGCCGGTTTGGCCTGAGTAGGCCGTGACGCTGCCGACGTTTGGCCCGCTGGGGCTTGCTCCTGGGGACCCAATGAGCACATCATGCATGCCGTCCCCATCCAGGTCACCTGCTCCAGCAACGGAATAGCCGGCATTGTAAAAGAAGCCGCTGCCTCCAACCTCAAACAGCAAGGACCCTGTTTTCCCACTGTAGACGAAGGCGCGTCCGTTCATGACTTCGTTGACTGCTTGATGAAAGGGGGCTCCCACGATGATGTCTCCAAAACCATCCCCGTCGACGTCGCCTGCAAAGTCCACGCTAAAGCCGAAAGCGCTTCCCGCACCGGTTCCAAAAAACTTGTGCAGGATGGAATGATCGGACCCCGAGTACACCCGCACTCCGCCGGTGAGCAGGGAACCATTGTATGCGTTGCGGATGCCTATGATGTAATCGGCTTTGCCGTCCCCATTCACATCGCCAAGCGCCATTGAATTGCCCATGGAATCATTCACATGGTCCCCATGGAATTCCTTCAGCACACCCTGGGCCCCCTGGGCGCTTGAACTCAGGTTGAGGGAGATGGATATCAAGCCGATGGCGAGAGGGTGAAGCTGCATGGGGGAGTTGAGCCGGAGGCGTACCGGATGAGCCCTCAATAATCGGCGCAGCCCCCCAAACTGTCAAGTCGGGTGCCCGTGTTGGGGCACCAGGGGCGTTTGCCCGCAGCGTGCTCAAATCAAGGCCCGGCAATGGGTTGCAATCTCTAGCGAACGTTAGCGTTCGCGGACCAGTCCGCGCTTGGGCAAAACCAGTGGTTCGAGCATGGCTTCAGCGTCAGCTATCCACCTGCGTCCGTCGGTGACGTAACCCGCCGTGGCTTTGAGCCCAGGCTGCAAATCCCCGAAGTAAACGTTGAACGCTTCCATGGAAAGTTCCCTCGCGTACTTTGCGAAACATGAAGCGAGTGCGGTTGGAAGCGACTGGTCTTCCGCTCCCACTTGGAACGAAACCTCCATCGTTCCCGAAGGTCCTTCGATCCAGTAATCGGAGCGCAGGTTGTTCTCTTGCAGGCGTTGCACCCTGTGGCCGGGGAAGTCCCGTTCCAACAGGGGCGCATAATGTTTGCGCGCTCCTTGACGGTCGACGATCACATGCACACCCTCCATTCCATGTTGGTCCATGACTCGAGCCAATAGGTTCGCGGTCTGAATCCAAACGGTTTGGGCTTTGGAGTTCGTGCTCTCAAAGCTAATGTTTAGGTCCTTTGCGGAAAGCACGGTCAGGCATGCTTGGCACAATTCCATTCCATGCCCTTGCAGGGAATTTCGCAGACGCTCGACGTGGTCGTCAATGCGCTCACTTTCCACGCGCACGGGCAGGGGATGCGAAACACGTTCGTACCACGGTGCTTCCGGTTGGGCCAGCCCGGGCGTGAGGTAGGACCAAAGCTCCGCCGGCGCGTTCGGGTGGGCCAGGCGCAGAAAGGCCAGGGCCGTACTCTCCAGTCGCTGCCAGCCGGGACCGGTGCGTTGGAAAACCACCTTGGAATCCGCGACGACCAAGCGCTCCTCGCCGCGCTTGGGTTTGGGTGCGACGGCTTCGTCGAGCACCTGCCATAGCTCCGCGGCATCCACGAACTCGTGCTCTTGGGGAACTCGAAACGCGCACAAACCCAGGGTGAGCGGCCCGAGCATGGGACCTAAACCGGCTTCATCGATGCCGGCAAGGATGTGCGGCCTGGGTCGGTTGTTACTCGGCTTCGGCTTCGGCATCGGGTCCTGGGGGTACTTGCCCCGGTGCGAAGCCTCCGATTTGCTCCGGCGTCTGACGCTGGGTCAAACGCAAGAGCAAGTAGGACCCGGTGATCAGAGCCACAACAATGGAGATCAGTTGGCTGGTGGAGACCATGCCTTCGAACCAAACGCCACGGATGGCATCACCCCGGAATATCTCGATACCAAAGCGGCCAAAGCTGTAGAGGAACAGCAGGGTGCCCGCCACTTGGCCCCCGAAGCGGCGTCGCGGTAGCAACCAAAAGCGCCCGATGAAGAACAGCATCAGGGCGTTGAGACTCATCCAAATTTGGGTGCACCACAGGACTTTGCCCGCATTCTCTTCCCCGAACAGACTGTGTTCCGCCAGTACTTCGGGGACCCGTATGGTGATGGGGAAGGGCAGGCTCGCCTGGGCTTCGGGTACCACGGATCCGAAGTCATCGCCCACGAGCAGGCAGCCGACCCGGCCAAAAGCCAGGCCGAGGAATGCTGCTGTCACACCCAAGTCCATGGCGTGGCTGAAGGCCAGTTTGTGTTTGTTGGTGCACCACCAGGCCCCAAGAATGCCTCCGATGGCGCCACCGTACATGACCAAGCCACCCTCCCAGACGAAGAGCATGGACATGGGGTCGTCTATGAATTTTTGGCCCACCGCATCGCCGCGCAGGACCTCCACGACCACATACATGGCCCTGGCACCGGCGATAATGCCGACCAGAATCCACATGGGCAGGGCGGCGTAGCCTTCGACCACGGTCTCAGGTTTGGCGGCTCCCCGGGCTCCCCAACGGGTGAGGAAGTGGGAACCCACTAGAAAACCGATCATGACCATCAGGCCAAAGGAGCGCAGCGGGAAGTTGATGCCCGGGATCTCAAACAGAATGGGATGCATGGGCAGCATAGTAGGGTTTGGGAGGGAGATGCGGAACCACCCTGTCCAGCCCCTTGCCCTTCCCACCCACAAAGCTATGCTCTGCCCCTTGCCAGGGGCCGTGGGCCCTTGAACGTTCCAGTCGTTCCGGGCCGACGCGGTCCGCAAGTCAAGAGAAGCCAAATGAGAGACCAGCCCCGGGTAAAACTGTATGTGGAAGGGCGGTATCGCAAGCTCAGCCGCGATTTGCCCCAGACCGTTTTCTATTGCCCTGAATGCAAGGGGCACCCGCGCCGTCGCCGCAAGTGCGAAAAGTGTGAGGGTTTCGGCAAGTTGAGCCGGGATTCGGCCCAGGAGCTGATAGGTTGGGTGCTGGGCAAGGCTGCCGGCACGCGCAAGCACAAATTCCATGGTGCCGGCCGGGAGGACGTGGATGTGCGCATGCTTGGCAGGGGGCGTCCTTTCATCATGGAGTTGATCGATCCTCGCATCCCCGATCCCGACCTGGCGGAGGTCGAAGCCCTGGTCAATTCGCGCAACGAAGGCCGCTTGGAGATCCAGGGCTTGCACTGGACGGAGAAAGCCCGCGTGCGCGTGGTCAAAGAAACGCCGAGTGCGAAGGCCTACCGTGCCTGGGTCGAGGTCGACGGTGAGCCCGACATGGAGGCCTTTGAGAAATTCAAGGGCGAACGCCAGGTCCTCGCACAAAAAACCCCCGAACGCGTGGCCCACCGCCGTGCAGACCTAACCCGGGAGCGCTGGATCGAACTACACGGCATGGTGCCCGTATTGGAATGGCAAGGTGCGGGGAACGATCCCCTGTGGTCCGGCGAAGAGGAGCCCAAGGAAGGCCAATACGTTGTCGACCTGGTGACCCAACACGGTACCTACGTCAAAGAGTTCATCAGTGGCGAAGACGGTAAAACGGACCCCGCACTAGGTGAAAGTCTGGGCGGTGTCGCCTGCCGCTGCTTGCGATTGGATGTGATGGATATCCTCGGCGAAGAAGGCGAGGCGCCGAAGGCGCCTAAGCCTCGACCTCAGTCGAATACTTTCGGAATGGGGCTGTAGCCTTTTCTTGGGGTGGTTGCAGGCGTGCCGTGCTCTCTCAGCACCCTTTTCTCCACCCGCCCAGCCCAGCCAGGAGCACCCATAGGCCCCTCCTGCCCCCAAGTGCCACATGGAGCAATTGGGCAAAGGGCCCAGGGGCAGATATCCCCAAAACGGGACTTCAATTTGCCCTCCAAAGCCCCCCCGCGTCCCAGTTCTTCTGCTAAGCTCCCGCCCTCTTGGCCACAGGGTTGTGGCTGGGACAGGGGCAAATTCGCCCCAAAGCTCCAGCGCTTTTTAGGCTTAGCGCTGGATAGGCCGGGTGTTCAAGTTGGGCATCCACAGCACAAGCCAAATGAGAATGACCCTTTGGGTAAATTGACTACCACCGGCAAGGGCCGGCGTTGGGTGGCCGGCGGCCATCCGTGGATTTATAAGGACGATATCGCAGCTGGTAAGGGTGAACCCGGCGAATTGCTGGCCGTGGATGACCCCTCTGGAAAGACCATGGGCTGGGGATTGTTCAGTACCACTTCGCGCATCGCAGTGCGCATGGTGACGCGTTCCGAGGAACAACCGAACCGGGACTTCTGGAAGAGCCGCATGCAGCGCGCCATCGATGTGCGCACGCGAGCGGGATTGATGGATACGGACGGTGCCTGCCGTTTGATCGCGGGCGATGGGGACGGATTCCCGGGCCTGGTGATCGACCGTTACACCGACGTGCTCGTTATGCAGTGCACCACCCAAAGCTCGGAGCGCATGCGCGACTTCTTGCTCGAGGTGCTCAAGGAATGTTTGCCCTTCGCTCCCAGCGCGATCTACAACCGCAGCGACGTGGGCATCCGCAAGTTGGAGGATCTGGATCCTCGCTTGGAGTGGATCGAAGGTTCCAACCCGGGCTTGATCACGGTACGCGAAGGCGCTGTGAAATACTTGGTCGATGTGGAGCAAGGTCACAAGACCGGTTCCTATCTGGACCAGTCCGCCAACCACCAACGTTTTGGCGCTTTGGCCAAGGGCAAGCGCGTCCTTGATGCATTCGCCTACAACGGTTTGTTCGGTTTGCACGCGGCCGTGGCAGGCGCAGAGCATGTGGTCTTCCTAGAGCAAAACCAGTTGGCCTGTGATCGCATCATGGAGAATGCCAAACTCAACGGGGTCGAAGGCCGGATTGAGGTGCGCAAGGCCAATTGCATGCAAGCCATGCGCAAGATGGCGGGGGATGGCGAGAAGTACGGGTTGATGTCGATCGACCCGCCTGCTTTCGCCCGCAACCGCCGGGAGACCGCCGGTGCCGAGCGCGGATATGTGGAACTCAATCGCCGCGGTTTGGCCATGATGGAAGAGGGCGGCATGGTTGTGAGCGCCTCCTGTTCCTACAACGTGCGCCCCGAGGACTTCCTCGCTTACCTGCGCAAGGCTTCACATTTGGCGGGGCGCGAAACTTGGCTGGAATCGATGGAAGGCCCGTCCCTGGACCACCCCCAGCTGCTGACCATCCCCGAGACCCGCTACCTCAAGTGCGCCTTCTTGCGCGTGGACTGAGATCACTTTTGGCCCAGCTGCTTCCCCAAATGAATCCTGAAACGCGCACCCACTTTCCCCTTTGGCCCATGGCCGGGGGCGCGTGTGATGAGGGGGGGAAGCTATTGTGATATTGGCCGTTCTTCAGGAGGAACCCGAAGTCGTGATGTCCTTCGGGGATGTGTTGGTCTCCATGTTGCTGGGCCTGGTCGGGATCGGCGTGTCGCTGTATCTGATGAGAGGGCGTTTGCTGCCCGCATGGACCATGCGCAATGAGCCGGATCCTGACTTGCCGTGGAATCCAATGCACCTGGTTCTCCTGTTCTTGGTCGCTTTGCTCAGCAATTCGGCCGTGAATTTGATTTTGTACCTGATCTATGGGGATGTCGGCGCGGAAGAGTTGGGCACTGTCTCGATTCTTGTGTCGTCCATTTTTGACACGGGGCTTGTGGCGGTGGGGGTTTGGACCCTGGGGCAGACCCTGGGGGCGGGATCCGAAGCCTATGGATTGCACAAGGCCCCGAGTCGACGTCACTTTTTTATCGGCCTAGCCACCTGTGTCGCCTGCGTCCCCGCCCTGTTTGGAGCTAGCCTTGTTTGGTCCGGGCTCTTGCACTTGATAGGAGAGCAGGTCGAGCCCCAGGATGTTTCTAAGTTGGTTCAGGCCGCTGCCCTGCATGAGCGCTGGGCAGTGCTGCTGTTGGCTGGCGTGATCGTTCCAATTCTCGAGGAATTCCTCTTCAGGGGTTTTCTGCAAACTTGGCTCGTGAAGGCCCAAGGGGCTGCTCTGGGCATCTTGCTCACGAGTTTTTTCTTCGCCCTGTTCCACGAAACCAGCTCATTCGGCCCCATTTTGGTGATCGCTCTAGCTGCCGGTTGCATCCGCCACGCGACCGGCAGCCTCTGGCCGGCGGTCGTGGTGCACATCATCAACAACTCGATCGTGACCTGCTGGCTGTTTTATGGCGCTGGGTCGCTCGGCTCCTAATGGGCCCTGGCAGGTCGTTGATGGTCCTGGCCGGTTAGAATCCCCATTCGCTGGCCAGAAGGGGATTTCAGGCGCTTATAATCGTGCCCATGAAATCGAAACATCTTCATTGTGATCCGGTCATGCGCTTTCCGGTAGAAGGGCTCATGGAGCCTGTGGAAGGTGGTGGCTTTGTGGCCAAGGACGCACGCGTTCTCGCGGATGTGACCCTGGGGGAAGACGCCAGCATCTGGTTTGGTTGCGTGGTGCGCGGGGACGACGCACCGATTCGAATCGGTGCGCACACCAACATTCAGGACGGCACGGTGGTGCACCCCGACCCGGGAGTGCCTTACGAGATCGGTAGCGGCATCACCGTGGGGCATCGCTGCGTTCTGCACGGGGCCAGGATTGGCAATGGTTGTATGATCGGCATGGGCGCGATCCTCCTGGCTGGTTCCGAAATCGGGGAAGAGTGCTTGATCGCCGCGGGCTCCGTTGTCAAAGAGGGCATGATCGTGCCGCCGCGTTCCATGGTGGTTGGCGTCCCCGGCAGGGTGGTGCGCTCGTTGACCGACGAAGAGGTGGAGTTCATCCGCAGCAGTGTTGCGGGTTACGTGGGCCAGATTCGTTTGTACCTTTAGCACCGTGCGCTGCAAGCCGGTTTGACCCTGAGGGGTTCTTTGTCCAACAACAACACCACGATCTCCCACGGGGAAAAAGTTCTCGAGCTGCGCGCACACCTGCGCAAGCTGGGCAGGGTGGCCATTGCCTTTTCCGGTGGCGTTGATTCCAGTGCCCTGTTGGCGGTGGCCCAGGATGAACTGGGCGATAGGGCCCTGGCCGTGATCGCAGACTCGGCTTCCTTGCCGCGTCGCGAGCTTGCTGAGGCCCGTGAAATCGCCGCGCAGCTGGAGGCCCGCCTCACGGTTGTGCGGACGGATGAGGGGCAAGACCCGGACTATCAGGCCAATCTCGGTCAGCGTTGTTATTTCTGCAAGGCCGCCTTGTTTCGCGCCATGGAGAAGGTCTGCACCCGGGAGCAGATCCCTTGGATGGCCTTTGGGGAAATCACGGACGACTTTTCAGACCATCGACCCGGGGCCCAAGCCGCCCGCGAGTTTGGAGTGGTTGCCCCACTCAGTGCCGCTGGTTTGGACAAGCAGGACGTGCGACGCCTTGCTGGCCATTTCGGCTTGCAGGTGGCGGACAAGCCCGCTTCCGCGTGTTTGGCCTCGCGAATTCCGGTGGGCTCCGAGGTGACCTCCGGCCGCCTCAAGACCGTGGAACTCGCAGAGGAGGCCGTGCGTGCCCTGGGCTTTCGCATCCTCCGTGTGCGCCATCACGGGCGCCTGGCCCGCGTGGAAGTTGGTGCGCAGGAGCGTTTGAGGGCACAGGAATTGTGTACCGAAATCGAGCAGTGCCTGGTGCCCCTTGGTTTTACCGAAGTCCGATTTGCGACCTACGGCTCGGCATGATGCACATTGAATAGCTTTGTGGGACGCGTCGTCGAATATTGGCGCGCGCAAATTGCCAAACGCTGCTAGTGGGGTATGCTCCTTCACGAATGAATCTTATTCGTTGTAGGGTCATTCTATGGGGAGCGATTGAGGGGTCGTTTAGAAGGAATCAGAATGAAATCTCCCGCTAGGATTGTGTCTCAATGTAATGGGGCACTAAGTAATAGTCCCAGGCGAAAGGCTCGAACAGGGCTGTGTCTGGTGGATGTCATGGTCGCCATCGTCATACTGCTCATCGTGACTTCCGCAGCATTCATGAGCCAGCTGATCTCCATGCGCATGGTTCATCAAAGTCGCGACGTCGGCGTGGCCATTTCCGATTTGGAAGCCGCCATGGATCAGGTGCGTACCTCGCCCATAGGCTCACTGGCCGTGCCTGGAAGCACCTACGAGCACGACGAAAACATCGCCCAATACGATGATCTGCACCTGCGCGATCAACGCATCGTGGTGAGCTACCCCGAATACGTTCAAGGCAATGAATTGCCCGACCCATTGCGTATTGTGCTAACGGCTCGCTGGACCAACAATCGGGGCGCCCAGCGCACTGAATCCCTACAGACCGCGAGGGTTGAGTAATGTGGAACAAGAGAAATAAGCATTCGGGGTTCACCCTAATAGAACTCATTGTGAGCGCGACAATCCTGGCTGTTTTGGCTCGCAGTCTAGTTATGGTTTCGAGCGGCATCGACTCCCTCTCGCAAACTGGGGGCAGTTTGAGTTTTTTGCAGCAGCAGTCCTCCAAAGCACAGAGAGCCCTGTTCTCAGACCTACGAAACTCAGGATTCATGTCGATTGATGGGCGATCATTTCCCCATGTATTTGAGGATGGAGTTCCCGGAGCGGGGTTTGCGGCCCATGCCTATGCACCTGGAATCCAAGTCGCCACAGCCAATGAATTCGATTTCGGAGCCCACCGGGCGGTGATCTTTTTGGAGCCAGCGGATATGGACGACAACGGTCGTCCTGACATGGACTTGGACCTCAACGGTACCCCCGAACTTGACGGCAACGGGGACGGCGTGCTGAGTGAAGAATGGGAGGATACTCAAGCCTGGGATGTGAACCTGTACCGCGTGGACCCTGAAACAGGTCTCGTGTGGAACCTGGAGGAAGTGCGCTATGCAGTTCTCGATGGTCCCAATGGTCGCACGTACTTGGAGCGCTGGGTTGGCGGGGTCCTGGACCGTCGCGTGGCCCACGGTGTGGAGCGTTTCCAAGTGGAAACGCCGGTAGAAACGGGATATCAGATTCCCACGAACGCGCTGAGAATAACTCTCTTCTTGCGCAAAACGGATTCGGACGGGGTGACATATCGGCACTCCGCCCAATGGGTGATCAAACTTCAGAACGGGGACTTAGAATGAAAATGTATCGAACAAGCAGACGAGCCACGGGATGCGAGGGCGTAGCTGTGGTCTACGCCATCTTTGGCGCCATGGTGGCCGCAGGCATGGTCTCCATGATGTTCGCAAACGCTAGCAATGCGGTGCAGCAGGTGGACCTGCGCAAGGACAAGGTCAAGGCGCGGTTCCTGGCAGAAGGGGCGGCGGACGTGGCCAGCACAACGGTTGCCGATGCGGTCGCCAACTGGAACAATCCACCTGAGTTGGGGACCATGCTCGTGGGGGACGAGGAAGTTACCTACAGCATCACCAAGGTCGGAGAAACTCGCAGCCGCGTGGGCCCGGAGGGTATCCAGACCCTGATCGATGCCTACGAAATCACCGCCACCGCCAACCAGGATGGTCGTCAATGCGTGGTCAACCGTTTGGTTGCCACCGAAACGACACCCATCTTCCAATTCGCTGTGCTTTACAACTCAGACTTGGAGATTCTGCCTGGGCCCAGCATGACCTTGGGTGGTCGGGTACACGCGAATGGCGACATGTACCTGGGCTGTGGCAACACCTTGACCATGGATACCAACTACGTGCATGCCCTTGGCAAGGTGTATCGCACACGGAAGGACGGTGGACTGGCCGGCGGCACCGTGAACATTCGGGAGTGGGTGGCCAACCCCTACGATTCTTCTGAGCCCGCCAATTTCAATGCCATGCTCTCCCAGTCCCAGTTCTCGAGCTTGGGAGTGGATTCGGAGTCTGGTTACGACAGCAGTTTCACCGAAGGCTACGATGCGGATGGTGACGGTTTTCTGGACGGGCCCAATGATTGGTTGCCCTTTGCAGCGGGTGCATTGGAGCGCTGGGACGAACCTTCGGGATACCTGGGTGGGTCGGGTCACACGGTCTTGACCGGTGAACATGATCTGCAGGAGGCTTCAACACCCAACATCGGATCGATCGCCATGTACGAGGAGTCCGAGGAGGGATCCTACGTATTCGACGAGGGCACCGGGGAATACGTATTTGCTGGCGCAGGAATGGGCACCCACGAAATGGGGTACTTCCATGAGAACGCCGGTCTTTCGATCATCGTGAATGAGGCGGGAACGGACTTCGAAGTATTTGGTCCCAATGGGGCGCTCACCAACTCCGAAGGCACCAGTTATCATCAGCTAGTGGCGGCTTCCGGTGCCTTGAACTTGAACTCCGTTCCGGATATGCGCCAATCCGAAAGCTCCAACAACCATACGCCCGTGGTGGCGATCAATATGGCCCTCTTGGGCCAAGCCGAGCTGTTCCCGGAAAATGGCTTGCTGTACACGGCCCACTACGGAATGGGTGAGGGCACGGAGGCCAAGGGGGTCATGATCACCAATGGCAGCGAATTGACAGGCCCCCTGACCGTCGCCTGCGAAGGTTCCATTTACGTGCAGGGCGATTACAACATAGTCAACAAACAAGCTGCCTCTGTCATCGGTGATGCGGTCAACCTGTTGTCGAATGCTTGGGATGGCTCCAAGACTCCCGGTAGTTTGCCAACAGCCACGGAGACCTCCTACAACTGCGCGTTCATCACCGGTAACTACGAATCAGAATCTGGGCGCTACAACGGTGGCTTGGAAAATCTGCCGCGCTTCCACGAGAAATGGAGTAATGTCAACTGCAACATTTCGGGTTCCTTTGTGAACACCTGGGACAGCGAGTACGCCACCGGAGATTGGCAGTACGGTTCGGACCGCTACGAAGCCCCGTGCCGCAATTGGAGTTACGACACGGACTTCAATCAAGTAGGCAATCTGCCGCCCTTCACGCCCATGGTTGTGAACTCCCGCCAAGTCGTGAGTTGGTAGCCTGAAACACCTTCCCCTCTATGAGTCAGAGGGTGGGGGTTCTCTGGATGGAGAAGGGAGCTGCAAGGTTTGATCACCTTGCAGCTCTTTGTATGGAGCATCAAAAAAAAGGCACCCCAGCGGAGGTTTCACAACCTTTGCCGGGGCGCGTTTTGTGTTTCCCTTCGGATTACTGGAAGGTGACCTGCAAGCCGTCGGTGAAGTTCGACGTGCTTGTCAAAAGGGTGTCCCGGTACCAAGCTTGGAAATACCAAGTTTGCCCCGCCATCACCGGCTGGGCCGGGTTTGTGGGCATGTTGGTCAGGTCCAATTGCAAGGCGATGCTACCGGAGGCGCCGGTGAAGCGGATTTGCAACGTGGCGTTGAGGCGCGCCAAGGCTCCACCCAAACATAGATTGCCCATGGAGCCCGGAGGCGAGGCGATGAGGCCCGATCCGGTGGCTGCCAGGAAGTATGCGAACTGGTTGGTGGGCAACTGATCAGCCGTCAGGGTCAGATCGTTGTCGCTGACTGTGGTGGAACCTTGACCAGAAATCACAGCCGGAAGGAAGGTGGAATTGGCCACGGCCGGCGTGCAGTAGATCGTCATGGAACCGCCGGAGCAGTCCGTTTCTTTGATGCGGAAGTCATCGATAGCAGCCTCGACGATCGAACCACTACCCAGGTCTCCCACTCGGAAGCGCAGCTGCACCGCGCTGGTCGTGGAGATCAGGTCGGCAGCCATGAAGGTGTGCTGGTACCATCCGCCGCTAGCTTCGAGGTGGCCAGGACCCAGCGTTTCCACGCTGACCCAGTTGGTGCCATCGTCCGTGATCTCCACATACATGGAATCATCCACGCTGTTGTTGCCGTTGTTCACGTACCAGCGCCAGTACTCGATGCGGGCATCGGGGTTCCCGCTCAGGTCGAAGATGGGGGAGACCAGGGTGGTCGAGCCGCCGTCCACGTCGTTGGTGCCCACGCTCTGACCGGGGTTGGCCTGGCCGGTGAACCAGCAATCGGTTCCGGCGACCGTGTGGTCGTCCTCGGGCTGGGCTGCGGTGCCGTTGGGGTTTCCGCGGGTCCAAAAACCGGTGGTGGCGTTGTCACCAGCTGTGCCAGAAACCCAGCCGCCGGTGGACTCCATTTCGAAGAGGGCCAGGTCCGTGGTGCCGAAGCCCACCAGGGAGCTAAATGACTCGGAGGGGGCTGCACTCGGCGCACTCCAGCTCAAGCCGGAGGTGCTATTGGCGGTGATGTACCAATTCACGCTGCTGCCGCAGGGCAAAGTGGGGAAGTCCACGGTGAACTGATCCCCGGAAACGTGGGTCAAAGGGACGTTGATCGCACCCGCCCCAGCGTTATAGACCAGGGCGGCCGTACCGGCGGCCAATTGCCCGGCGGTCGCTTCGCTGATGGTAATGTCCAACGCCATGCCGTTTGGGTTGATGAGGGCCGGAGCACCGCCCACCACAGTCACGTCGAGCAGGGGATCCCCCGCGTACCAAACGAATAGCCCGCGCTCCAGGTCGCTGCCGATGACGACACCGCTGGGGAAGTACGGATAGACGCTCCACAAGCCGTTGAAGCTGTCCGCATCGTTGCTCGGCCAGGTGTCGAAGTAGCCCACTTCGAGGGGGTTTTGCGGGTTGGAGGCATAATCGAAAATGCGCAGACCACTGGTGTAGTTGGCGGCGTAGATCAGGCCATTGTGGGTGTACAGGTTGTGACCGATGGCGGTGTTGCCGTTGGTGAAGGAGCCCTGCGTCACCGGGTTGTTCAGGTTGGACACGTCGATCACGTGGGTGGTCGTCGGCAGGGTGCCGTCCTCATCCAGTTCGTCGCCCAGGTAGAACAGGGTGCGGTCCTCGGATAGCCAACCCTGGTGCGAGTAAGCCGGGTTTGAGTAGAACGCTTCACCCATGATCACGGGGTTTGCTTTGTCGGTCACGTCCACGATGGTCAGGCCGGTATTGCCGTAGCCACCATTGAAACCAGCACAGCAGAAGGCCACTTGCCTGCCCGCGTACGGACCGGTCGTGTAGGTGACCACTTGGGCGTCGTGCACGTACTTGGTGTTCCACTGTCCCACGAAGGTGGGGGCTGCCGGGTTGGCGTTCAGGTCGAACATGCGCAGGCCGTTGTTGTCTCCGCCTGAACGGTACATGTAACCGCTAACCTCATCGATGACGATGTTGTGGGTCGAGGTACCGCCAGAGCCGTTGACCGTTCCCACCTGGGTCACTTGGCCAGTATCCACATTGCTCAGATCTATGATCTGCACGCCTCCACTATTCTCGTTCACCGAATATGCGTGGTGACCGAAAACCTTGATGTCGCGCCACAGGCTATTGGGACCGTCGACGTAACCGATTTGCAGCGGGTTGCCCGGGTCACTCAGGTCAAAAAACGCGGTTCCAGAGTGGGTGCCGATGATGCCGATCTCGCGCCCCGTGGGGGAGACGTAACCCCAGCAATCGTTGCCCGACTGGGAGCCATCGATCAGGTTCAAGGGAATCCACGAAAGCAGTTGCACGCCACTGGAATCAAATGTCGTTCCTTGAAACATTCCAGCCCCTCCAAGGGCCGTGGCCTGTGCCCCTTGGGCCACGCTACGCCGAAATCCCTTGCTGGAGATCGGGGGCACCCGGTCCAGAATTTTCGGGTCATCTTCGTGGGCCGTTGCAGGTGCGGCGAGGGAGCCTAGAATGAGGGCGCTCAGTGCGTAGGCGGGGATGGTTATTCGCATGGGGGACATGGGGAGAGGCATGACAGTCGCCTGGGACCCCGGGGGAGGGCTCCAGCTGTGCCCTTTGAGTATAGGGTATTGGCTGGAATTCGGGTCAGAAGGGTCTGGGGGTCGCCCAAGGGGCGGAAACCGGGCCCCCCTGAAGGGCCCTCAAGAAGGCCAGGAGGTCCGAACGCTGCTCCTCAGTGAGACTCAGCGGGCGCAGGATTTGTTCCTGATGATGGCTCTGACCCACCGAATTCTCCCGGGTGTCGTAGAAATCCACCACCTGCTCCAGGTCCTCAAATTGGCCCTGGTGCATATACGGCGGCCGCTCCACCAGGTTGCGAAGGGACGGGGTTTTGAATTCGCCCCACTGCTCCGATCCGGTCTTCAGGCGCTTTGTTCGCTCGGCGCGTTGTCCGCTGGTGTGGTCGCTGAAGGCCCCGCCAGCCCGGAAAATACTGGCTTGCAAGGTAGGCCCACCCTGGTAGCGCCCCGGATCCACGGGCTCGCCCCCGTGCAGGGGCGGCGCCCCCGTGTTGTGGAACTCCCCGTCTGAAAAACGCGGCCCCGAATGGCAAACCACGCACATGGCATGGCCTGTGAACAGGTCGAACCCCCGGGCCGCCGCAGCGTCCCAGCCTTCCACCGGCTCGCAATCCCCACGCTGCAGGGCGCGCACCCTGCGGTCGAAGGGGGAGGGCCCTGAGATCAGCTTTGTTTCGTAGGCGGCCAGAGCCTTGCCCACATTGCTGAAGATGCGATTGATCGTCTGGCGGTCCCCATCGGCCATCGCTTCCCAAGCGGCGCTGGCGGTCGCGCGCTTGCCTCCCGGGTCCGCGCCAGATGGCAACCCATGGGCCGGAAAACGGGCGGCGTCATTCAGCGCCGGCAGGGTCCCGAATAGTTCGCCGTAGGTCTTCGCCAACTCCGGCGTATTCGACAGGTGGTGCGCGATCGCTAAGCGATCCCCACCCATTTCGGCGGGATGCTCCAAGGGGCCGAGGGCCTGGCTCCAAAGGCTATCCGCTTTGCCACCCCAACCAAACCACTGCCCGTAGGCCACATTGATCAGTGTGGGCGCATGTCGATTTACGTCTCCCTCGCCATGGGACAGACTCCGCGTATCGGCGAAGCCGTGGGATGGGTCGTGGCATGAAATGCAGGAGCGCGTGCCCTCTCCCGAAAACGCCATCTCCCCAAACAAACGCCGGCCAAACAGCGCCGCCTTCTCGTTCTCACAAAACCGATTTGTCAAATCCGCATCCGGCAGCGGTTCGCTCACAAACCCACTCGCCCGTGCCAAGAAATCGGCATCATCCAGGGGCAGCGCTTTGCTCTGGCTCTTTTCGCCGCAGCTCGACAAACCCAGGCAAAAGCAGACCGCAGCGAAGCCTCGCAGTGCCAAACGAAGTCGCGCATGCGGCCCATTCGGTGTGTTTTCGTCCATGGAGCCAGCCTGTTTTTTGCGCATGGTTTTGGGTGAATTCGAGTGGGTGTTTCTCAAGGGACAGCGCCGCCAAATCAGAGTTGGATGTCGAACTGTGCCCGTTCTGTGAGGGGGGGGCGGCTGATATCAAGCTGCAGTTGCCAATAGCCGAGCATGTGGAAGCGCATGCCGTCCACGCGGTAGTGGCCGGGGGAGAGGCGCGTGATCTCGGGGCTTTGCAGCATGCCATGTTGGTGTTCGGGCATGCGGGCTTGGATGTCGATTTGGCCAGCCTGCAAGTCCAGGGGGGCGCCGGCTTCGGTTGTCGAGAGTTTGATCTCGATGGCGAAGGAAGGACCCATTTCCACGGGACCGGCGGAGGGTTTCCAGGCCGCCCAATATTGCCCAGCATTGCTTTGATTCCACGTCCAATCGACTGGGGCTTGCGCGTTTTGAACGGAGGGGGCATCAGCCGTTTGGTCGGAGTCACAGGCCGGCAGCAAACAAAGTGCAAGCAGGGCAGCGTACTTGATGTTCATTCGGATTCCTCCGTGTCGTTCTTCTCGATCGTCCCGGGCAGGCGTGCTGGTTTGGTATAGAGGCGCGAGCCGAAGGCGTGGAACCACTCGCCTTTTTCGTCAAAAACCATGCCGCGGTGGTTGCCGTGATCCAACACGTAGAGGTGGCCCTGCTCGTCCACATCCACATCGGTGGGGCCAAAGAAGGAATCGCGGTCGATGCCGGCGTGCCCCTGTTGACGCAACACCGATCCCTTGTCATCGAATGTGAATAGGGTGGAGACGCCACGGTCGATGACCAAGATGTGACCTTGTTTGTCGAAGCTGATGGCGGAGGGGCGCTTCAGGAAATACTCACCCAGCTCCGAAACCCATTGGCCTTGTCGGTCGTAAACTTGGACCCGGGCCAAACCCTCGTCGCAGACGAACAGGCGTCCCGTGCTCTCTTGCCAAGCGATCGCTACCGGATGTTTCCAAGGGTGTTCTTCGGTGGCCCCGAAGCGAGCGTCCAGGTTCCAGAATTCATCGAGCACATAAATCTCACGGCCCAGATCACATAGCAGGAACGTCGTGCCGTCCGCGCTGCGTTCCACATCGATCGGGCGCGGCGTCCAGGGCCTTTGAAGCTGCTCATCAGTCTCGTTCAACGCGGCCAAATCCAAGGACCGTTGCACCCGCGCGGCTACCAGTGTGAACCCTAGTGGGTCCTCTTGGCTCAAGGCCAGCTTCGTTTCCACGAGGCGCCCATTGCCCGTGTCGCAGACCAAAAGGGTCAGTGGATCCCCACCGATAAAAACCCCGCCAGGTTGCGTGTATCGGCCCAATCGCGTGCCGAATCCACCCACTTCGGTGACCAGGGTAGGTGTGCCCGCCTGCTGCCCGGGTTTGGGTTTCTCCACGTTGCGCAGGTCGTAGATTCGAATCGTGTGGGTCTCGGGTTCGGGGATCGCCAAATAGCCCGCGCCCATGTCCCAATGGGTTCCGTAGTGGGGGGCGGGTTGGCGATCGGTGGGGCGGTTGATTCTCTTGGGGGGCGCGTCGCCCACGCCCATGCCGAAGATTTGCACGCGGCCGTCCATGGGTTCGATCAGTGCCAGCTCACGACCATCGCGGCGCAGGGCCAGGTGCGTCGGATAGTGCAGCGTGCCCTCGCCTTCGCGGGGCAGAATCGCGTGCATGCCGATGCGATAGATCGGGGTTCCTTGCAGGTCAAAAACCTGGACGCGCTGGTTTTCCCGGTCGGCCACATAGAAGCGTTCGCCCTGGGCTTCGATGGCGGTGGGGTCGGAGAAGAGTCCGGGGAACCAGCCCCATTCTCCGAAGGTCGTGATCAGGTTGCTCTCGGCGTCAAAAGCGCAGATGCGCGAGTTGCCCGTGTCGGCCACCAGGTAGCGCCCGAGGGAATCCACGCAAACGTCTTGCGGGTTCTTGAGCAGGCCTTCTCCGATAGACTTTTGCCAGGTCCCATCCGACTTGAAGATATCCAGCCGGCCCCAGCCGGCGTCCACCACGCAGACATGCCCCTTGAACGTGGTGATCCCACGGGGTTCCAGAAAACCGCCGCGGGGGGAGTCGGGAGCGGGGGGCGAGAGGACCCCAATGAGCTCTCCGGTGCTGGATCTCAGCTCGACTTTCCGTTCCCAGGGAAAGCTGCCCCATAGCTCTTCACCGTTTTCAGCGAAGGCCAAACCACCAAGCCCCTCACCGGACCACCGGCAACCGTTCATGATCAAGCCGGCTTCGTGATCGTAGTTCATGCCTCCAGAATGCTCGGCCATAAAAAGCCAACCACCGGGCGAGTATGTCAAGGCTGCTGGGCGCCCGGAGAGCTTGACCGTCCGGGAGTACAGACCAAGATATTCGGTGGGGGCGGCAGACTCCTCTTGGGCTCTGGTCCCAAGCGCCGGCATGGCAAAGAGGATGGAGGCTCCAATGGCTCCCAGGAACTTGGTCTGGTGGCATTGCGTGCTCATAGGGGCCTGCAATGTAAAAACTCCCAGGGGGATCCGCAGGCGCAAAGTGCCGGTTTTTGCAAGGGAATCGGGCCTCGACATTGTATCTCGACCTTTGGTCGTTATCCTCCGCGATTCCAGTGCCCAGTTGGGCGCTCAACCACGCCCGGCCGGGCGGCATTCGCAAAAACCCACCGGAATCATCCAATGAAACTCAACCGTACCCTCGCCACGGGCTTGACCCTGGCAGCCCTTTTGACCTTCTCCTCCTGCGTCTCTGGCCCCCGCCGCCTTTCACGCAACTGGGATGAGTACGTGAACCAGAAGTACTCCGAAGATTCCTGGGTCCATGGCGCCCTGCTCCAGGACATCCTCCCAGTGTACCCTCTGGTCGGCGTCGCCATGGCCATCGGCGACTTCGTCGCCGTGAACCCCTACTACTTCTGGACCAAGGATGTGCAGGACCGCAAGGGCACCTCTTACACCTTTGAGTCGCCCGGCGGCGACAAGACCGTTTCCGGTTGGGGTGGCGAAGAGAAAGCTGGCGAGTAATTGGGCTTTCCATATGAGGCGGCCCCGCGATCCGAAAGGATCGCGGGGCCGCTTGCATTTGACAAGGTTGAGGTCGGCGTTCCTGGATGCGGGACGCCGACCCGGTGCCAGGCTTGTCTCAAGGTGAATTGGCGTCTAATTTAGAGGCGGAAGAGGCCGTGGGCTTGGTCGGTGGGCGATCAAACTGGGGTTCCGTTCACCGCATGGAAGTCAACACAGACAACGCACTCACAGATGTGGTGCGACGCTGGGCAAAGGAAACATCCCCCGAGGAAATGCATGCGCGGGGAGTGCGCAAGGTGCGCTCCGTCAGCTTGTCCCGGGTTGCGGGCCTGATTGAAAAGGCCGTCAATCGTGCGTTGATCGAGCGCACGTTGGGCACGGTGGGGGATGACCACGGAGCTTTCTCCAGCGCGGCGCGCGAGGAGTTCGTGCGCCTGATCCAAGGCGGCAAACCCAAGGGGTCACCGCCCGAGGCGGGGTCTGCCCTCGACCAACTCAAGACCAAGTTGCGCGACCAGCGTGAGGGTTTGGCGGAGAACCAGCAGTTGTTGTCCGACAAGCAAGGGGTCAAGGGACCCGGCGACGGTGACTTGCAAGCTGAACTCAAGAAGGTCTTCGCCTCTTGGGGCGGGGATGAAGAACGCCTTTCACCGCTCGAACAGGAGATCGTGAAGGTGGCGGTGGGCGCCTTGCGCCAGGAACGCCGTCGCGGTCAACAGGCCGAGTTGGACCGGCAGAAAAAGGAAACGGATCTGCTGGCCCGTCGCGTGGCCAAATTGAACAAGGAATTGCACAACACCGAGGCTGAACTGGCCCGGGTGAGGGCGGCCAAGCAAGTCGATGGTGGGATTGCCTCCGAGTTTGGTGAGGTCCAAGGTTTGGCCCAAGAGGACGTCCAGTTCGAGCGCAAGAGCGAACTCATGACCGCCCTGTTTGCGGCCAATATCGAATTGCGCGTCAAGCTCGATTCCCAGTCGGACGCGGACGAAGCGCTGGAGCCCGTTGTGGAGCTGACCCCGGCTGCCAGGCCCGCTGGAAGCCTCCAGCCCGCCTACGATCCTTTTGCCCAGGCGCCGGCTCCCAGATTGCCCCAGGGTCGGGATCGGGGTACTTCAAGCGGTGTCAGCCGCGGCGACAGCGCCCCTTCTTGGCTCTAATCGCCACTTTTTGCGCGGAAGATACGCGCGCAAATGGGCTCGGCACGCCGATATGGTTAGAATGATGTCTATGGCTCCCTTTCAAATCATCCTGCGCCTGCTCTTGTGCCTGGGCATAGCCCTACCTGGTTCGTGGGGGCCCACGTCTTCAGCCGGATCCTCCGATTGGGGACAGGACGATGGTGAAGGGGAGGACGAGAAGAAGAAAGGCGAAGAAGACGAAGATGAGCACGAGGAGAAAGAAGAGGGCGGCGAGGGGGGCGATGAAGAAGCCGATGAAGAGGAGGAAGCGGATGGAGATGGCGAAGAGGAAGATCAGGAAGAAGCCTCCGTTCTCGTCACCATTGAATTTCTAACATCCATCGAATGGCGCCGTGGGGATGACGTGCCCCAGGAGGTCTTGGACTTCGACGGCAAGCGCATCAAGATCGCCGGATACATGGCCGTGGGAACTCCCCTCGGCTCCGATACTTTCGAGCTCGTTCCCCAGTCCTGCGAATGCGGCCGCTCTAAGCTGCACCACTTTGTTCACGTGACCATCGGCGAAGGCGGTGCGACGTTTGATCCGGGGCGTCGCCAATTTGAGGGCACCCTGAGCATCGGCGAGGAGGAGAACGAAGACGGTTTCGTGACGAGCCTGTACCGTCTCACGATCGACACCTTCGATCCCCAGGATCCGGAAGACGAAGGCCGTTCTCCCAAGTAGAGCTATGCAGCGATTCGTTGGATTGTGCCTGTGCCTCTTGGTCTTGTTCCAGGGCAGCTCGTTCGCCCAAAGCAAACGCAAGCACGAGATCACCCCCGCGCGCCTGGAGAAGCTGATCCGCGCCGCAACCCAAGGCTCCCCCGTGGTGCGTCCCCAGGCCGCCCAGCGTTTGGTCAAGATGGGGGAGGTCGGCCACAAGGCCGTGTTCGACTTTGTTTCCTCCAAGCCGGACCTATTCGACGTGGGGCCCGAATTGCTCGAGGCCGCGGCGCAGTTGGCGGTTCCGTTGGACGGGAAGCGGGCGGAGCTCCGCAAACGATTCTGGAAGGATCTGGGCAACCTGGATTTTCCCTGGCGTGCGTCCCTGGTTTCCGGGCTGGGCAAGAACATGCAAGCGGGGGAGACCGAAGCATTCGTTGCCCTGCTCGAGGATCGCATGTTGGCGGTTCGCCTGGCGGCCTTGAAAGGATTTGCCGACGTGGATGCCAAGCTCATTTTGCCTCGCATTCAAGCACGCTTGAAAGTGGAAACCGAGGGCGGGGCACGGCGCGCGCTGGCGCGGCGTGCCTACGAGGCAGGCCAGGCCTCCTCCCTTTGGATTCTCTATGGCGAGCTGGGCCGGGACGACCGTTTCTTTGATCAACCCGTGGGACTGATCGCCCGTTTGGAGGCCTCGCGTTTCCTGAAGGCATTGCTGCCTGAGGGTCCTGCCTTTGACGCTCAAGCCGCAGTGGATTCCGAAGCCGCCCTGGCGGGCCGAGCTGCGTGGTTGGCCTATTTGAAGCCGATCGCTGGTCCCCAATTGACCGAGCCCGTTCCGACCGTAATCCCACGCGGCACTGCGATCCTCGGCTTGGAACTGCGCTCTTGCAGGCGTGGTGAGTTCTTCCTGCGCTGGACCGATGGGGATCAACTTTGGCTGGGACGCGGAAACCCGGTGTGCTTTGACTTGCAGCCCGGTTCCCACAAGGCTCTGATTGCCCAAGCCCAAGGCACCCTGGCCGCCCTGGGAGGCAAGCACCTCACAGGTCAACCCGGATGCGATCAGGAGAGCTACCACTTTCAACTGCCCGGCTCGAAACGGCCTTCGGTTTACCTGATAACCAAGGGGCCCCGGCCCGTCCCCGAACTGCGGCCCTTACCACTCAACGGGTTGCTCGCGGATCTGGTGGCAAGCCTATCCAAATCCAAGCTCCCTGAATCGATTTCATCGGAACTGGTCGAGGCGCTGAAGGACCTCGGCGGGAGTTACTGAGGAATACGGCGCCTGACACCGTATTCCAGTCGGACTTCCTTGCGTATCCACTATCGGATAGCGGGGGAGGAACAGCCGGATCTGCGATGCGGTTCCAAACTGCAAACTGCGTGGAACCAGCAGGATAGGACGGAATGGGGATCTGCAACTGGGCTGCGGTTTGAAGAGATACATCAAAGCCAAGGGGTGTCTGCACCGCCAATGCCGGGCCAATAGCAGAACCAGCGGCAGCTTTTGAATGGTAACTCCGTAGTGGCAAAGTTCCGGCGCTATTGGGGGGGTAAAGCCAAACGAAAGATCTTCTTGGGCGTATTAGGCGGTGAATAAATTCCGTGCTGAACACACCAAAGAAGGCACTTCCAGTGGGATTAAGTAGAGCAGACACGCAGGTTTCCTGCCACAATCTTCTGACGATAGAATTGGCGCCAGATGAGTGGTTCACCTCCTACTCAGGATTGGTCTTGTTCCAGATTATGCTCCGCTCGATTCGCCTCAAAGCTAGGCATCGTCAGCACTCTTCCCATGCCCGACAGCAGGCGGCTTTCGGCCTTGATTCGCTTTCGCTGTTGCCCATCACACACATCTTAATTCATTTTCGCAGCCTTCGCGGCATGGGCTACTACCGGGATGATCCCATGGTCCTGCGGCTGCTCGGGCTTCGAAAAATACGTGACGTTTAGACCGTTGCTCGGGCTTTATGCCGGGTGGATACGCGATCCACTGACTCGCTTCGGAGTACCATGAAGGCGGTGACATGTCAGCGCACAATCTCATGCGGGACGTGCAAATGATCGTGCAGCCGAAACCAAGCAAACCACGCGGCTAAGGACGAGTTCGGTGAACTTCTCAAAGGCCTTGGCCACCACGACCACAAAATCGCGGCTTACATCCCCACCCAAGCGGCCTTCCCCGTTCTCCAATCATTGTGAAATGGCTAACGTCATTGGCGGACTCACCTGAGGTGAGTGCTGCCCACCACTCGATGAGTTCGTAGAAGGCGCTGAAAGCCAAACACACCGACACGGTGAGAAACTCAGCCAGGTGCCGCGCCTCAGTGGCGTATGGCGCAAGATGATCTCGCGGGCCAGAATCGCAGGGATGAAACCTTGGGCAAGGTGGCCATTTCTGTCGTAGGGGTTGTGCGAAAAATCGAACACACTTTGAACCCGATAACCCAGCGGAACTTCCGCGTAGGTATAGGCTCCACCGAGCGCGAGTATGCTGGCGTGTACTCCGATCAGGAAACGCCTCCTGGAGAACCACAGGATTGGCGTGTAGATCATGATCGGCGCGGTTTCCAGAAATCAAGTGAAGCTATCGGAGGGGCAGAAGCTCGAAGCGAGGAGAGCCGCCGCCATGTAGGCCCGGAGGATTCGTGGGTGGTGGTGGTGGGGTCATGGCTCTGCGGAACGCACCCAAGCTCCACTTTCAAGTGGTGTTTGGGTTGGACTTTATGGGTAAGATGGCATGAACTAGCCTAGAGGTACGCCAAGTCTCGGGATGAGATTCCCGCGTTGAAGTGTGGGTGACGCATACTTTTATTGCCCAGGGGAGTTGTTTGCAATTTGTTGCTGGTGGATGTATAATAAAGGCACTCGTTATCGAGCCTCTCCACCTCGATCCGAAGTGTTTCGAAATCCTGTCTGTTTACGGTAGTTGTCTCAAGCCCTTTTCTACCCATGCTCCGATCCAAACTTCTTCCTTTTTTTTCCGGCCTCGCCGTAGCCCTTTCCAGTTCGGCTCTTGCCCAAACCGGTACAACCTTTTGTGCTGCAACCAATAACTCAACCGGCGCTCCGGCGGTCTTGACAGGAGCCTTCGGCAGTGGGGTGGGTAGTG
>JAAETM010000711.1 GCA_024228395.1 bacterium | reverse complement strand
CTGATCTGTGGACTTGGTGGTGAAGGCCAGTTGACCATTTGTCTTGACCGCGGTGCGCCACTGGTGCAGGAGGCCTGGATTGAGGTCAAGCTGCTTGGAGACCTCGGCGATAGTCTGGCCTTGGTCTGTGACCAAGCGGACCGGCCTCAAGCTTGAATTCGGGGCTGAACTTTCTTCTGGTGGTACTCATGGATGGATCCTTTGGGTGGTTAGTATATCCGTTAGGTCCGTGTCAAGTTTTCCGGGAGCACGTCACAATCCAGGGGGTAAAGTTTGATGACGAGCTCATTTCCGTCCTGGACCTCTCCCACTTGAACCAGCAGTTTGAGGCTGTCGGAGAGAAGCCCATCGAAGGCATCATCGGCGCTTCTTGGATGGCGAAACACGAAGTCGTCCTCAACACGCCTGCCAACACAATGTTTGCCAGACCATGACCCATACTCCACCTGACGACCAGCTAGAGTCGATCAGCTTGGCGCAAGCCAAAGCGCTCGCAAACCCGCTGCGCCGACGAATGTTGTCAGCGTTCCGGGCGGCCGAGCGCTCGCCATTCCAGCTTGCAAAAGACCTGGGCGAGCCCCCCACGAAACTCTACCACCACGTTCGCATACTCTTGGAAGCCGACCTGATCGTTCCAACTCGAACCGAAAAGAAGCGGGGTGCGAAAGAACAATTCTACATCGCCCGGGCACAAGAGTTCCATCTGAAAGCGAAAGGTACGGAAGCCACGATGCCACTGTTCGAGAGTGCGCTCTCGATTGGTCTTTCCGAACTGAACAAGAACTTGGCTTCACAGCAGGATAATGCCCATGCCACTTGCACGTACCTCTCGGCTAGCACCAAGGTCTATGCGGACGCGGACGCGCTGCGCGAGTTCGCCGAGTTCACCGCCGCATGGATCAAGCTCAATCGAACCCCCGCGCCGGACAAGCAGAGCACCTTCATTGCCGTCGCCACCTTCCCGGTCAAGGACGACGATTAGTCCAACAGCCTACGGATGCCGAATCGTCCGCACATTCGCAGCCCTGGAGCGAAAAAGTGCTGATGTGATCCTCGGTCCATGCTGAAGGGGCAGTCCCTGCCCCTACTTCAAGATTTTCGCCGGCACCATTTCGCTGCGAAACCGTGATTGTGTATGCAACTCCGTATCCCTACATGCCGTTGCGTTTCGAACTTCGGGAAATGAGGTTTTGGTCGCGATAAATCCTGAGGGGAGCAGCCAATTGCCGGGGTATGACAGGTTGAGACTCCGTCCCGTCCACTCGGTCAACCAATTCAGAAGGATCCCATGTTGTTTCCGTTGTCGTCCATTTTTCGTGACCTGCCCGAGCTGAAGTTGCTCGACATCGGTGCCAGTCCAATCGACGGAGATCCTCCCTATAAGAACGTGTTCGATTTGGGCAAGGCCGATCTTGTTGGCTTCGAGCCTGACCCAGTTCAGCTCCAGGCCTTGCTGGACATGGAGTTGCCCAGGGCGACGTTCTTACCCCTGGCCTTGGGTCAGGGGGGGCCCGCGGAGCTGAAGATCTGCCATTCCCCAGGGATGACTTCCTTGCTGGAACCAGATCCTGAAATCCTGTCCAACTTCCACGGGTTTAGTGAGTGGGGTCGCGTTGTGCAGCGCAAGGTACTGGAGACTCACCGGTTGGATGATGTTGAGCAGGCTAGGGGATCGGATTACCTCAAAATCGATGTGCAAGGAGGAGAGTTAGCAATCTTTGAGGCTGGCAAGCAGGTTTTGCAAGGTCTGAGCGTGGTGCACACCGAGGTCCAGTTTGTCCCCTTCTACAAGGACCAACCCCTTTTTGCCGAGCTGGATCAGGTCCTTCGCCAGGCGGGCTTCTTCTTCCATCGGTTTCTGCCCATTCACGGCCGCGTGTTCAAGCCGATGATGATCAATGAGGATCCGTATGCGGGATTGAGTCAGGAGCTGTGGTCCGATGCCGTGTATGTACGGCGCTTTACCGATTTTGCTGAGCTTCCGGTTTCACAGCTTCTGAAGATCGCCATACTGCTCAACGATCTCTACGAATCGGTGGACTTGGCGTCGCTGGCCCTTCAACACGCCGATGCGCGAGCCGGAACAAAACGACAGGAGCGCTACATCCAGGCGCTGCAGCATCCGTCACTTTTCTCTACTCCTTCAAGCACCTAGGTGGAGAGATGGAACTGACGTATTGCATTTTCTACGCCCTTTGAATTTGCCTCAGAATGCTGGGGTCCTGAATCGTTCCATCACGGGCTAGAAGCAGCACTTTGGCGAGGACTTCCGCTGTGCGCGGATCGTTGTCAGCGAAGGGTAGGAAGATTCGTCAGCGGTGCTGACTGTGCACTGCAGTGATGGCCAGTGCTAGGCGGTTGCGCACGCTGGCCTGCGCGCTTCCAAGATGAACGGCGTATTGGGCTAGGCTTCCCTCGATAAAAGTGTTCTGTTGCTTCACTTCAACATTGTCAAGCGTCAGCAACCTGCACGTCTCGCGCAGGAGTGCTGCCCGCATTTCGATCGTGGAGGCCGTCGCGTGGATAGACGTTCCAAAGGGGCAGTTTCAGGTGAGCGACGGGAAGCGGCGTGGGGTCGCGGGGGTGTGCATGGGGTAGATTGCAGGCAATTGCTAGCCAAACGGGCTTCCGGGGAGGGGATCGGCGGCGCGGTGGACGCAAAAAAGTTGGGATTTGGCATTGGAACCAT
>JAAETM010000710.1 GCA_024228395.1 bacterium | reverse complement strand
GCACCTTGGTCGCGTGCATGGGCACTGTTCCGATCTGAGTGGGGCGGATCTTACGCAGGCTCAAGCGCACAAAGGTGGGTTTGGGGACGCATTTTTCCACCGGGCGGTGTTGGATGGTGCCAATTTTTCGAACGCCTTTTTCTTCGCGGGGGATTTGACCGGCATGGAGGCAAGAGGCGCGAACTTTCAAGGGGCCTATCTTGCGCATGCCAACCTGCGCGGTGCATACTTGATTGAATGTGATTTGTCGGGGGCCGATCTCCGGCGGAGCGATCTCAGGGAAATGGATCTCAAGGGCAACCATCTAGCGGCTGCGATTTTGGAGGGTTGCAAACTCCAGGGCGCCCAAGTGCGCAATGCTCGTTTGCCTTCGGCCAACCTGGCCCAGGCGGATATGACAGGTGCCCAATTTGCAGGTGCCATGTTGTGGGGAGCGGACCTTAGCGATGCGAAACTCGCCGGTGTGTGTTTTGCTGGAGCCAACCTGCAAAACGTAGATTTCACAGGGGCGGTTTTTCAAAGGGGCTCCACGCGTGAGGGGCTAGTACTGAACAAAGCACCCATGTGGGGCTCCCTCACCGGCTTCTACTCCGGGGACTCAAGCGGACTCGATGCCCACTCTCCTGAAGAAATACGCACCGCAAATTTCTGCCGCGCCGACCTGCGGGAGGCCGAAGTCCACAGAACAGATTGGTACCTGGTCGACTTGCGGGCGGCCCTGTATGACTCCGAGCAAGCTAGGCACTTTAGGGGCTGCGAGGCGATCCTCACCTGAAACTGGCAAGCTTGGCGTTCGATGTTTCGCCTACAAGCATTCGATGCCCCAGGTGCAGCGTTTGCCTGATTTTCATTGCTCTTATGACAGCAGATGCAGGGCCGTTCTGTGGGGATATTCCCGGTTTTGCAGTTGGGCTCTCGTGCCTAGGTGGCCGCGACCAGTCTATTGGCTGAGAGGGCACCAAATTTTTTCTCTGCGACGAGGTCAATCCACGGGCCCTAGATTTGTTCAATCAACGCTTGTTAGGGTGGCGCACGCGCGCACGCGAGAAATGATCGCTTTCTGGATCCAATTCAAAGAATGGGTCGTTGCCTATCTTTTTGAACTATAGAGCCTATGACGCGAAGCAGTTTCCTCCTCGCCACCATGCTAGTTTTCTTGTTCCTTCCCTTGTTCAGAGCTTGCTCGAAAGCCGGGTCGGAACTGCCTCCAGGGGGCACGAGGATTCGGGTGGCCGCCTGGATCGGGGGCGATTTACTTGCAAGTGAATACGCGAACGGGATTGTCGTCTTGCATCCAATTTCTAACTGCGAGCGACAAGTTGTCTTGCAGCAAAAAAGGGATGCTGGGGTGGAAAGGAGTTCCAACGGGACATTTTTGGGGAATGGCGGGAAGGGAGCGAAAGCGCAAGAATTCAGGAAGTGGGCCATGGAACGGTGGCCCTGGGCCACGGGGTGGGTCCGGGCTTGGGCGTTTGCGGGGCGTGGGCGACGTGTCGCGGGGGCTTAGCGAGGGAGAATTAGGCTGTATCGCCCCTGGGATTCTCTTCCCAGTGACCCACAGGGTCATTGCAATCCCGCCAAGCAGGGCAGAGGCTTACCTCCCAGAACAAAGTGACTACTCCCTGAAGGTCGCCACTACCACATACCACACACTCCGCGCTCCGGGTTTGGCGAAGTGAGTGAAAGTGCGCTGGGAGAGCTTCGCGGCCACGATCGACCCATGACCGATTACGCAACTACCATGGGTTGGTTCCCCGACCTGAATCATGCGATCGCAATCCAACTCAACATGGACGGCGATCGCATGATCGACAAGCCGTTGCCGGTGCTGATGATTGAGTTTGCGACCATTGCCTTAACGGAACTGGGTAAAACAGACCCGCCCGCTACGGGCCCCAAGGACTAAGGGCCGATAGGGGCAAGTTCGAACGGGCGCGAATGACTCGCTCCTCCATCAGTCGGCTTGGTCGGTCGGTTGAAATTCGAGCAAGTCACCAGGCTGGCATTGCAACTCCCGACAGATGGCCTCGAGCGTCGAGAAGCGCACTGCTTTGACACGGCCTGACTTGAGTTTGCTTAGGTTTGCTGGCGTGATGCCAACGCGTTCTGCAAGGTCCTGGCCGCGCACTTTTCTGAGCGCCATCAGGACGTCTAGGCGTACGATGATCGGCACTCTACACCACCTCTCTCATTTCGCGGATGAGTGCTGCAACGCTAAAGAAAATGAGTCCAGTACGCTTCAGGAACCAGAAGAGCATGAAGCAGGACACGCAGTTGAGCACGGGGCCCAGGGATTTGACCGTCACATCGGTCAGTGCCAAGTCAGATCTGAGCAAGGCCGAAATGGTGATCGTTGCAACGCTGCCCAGGACGACCCCGAGTAGGGCAAAAACCCAGGCAAGTACTTTGAAGGCGACAGCGCCATGTTCGACGTCGGACAGTTTGGATTCTAGACATTCGTTGTTCTGCATTTGGGGGCCTCTGTTGTGTTGGGATAGTGGCAGGTTAGGTAGTGTTACGCCGCTCAACAATGATTATTTGTCGTTTATTGATCAAAAGTATATGTTTTTTAATGCCGCGCTGGCGGTGGACCCCTTCCATGGCCCCGTGGGCCCCCCGAACCCCCGTCGCCGGTGAGGGTGGGACTGCAGGCCAGCTGATTGGGGAGAGACCAGGGCAGGGAGAGCCTCCATTGCCGTAGGGGCTGATCGGGCAGCACGTGATCGGTGAGGTGCGTGGCGATGCCCCTCCTGCGCTTGCCAGCGCAGGAGGGGCAAAAGCCTCGGCCTTTGCATGAAAACGGGATGAGCCGATCGAAGAGGCAGGTGGGACAGCGCAGGCGGGCGAAGCCGAAGGTGGGGTCGCCGCAGCGGACGGCGGCGTGCTGCTCGTGGGTGATGTGGGCGGGCAGGGAGCGCGGGTTTTGGGAGCCTTCGGAGCGATCTAGAAAGGCGCGCAGATGGGTGCGCGGGATCTGTTTGAGGGGGCCGGTTTGGGATTGGGCGCGCTGGACTCGGGGGGGGGGGGAGGATGGCAGGGGTTGGCAAGTGGACTCTCCCGTCAAACCGCTTCAAGCAAGCGGCAGATTCGTGCTTGGCTCCGCACCAAGAGATCAGTGATCTGCCGCTGTACCCGCCCCTTGTGGGTGACGGATGTTCTCGACCATGTCCTGCACTTCTTGTGGCGGCTCGGGCGTTAGGTGTGACACCACGCCAGCAACCAAGAAGTTCAGCAGCATACCGACAAAGCCAATGGCCTCAGGTACGATGCCAAAGAGGTAGAAGTCTTCTACGCTCTTTCCTTCTGGCGCTGTGAACAAGAATCGGAAGTAGATGATGTAAGCAGCGGTGAAACCAATGCCCATGCTCATGCCGGCAATGGCACCTTCGCGGTTGATGCGCTTGGAGAAGATGCCCATCAGCAAGGTTGGAAAGAAGGAGGCTGCCGCGAGGCCAAAAGCAAAGGCCACAGTCTGCGCGATGAAGTTGCCAGGAGGGTTGATGCCAAAGTAGATGCCAACGGTCAAGGCGACAAAGGACGCGGCGCGCGCAGACCTTACTTCTTGCTTGTCGCTGAGGTCCGGCTTGATGATTTTTTTCATCAAGTCGTGCGAGATGGCAGTGGATAGTACCAGCAGCAAACCCGCAGCCGTAGACAGCGCAGCGGCCACGCAGCCGGTCATTAGCAAGGCGATGACCCATCTGGGCAGCCCCGCCATGGAGGGGTTGGCCATGACCATCATGTCTTTGCCATAGGTCAGCTCGTTGCTTGCTGCCGCTTTATGTTCTGGGCCGTAGAGCTGAATGACACCATCGTCATTGTGATCTTCCCAAGTGATTTGGCCTGTCTCAGAGAAATCAAGGAACCACTGTGGTGCATCGATCTGTGCAATGCCATTGAGGTTTCCAATCAGGTTGACGCGAGAAAAAGCACCCACAGCCGGTGCGGTGAGATAGATGATGGCAATGAAAAACAGTGTCCAGCAAGCACTGGTGCGCACGGCCTTAACGTTCTTCACCGTAAAGAAACGCACAATGACGTGCGGCAGGCCTGCAGTGCCACACATCAACACGGCTGTGATGAGGAACATGTTGAGCTTGTTCATTTTACCACTGGTGTATTCAGCAAAGCCAAGCTCGGTGTTGATATTGTTGATCTTCTGCAGGAAGGGGACCGCCTGCTCGCCTGCGGTGTAGTCGCCGATCAGACCAAGCTGCGGAATGACGTTGCCGGTCAGCAGCATCGAGATGAAGATGGCCGGAATGGTATAAGCAAAGACCATCACGCAGTATTGAGCCACCTGCGTATAAGTGATACCTTTCATGCCGCCGAGGCCGGCATAGAAGAAGACAATGCTGCCGCCGATGATGACACCGGTCGATATTTCAATATTGAAGAGTTGGGCAAAGACGACACCAACACCGCGCATCTGCCCCATGATGTAGGTCATGCAGACAAAGATGGCGCAGATGACAGCAACCAAGCGCGCCGCCTTGGAGTAGTAACGGTCACCGATGAAGTCAGGGACTGTGGCTTTGCTGAACTTGCGCAGGTAAGGCACCATCAGCACGGTCAGCAGCACAAAGCCGCCCGTCCAGCCCATCAAGAAGCGTGAGCCGTCATAGCCAGAGGCAGCAATACCACCTGCCATCGAAATGAAGGTGGCGGCGCTCATCCAATCCGCTGCGGTCGCCATGCCGTTGGCAAAAGGGGAGACGCCGCCGCCAGCGGTGTAGTACTCCCTGGTAGAGCCCGCGCGCGAGCGAATAGCAATGCCAATGTAGAGGGCAAAGCTGAGGCCAATAAAAATATAATTCCAGAGATCCTGACTCATTCTTCGAACGCCTTCATCGATGTATCCTGAGTATGGTCAGTGGTCTTTTCGTCCTTTTCATCAAAGCCGTGCTTTTTATCCAAGCGATTCATTAAGAGTGCATAAAACACCAGCAAAATGACAAAGCCTGCAATGGATCCTTGCTGGGCCATCCAGAAACCAAAGGGGGCATTGCCAACGCTGAGATGTGCATCCAGCCAGTCTCGGAGGATAATTCCGCAGCCAAACGAAATGACAGCCCAAATGCATAGAATCAGGGCCATGATGCGCATACTGGCGTGCCAGTAAGGCTTTGCATGGTTGGAATCAGGGGGTGTTGCCAAGTTGTTCATCCTTGGAGGGCGCGTGACCGAGCCCTCGTCTTAGGTCCAAGCGATATGTGAATTTTCGCTGGGTAACAAAGGGGTTTTGGGTGGCTGGTGGCCAAGGGAAGAATAGGGTTTCCCATCGTTGTAATCAATGCGCCATTCCCCGATCAGTAGACGGCTTTCGTGAGGTCGTCAAACCGGTTGGTGTTCAGATTCTCATCGCATGAGCCTCCGTTGAAGCTCTCTATTTGGCCCGTCAAGACAAAACCTGTGGTTTGTCGGATTCGTCCAGTTGTCTTTTCGAGCTCGAAGATCGGTTCAGAAAGGGAATCGGTACCGCCTACTCTTGGTTGAGAGGGCCAACAAATAGCCCTTAGAGCTTCCGCAGTGCGGCACCGTTGGATCCGACTCGCTACTCGCTGCGGTTGCCGGCGAAGCGGCGGATGCCTTCTTCTAGGGAGATCGAATCGATCTTGGCGTTCTGCTTGACTTCGGCTACCGATCCGCCAGCACGTCAGCGCTTGTCGTGGTCGGCGGTCATGGCGTAGCCTTTGGCGATCTTGGAGGCGAGCCAGGGGTGTATGCCCATCTTGCAGCTGTTGGAGATCTCGGTCGGGTCGAGCCACTCGGTCTTGTGCAAGATTCCGCTGCGGTATTTCTTGGGCTGCAGCTTGAACAGCCTATAGGAGGTGGCGCAAATGAGCTTCATGTTGCGCATGGTCTTGCCGGGCTGGTACTTTTGCCCAAGTGGGTCATCCGCCATGAAGTCGCCCGCGAAGAAGTCACCGATCGCTTGCCTTCTTCTCCAGTTCCCTCTTTTTAAGCCAGGATTGTAGGTGTTCTTGAGAGTGCGGGGTTCTACAGCCTCAGATTAGCCCTTGGCGGCTTGCCGAGACTCCTGCAGTTTGATATCGCAGATCTCAATTGAAGCTTCCACCCACTGGTCGACGAGTGTTTGCATCTGGGCATAGTTTCGCAGTTGGTCTTTTATCTCGCGGACATCGGGCTTTCGGATGAAGCGAGTTGTGCTCTTCCTCTTTCGACTCCACCCAAGCTGAAAGTAGGGTCCATGCTTCTTTGGTGGATCCGCCTTGCACTGGCAGTGAGGAGTTCCACATACGTTGTATTGCTCCGACAGCGTTCCCGGGCGAAGGTCACCCAGAGATGTCAGCTTTTCTTTGATCCGCGCTATTCGACGTTCCAGTACTTCCAGCTTTGAGGACATGTTCGGATTCTCGTCTTTTTCTCCCTCGGTGTGTACTCGCCTTAGACCGCTAGGCCTAGATGCTATCGGCATGAAGAGCATGTCCCCAGCCTCCCTTTGGATTGAATGGTTTCGATGTGTGCGCATGCTCCGCAGCGCCTGTTCACGAAGCGCCACCTTCAAATGGATGAGTCTAGCCCTCACTTTTCATGAAGCACCTGGATTCGTTCCTGGCTTGGGAGTGCATGTGGAGAAATGGCGGGATGGGAGTGTTCCGAACTCGAAGTTGCCCGAAGTAGGCTCTGAGCGACTGGCAATCGACAT
>JAAETM010000709.1 GCA_024228395.1 bacterium | reverse complement strand
GGCCACACCGGACGCCTTGACCCAGGCTTCCGAATTCCAAGCCCATGTGAGCGGGGCGATCGCCGGATTGCCTCCACTTTTACGGGACGCGGTACACGGCTCTCTGGTCGACGGCAAGAGGCCCAGTCAAATGGCCGTGGACCTGGGACTCGAACCGGGCACCATGCGGCAGCGACTGCGCCGGGGCCTCGGGCTCTTGCGGTTGCAGCTGCAAGCCGGTTTGGTCTTGGCGATAGGCATGCTGGGTTTGCGTTCATCACCCCTCGCTTCGAGCCGCAAGGCTCTGCTGGATGCCGCATCAAGCAAGGCAACACCAGCAACCGCAGGCAATCTTGTTCTTTCGGGGTCCAAGGCAACGACCTTCAAGCTAGCGACCTTTACGGGCCTCTGCGCCCTTGCGATCACAGCGGCCTGGCTCGGATCGCAACGGCCCAGTGCTTCGACAAATGAGTTGAATCCGGAAACGAATGCCCACACTGGGCCAGATGAACTGGTCGCGAAGGCCGGACACACTCAACAACGCTCACACCCCGCAGACTCGGGCAACGCCAAATCACCCGGCACCGAAGACCACACCGATCGGTCTCCCGCACTGACCGGAACGCGACTGAAAGTGGTGGACCCCAATGGGCATCCGATCGCTCACCTACCTGTGAAGGTCATCCCCGGCCCAGCCCAAGACTTCAAAGCATGGGATTCATGGACCAATGAGTTTGGAGAACTCACCCTAAAACCCAGCACATCGCCGGTTGAGATTCAGCTGCGGAACAACATCCCGCACCTCACAACCAAGGAGGTCTCTCCGACTGGATCTGGAGCCATCCTGAATCACTCCACGACGCTACTTCAGCCCGGTTTTGATTCGTACGAAGTCACCGCCGACAGCCGTGGACAGTGGATTCAGTTGGTAGACGCAGAGACCGGGCAGCCGATCAACAGGGAAGTCCATGTGGATTTCGAGCGCCACTCCCAACTCGAATCCTATGGAGGCTTCTCCTGGAATCCACTCGAGAAGCACCTGTTCAGTCGCACACACCGCACGACACACGAGGGCTGGACCCAGCTATTCTCCACGGGCTCCATCACCCCCAAATCCCAGCTCGTTCTTTGGACTCAAGGATACGAACCAAAGATCGAGGTCGACCCGGCGTCCTTCTTCAATCCAGCCATCTCCGCCCAAAGGGTGCTCTTGAAGCCGAATGAGCATCAAGCCAAGAAAGTGAAACTCGTGGACCGGGATGGCATCTCGTATCAGGGCTGGGTCACCGTGTCGGACCTGGGTTTGAAGCGCTTCCTTAGCGTTCAAGTTGTCACCAAGGACAATCCTCACCCAAGTGTTCCGTGGTTTGGAAACGACCTTCTGTTGAAGTTTCCACAGCCAGGTATGGCGCCGATCACGATCAAGTCGTCGGACCTGCGCGGTCCAGGAGAGTTAGTAGTTGTCATGCGGACCACATTGGGCACCGTTGTAATCAACAATGTCCCCCCGAACGCACCAGCTGCCCAACTCATGCCATGCGGTTTCTCGACCCCCATTCCAGCATCGAATGAGTATGGCACGAGCATTGAATTCACAGGACTTGCGCCCGGGAAGTACTTGGCCGGTACGAACGCTTGGGTCAGTACCGAGTTCTGGCGCAGCAACACGCCAGGATTCGAATGGGACCTGGAGCTTGGAAGCGGGGAGGCCCTCCGCCAAGACTGGAATCCCGAGTGGGTCAAGGACACTCCACCCTCGGGTTCGGTTTCGTTCCCCGGACGCAACGGTTCCTTCCACCCTTATGCATTCCCCATCTACGGTGCCTATGCCGTTGGAAGCTACATTGGTCTCGATGAGTTCCGGATCGAGATCAACGCCCAAGGCAAGTATGAGTTAGCGCTGCATCCTCGCCCAGGTAGGTTCATGATTGTGAGGGATACACCTGGATCTAAACGACAAGTGTTGGCCCTAGTCCCAAGCGACGAGATCTGCTCTATCGCCCTAGGAAGCATCCGCATCACCGCCCCAAACGGGGTCGCCCCGGGGACCTTGATCGCGTACAACGTTCCCCGTGAGTTTTACCCGGACATTGGCAACAACAACTGGTACGTAACCCCCTGGATTCCAGGGAGGACGGAAATGGTCCTTCACAACGTGCCCCGCGTGGTAACCCATATTGGCGTGGGACAAGACCCGAGCAGCCACCACAACCATGACTCGGAATTTGCCGTCGAATGGAGCCAGGACCCTGTAACCGAACTGGAGATTGAACTCCCGAATCAAGGAGCCACTCCCAGTGGCCCTGGATTCGACGCATCTGCGGTGCACTCATCGGAACCCCTCGTGGAGATTAGATGATCTTTTGACACCGCGCCGAATCGAAAAGCAAGCCGCCTGCAGTGGATACCGCAGGCGGCTTGTTCACTTTCGACGAATCCGATCCGTCCACCCACCGCCGTCGCCAAGATCACCTCTTCGGTCGCAGCAGGTTCCTCAAGGAGCCCGTTGCCTTGCGTTTGCGACCAGCACGCTGGATATTCGGAGCTGTGTGCAATAGCTCCTGCCCATTTGGGTGGCAGTTGAAGCACGCCTGACTCTGCCAAACATATCCCGGCACGTCATCATGCTCACTGTTGGCTTCGGACTCACGATGCTCATGGCAGTGGGTGCAACTGAAAGCATTCGAACCTATGCTCAGGTGGCATTCGGTGCAAGCAAAACCACCGTGGTCGCCATTTGTAATCGGAAAGGAATGGTTGAAGACCGCACCCAACCAGGAGGTGGTTCCATGGCAACCTTCACAGGCCGTTGAGAATCCCAAGGTCTGGTGGTCGGGGTTGGTTGTCGCGTTGTACTCGGCCAGATGGCAGTCCACACAAGCGCTGGGAAGGCCCGCGTAGACCCCGCCCACGTGGCACTGGGAGCAATCAGCTTGCAGGTGTGCCCCGGTCAGCGCAAAGGTGCTGTGATCCAGAATGGCCTCGTTCCAATTGGTTGTGTTGTGACACCCCTCACAGCTCGTGGGGTAACCCGCGGCGGCGTGGGGCGGCTCGGTGGTGCCATTGTAAGCGCCCTGATGACAATCCACGCAATCGCTTGGAAGGCCCGCAAAAACACCCCCTGCATGACACTGGTTGCACCCCAAGACATTGTGGGCGCCCGTGATCGGGAAGGTATTGTGGGTGTACGCTGTCGGGGCCCAACTGGTCGCGTTGTGACAAGATCGACAGTCCGTGGTAAATCCGGCGGCCGTGTGGTCCGGATTGGTCGTCGCGTTGTACTCGGCCTGGTGGCAGTCCACGCAATTGCGCGGGGTTCCCCCGTAGGAGCCGCCCGCGTGGCATTGATTGCAATCCGCCTGGGCATGGGCGCCGGTCAATGGGAAGCCCGTGTGGAGGAACCCCTGTCCGCCCCATGTGGTCGGCTGATGGCACCCATCACAATCCTGCGTCCAGGCGAGGGCCGCATGATCTGGGTCGGTGACAAAGACCTCAAGGCCCCCATGGCAACTCTCGCAAGCCACATCCAAGGGAGCCATGTTGCCCACTTCAATTCCGATATGACACTGACGGCATGCGGTGCCCGCATGGGCGCCGATCAGTGGGAAACGGGTGCCCGCATGGTCCCGGATCGAAGCCAGGAGGTTCCAGCTGTCCTGGCTGTGACAATCCTGACAAACCTTGCCCTGCTTGCCCTCGTGCAAGTCCACATGACAACCGGCACAACCCTGTGAAGCGAAGTGTTCGATCGGTCCGCGATCGTTGTGGCATCGCAGGCACTGGGCCGATGTGTGTGCCCCTTGCAGGGCGAAACCGGTCTCCGCCAAGTGGTCAAATTCAAAGTCCGCGCGCAGGGTGTGCCAGTCCTTGCCCTCGTGACAGAGTTTGCAGTCCAAGGGAAAGTTCTCGTGGGAAACGACCGGGCCGTTGCCCTGCCACCAACCATGCTGGGGTCCCTTTTCCCCGTTGGGCCAGATGCGACTGGCGCAGGCCAAGACCCCCAGAAATACTAAGCCAGAGATAAGGAAACGGTGCGCCTTGCGGCCTGCGGCCGGCTTGTTCATACCTTTTTGAAGATCCATCAAAAGCTCCTTTGCAGTAGGAGACCCACGGAATAAGCATCCCGCTCCTCGCCGAATTGCAGGGCCGCGTCCAACCCCAAGAACCAGGAGCGGCCGACCGCCCCGC
>JAAETM010000708.1 GCA_024228395.1 bacterium | reverse complement strand
TTTCATCTCCTCGTAGCGCTCCTCGCCGGCCATCTCCTGAATGATCTCGGAACCGATGTTTGAGGTCATGATAATCACGGTGTTACGAAAATCCACCGTGCGTCCCTGACCATCGGTGAGGCGGCCATCGTCCAGCACCTGCAGCAGCACATTGAACACGTCGTGGTGGGCCTTCTCCACCTCATCCAGCAGGATAACCGAGTAGGGCTTGCGCCGTACCAACTCGGTGAGATAACCACCCTCTTCGTAGCCCACATAGCCGGGAGGGGCACCGATCAGGCGCGCCACCGAGTGCTTCTCCATGAACTCCGACATATCGATGCGTATCATGGCCTCTTCCGTGTCAAACAGAAACCAGGCCAGGGCCTTGCTCAGCTCGGTCTTACCCACACCGGTGGGGCCAAGAAACAGGAACGAGCCGTTGGGTTTGGATGGGTCGGAAAAGCCGGCCCGGGAACGGCGTATGGCATCACTCACCGCCTGGATGCCCTCTTCCTGCCCGATCACCCGCTGGGCGATCTCCTGCTCCATGCGCAGCAGCTTGTCCCGCTCTCCCTCCAGCATCTTGGATACCGGGATACCGGTCCACTTGGAGACCACATCGGCGATCTCCTCGTCCGTAACCTTGTTGCGCAGCAGTTTCATCTCCTGCATCTCGGCCTGGGCCGCCATATCCAGCTGC
>JAAETM010000707.1 GCA_024228395.1 bacterium | reverse complement strand
CTTTGGATTGGTGGAGTCGGTGACCGATGGTAGCGGTGGGGCGGTGCAAGATGGGCAAGGGCGCTGGACTTCGGCGGTGGGTAACAACCGGTGGTACACGGGTGCGCGCTGGGACCGGGAGACCGGGCATTTCCACATGCGCGCGCGTCAGTATGAGCCGGGGACGGGGCAGTTTGTGTCTCGGGATCCGCTGGGGTATGTGGACGGGCCGAATGCGTACATGTATGGGTTTGGGAATCCGGCCGACTGGAATGATCCGTTTGGATTGGAGGGGGATACGGGGTTTGATCCGAACAATTATGAGCCGGGACGGTGGGTGTTTAGGGACCGTGGTCCGGGCCAGTTTGGTGCGCATTTCAAGCGCCCCAAATTTGCAGGTGATAGGGGATCCCCGGAGCACGCAGCCTGGGGGGCTTGGCAGAATCAGGTTGCAGCAGAGTCGATGCCTAGCCGCATGCGATTTGGACGGCCCGACAAATTGGCGCTCATGCGAAACAGCTCACGAGTCGCGGCGATTGGGCTTGGTCAGGGTGAAATTGACATGGCGCTCGGCACGCTTGCCGCTGCAGACCCTAGGAATCAGATGGGAAACATGGCGCGGACCCTAAGTGATCCCATCGGCGAGATGCGCAAGCTTGGGGGGGCCATTGGTGACTTTGGAAGTTACCTGGTCAACGAACCCGGCGAATTGATGGACATGCTCGATAAGGGCTGGGAAAACAATGACTCCGAGACCTTGGGGAAGGGGATGGAGCGTACGGCGAAGTACGCAGGGACGGTGGCTCCGGTTGCCGGTGGGGCCTTTAAGGGCCTGAGTAAACTATTGCGGAAGGGACCCAAGGTTTGCCCTCCACCCCCTCCCCGGGGCCTTTGCTTTGTAGCGGGGACGTTGGTCCTTTCAGCAGATGGGCCAGTGAAGATTGAGGAAGTCGAAGCCGGGGACTGGGTCTTGGCTTGGAACTTTGAAACCCAAATGCAGGAGTACCGACAGGTGCTTCACCCCATCGAGCGGGAAGCGTCCCTTACGCTCGTACTTGAGGTCGTCGACTCGTCTGGGAAGACGGCGATGATGGAACTGACCGCTGAACACCCTTTACGAACGATGGGCGGCTTGTGGAAGTCAGCCCAAGTGATCGAGCTTGGTGAAAGGCTTGTGACGGTGAATGGTGAGTGCGAGGTGGTGTGCATCATGCGCGTGCCTGGTATGCAAAAGGTCTACAACTTTGAGGTTCAGGGGCTGCATTGTTATTTTGTTTCGTCGGTGGGGGTGTTGGCGCATAACAATGATTGTGCGCAGCCCTTCAAGTCCGATGGTCAAAAAAAGGGCCGAGGAAGAAACAACCTGAAACCAGATCCCGATGCATCCGGCCCTCATTCCACCTGGAAATCCAATGGGGATGGGGATGTTACAGGGCATTCAGAGTGGCAGCCGAACCCCCGAAACCCCACGGGCTGGGACGAGAGGAAAAGAGTGGACACTCAGTATGGAAGATCGCACTCTCATGGAGGCGTTCAGACGCCTCATGTTCATGAGGGAGGAGGAGTGCGCCCTGCTGGGCCAGGAGAACTCCCCAATTAGGGAAAGGAGTCGATATGGAACGTATAAAAATCTACCTAATCTTTCTTCCCACCGCTGGCGAACTGATTCGCCGCTTGGCGACGAAGCACCATGTTTGGGCCATTCTGTCGGACGAAAACGAGCAGGCCGTTTTGTCCATATTGGAAGACGAGAGACGGCCAACAAGCGATCCGTCAGGCTGCAGTTTGACGATTTTTGATCCTCAAGACGATGTCGGTGATGAGTTGATCACGAACACTCTAGAAATAGTCGAGCAGCATTACGATGAGGACTACTCTAGCTTGTCCTTTTCCTCGATCGACATGTTGGGCATAGAATTCAGTGTGCATAATCGAATCCTGCTGCAGGATCTTGGTTATTCTGTTGTTTCGGAGATTGAGGGGGGCATGCGGGTTGAGGCTTAGCCCGCCGATCAGTGTAAGAACTCACTGGTACTGCCCATGCGGAGCCGCACACATCGTCACGCATTTGCGGTGAAAAGGTACCGACGCTTGTAGGTGCAGTGGCCGGGTCCTGGCCCAGCCACATCCTATGGTTGTTCGCAGCCGGAGTTTACTCAGCACCGCAACAAAAGCGTATTGGGGAAAGTTGGGTATCGATGCACAGGTCCTGATTCTCCTTCTTGATTCCGTTCGGCCCGACCCGGAGATTGGGGAGCAAATGGTTCGCCCGTTACTCATTCTTATTTGCTTTGCCTTCGGTTTCCAAGTGGACGCCAACGCTCGTATGGACGTCGGCTCCTGGAAAGGAGCGCAGCTCATCGACTACGACTACGCGGGCCCTGCTCGCAGGGATGTGCGTAAAATCGGCCCCGGTGGCGGCCAGCAAACCCAGACCTCCACCTGGGACGGCTACCGGTGCATGACCGGGTTGGACTCGGGTACCAACCACGATCTCGCCTACGGATACGACGACCTTTCGAGGCGTACCTTCAAACAGCGCGTGCACGATTCTGGCTTGTACGACGTGTATCGCCATGACCGGGCCTCCCGCCTGGGTGAGATTGTCAACGACTCGCAGGATGACTTGGGCACCGGCGGTTCTACGGTAACCTACGAACTCTCCGATGAAACCTCACGTCTCTCCGTGACCGGGCAAGGGACCTACAACGATCAAGCAGGCAGTGGCAGTGTGGACGCCTTGCACCGCTACGGCGACGTGGCCGGGGTAGCCCGCACCTACGACGATCGCGGAAACCTAACCAGCGATGGCACCTATCAATACAGCTACGGCCCCTGGAACCGCCT
>JAAETM010000706.1 GCA_024228395.1 bacterium | reverse complement strand
CTTGACCCACGGGCACAGCGCAGTGGTACCGCCAAGCGAAGAAAACGAAGCGCGGCGGGACGGGCGGCAGGGAGTCGGAGTGCGCCATAGTAATGAAGAAGGCGGGGAACCGATTCCACTGGACCCGCTGGAGCGAAGGGCGTACATCCCGAAAGCGGATGGAAAGTCCACACGGCCCATTGGGATCCCCACCTTCGAAGACAAGGTTGTGCAACGCGGAGTCACCATGGTGCTGGAGACGCTCTTCGAACAGGACTTTCTGGATTGTTCGTATGGTTTTAGGCCAGGACGCTCCGCACACATGGCACTGTCCGACCTGAGAGGGGGATTGCAAAAGATAGGGGGTGGCCGGGTCCTGGACGTGGACATTAAGAACTTCTTCGGAGCTCTTGAGCACGCCAAGCTCAGGGACATTCTGCGCCTGCGGATGAACGACGGAACGCTGCTGCGTTTCATAGGCAAGTGGCTAAAGGCTGGAGTCTTGGAGGAGGGGAACATGACGTACCCCACCCAAGGGACCCCACAGGGCGGAGTCATCTCCCCCCTGCTAGCGAACATCTATCTCCACGAGGCACTCGACAAATGGT
>JAAETM010000705.1 GCA_024228395.1 bacterium | reverse complement strand
TTTTGCATGCAGCGCGCTAAGGACAAGACCCGCTTGAGGAAACTAATCGACCCCTCAATGCCCGCTCGAAAAGCCTGCCCCAGCCGAAATAGAGGGTCGTGTTCTCGTGTCGTTTCCGCGACTGTTCGCTTCCCCTTCTTCGGGATGCACACCACGTTTACATCCTTCGCCCAGCTCTCAAGCTCTGCACCTCGCCAGTATCCCTTGTCCCCGGCAATCACTTGAGGGTAGTGGCCGAATAGCTTCTCGCTGTTTCTCACTTGGCGTCCGTGAAGGATGCGCTCGCTCGTCTGCCAGATCACCCTCTTGGCAAGGCGTGTGTAGTTCCGCAGCCCTTTAAGACGGGCTTCCACCCACTCTGAATCCATAGAGTTGGGCGACTCCTTCAGCTCCATTTCCAAACAGCACGCGATCTCGCCAGACAACGCGCAGACCTTCTCGAATGCGCCAATAAGCTTCGCATATAGCTCTTTACGATTTTGCTTCTTCGAATTGGTTTTCGCTACACCCAGGCGGGCTATCTTGACCGAAAGACGCTTGGCTGCCTTGGCATGACAACGACGCGCCCCCGACAAAGTGCGCGCATCGTTCGCGCACCTTCCCAATCAACATCTCAAGAGTGCGGTAGGAATCCCACAAGAGTGAAGAGTCGGTTGGATAATGAATACTCGTCTCGACCACTGTGGTATCCAGCCACAGCTTCTCTCCAGTGACGTCTCCATTTGTTATGGCCACTGTGGCCAAGGCCTGATTGATCGCCACCCAGGTGTTTGCTGAAATTGCGCCCCGCAGTTGGCATGGCGTACCGTGCCCCATCATCGGTCCATTATGAATTCGGGTGAAGCGCCTGAGGATCAAGCTGTCATCCACCCGGACGACAATGCTGCGCAGCGAGGCACCTTCGGGTACCTGGCACAAGGCTGTGTTCACATTTCGGGATATCGATGATGGAGAATTCGTACCACTGCTAGTATTCGTACAGATGTTGGTTTTAGACGCAGCGAGAATGGTGAGTTTGCTAGGAGCCGCTGGCCGTGGATGCGTTCGGTTTCAAGCGCTTTAAAACTCCGCTACTTTCAATGAAACAGCAGGCGGCGTTGGAGCAAATCTTACTCGTAGACAAACCCATTCTGCGAGGCAGCAAGGTATCTCGGTATCAAAGAACGACCTGCGGACCTCAAAATTGCAAGGCAGTAGGCCCGCTCTGTACCTGGAGCGCTACAATGGGGCACGTCTTACCCCCTTTGAGAGCTTCATGGAATTTGAGCCCTACACGCCCAGCGCGGCGAACCCGTGGACCCGCGACCTAGTGAGCCACCTGGCCCGCCGATCAGGTTTTCACGCATCCAATGCACAACTGGCCTATTGGCATGGTCTGGGTCCGCAAAATGCCGCCGCGCAAATCGTGGGCTATCCCAGCGAGGACGTGGAACTGGACAGCCAACGCCTCTCCCGCTCGGGCGGTCTACTTGATTTTGCGGGCGACACAGAGCACGAACGCGCCGAGTTGGTGCGGGGTGAGTGGATCTTCCGCATGGTGCACGGCTCCCATGGTTTGCGGGAACGTCTAGTGCTCTTCTGGCACGACCTGTTCGCGGTCCAGGAATCCAAATTGGTCCATTACCCGATGGTTGCCAGACATATGGAAACCCTGCGCAGCGTGGCCGGCGAACCCTTTGGCCAGGTATTGCTCGATGTGGCCCGTGACCCAGCCATGCTGCTCTATTTGGACAACCGCATTTCCACCAAAGCCGCCCCCAATGAAAACTGGGCCCGCGAATTGATGGAGCTCTACAGTCTCGGCCTGGATCAATACACGCAAAAGGACGTGGTTGAATTGGCCCGCATATTCACAGGCTGGACCAGCCGCGGAAATCAGTGCGAGAGCTTCGAATTCAAGGAGGACTGGCACGACAAAGGGGACAAACACTTCCTGGGGGAAACCATCCGGGGCCGATCCGGGCCAGAGGGTTTTCAGGAGGGCCTCGAAGCCCTGCAGATCATCACCCGCCAGCCAGCCTGCGCCCGACACCTCTCTCAAAACCTGCTCATGACCTTCGCCGACCCGAACCCGGAATCACACGTGGTCGAGGCCTTCGCGAGCATCCTGCGATCCGAAGGCCTCGACCTTCGCCGCGCTCTGCAGACCCTCTTTGCCTCGGACTGGTTCTACGCGCCCGACCGCATCAACAACCTGGTGCGCACGCCGGTGGAACTCGTCGTCTTTCAGGCCAAGGCCCTGGGCATTCGCAACCCCGACCTAGCGGGTTTGCACCGCGCCTCGCGCAGTATGGGCATGGACCTGCTCGAGCCCCCGTCCGTGGGTGGCTGGGATCACGATCAGGATTGGTTCAGCCCGATGGCGGCCGAGGGTCGCTTGCAGTGGGCACAGCGCGTGGCTGCCTTGCCCCACTCCCCCCACCCGGTGCACGGCATGCCCGCCATGGACTTCGACAGTCTCTGGAATGCCGGCGATGGCAAAGCCCTGATCGAAAACCTGCTCGCAAAACTCAGCCTGTGGGATGTGCTGCGCAACGACCTGGAATCCCTACACAAGCTTTGGCTCGAACTCTTAGAGCGCGACGACGAACAGGACTGGCCCCCGGCCTTCCGCCGAGAAGCTGCGCGCCTGGCCGTCTTGCTGACCCTCTCCCTCCCCGAAAACTGCCTCTGCTAGCCCATGTTTGATTCCCAAATCTCACGCCGGCGCTTCCTGCAAAGTACGGGTTTGCTCGCGGGCGGCTTGGCAGCCTCCCCGGCCTGGTCCCTGGCCCCGCTTGATCACACTGAAAAGGGCTACCGCCGCCTGGTCGTCATCGAGCTGCATGGGGGCAATGACGGGCTAAACTTCATGGCCCCGACCGGGGATGATATTTATCACCGCGTGCGCCCGTACTTGTCGATCAGCGCCAAGGGTGGGCACAAGCTCGACGACCACTATCGCTGGCACCCCAGCCTAACGAACCTAGCAAGGCGTTTTGCGGAAGGTGGCTGCTGTGCGATTCAGGGAGTTGGAACACGCCCGCGCAACCTGTCGCACTTCCGCAGCCGGGACGTTTGGTGCATGGGCGGGCACACCATCCCCGACAAGGAGCTCTCATGGCTCGGACGTTTGGCGGACCAGCAATGGGGTCTGAAACGCTCTCCCGTTTCCCTGCTCACCGTGGGCCACAACCTGTCGCCGCGCGCCATGCAAAGTGAACTCGGCCGCTCCTTCTGCTACGGCCAAGACTTCAAAGGCACCGCAGCCAATGCGCCCAGCTTGCAAGGTCTAAAACCTAAGGCCAGCGACCTGCTCAAACGGCTCAACCACAGCACGTCGATCGCGCGCCAAGCCTCCCAAGCCCTGGCTAGCATTCCAACCCTGGACACCTCCGTCGATTGGCCCGAACAAGGCCTCGGCATGGACCTATCCCTGGTGGCCGCCGCCATCGACCACGGCCTGCCCACGCGCGCCTTCTGGGTCACCCAAGGCGGCTATGATACCCATTCCTACCAGGGTGAAGACCACACGCTGCTCATGCAGGAATTGGACATGGCCCTGCACGCTTTCGTCACCGAGCTTGAGAACCGCGACCTGCTCAAGGACACGCTCATTATGACCATGAGCGAATTCGGTCGACGGGTGGCGGAGAATGGCGTGCGCAAGGGCGCGGGCACGGACCATGGCGTGGCCTCCATGCAGCTGCTTCTCGGCGGCGATGTGAAAGGCGGCCTGATGGGCCCCCACCCCGACTTGGCAAACCTGGATGAAGACGGCAACTTCCAGCACACCTTCGACTTCAAACAGATCAACTCCAGCGTGGCCTCCCATTGGTTCGGCGCAAAAACCGAAAACCTGTTCGACGGACCCGTCCAGGACCTTGCCCTCTTTTCCAAAGGAGCCGCTGGCAAATGAAACGACTCGCTTTGCCCCTAATCCTATTGGCCGCCTGCGCCTCGGCTCCGGAAACCCATTTGCAAAGACCCGCGCCGGGCCCCTATGCGATCGCCCCAGGTATCGACAACATCGTCCAGGGTGAACAGCCCGTCGTAAGCCCCCTTAAAGCCAACGAGTCCCTATCGGGGCGCCTAGTTCGTGAGGGACAGAGAGTGCGCTACCCCCTGCCCACGGAATCCGGGCAGTTATCCCTGATCGATTGCGAGGCCTGGGGTTATGCGCGCGGGAGCGAGAGCCAAGGAGAGCTTCGAGTTCTGGACCGGGACGGCAAACCTGTCGCCCAGGTACACCTTGCGGGGCGCACCCTGCACCAGGCCACGCTGCCCTTCGTGGCGGAAGACTGCGGGCCCTACCAGGTCGAGCTGTTGGCCACCGAGGCCTTCTTCCGCTACGTGCTCGTGCGACACGATTCTTATTCGCAGTACGACTCCGACCAGGTCATTGAACTTGGGCAGCGATCCGAGGCCCAGGGCTGGCTCGCCAAGCAAAACGAACCCGTGAACTACAGGGTACAAGGGCGGCCAGGTCAGCGCATCGTGGTCCACGTGGAACCCACCCATGAACGGGGTCGTGAATACCAACGCCGCTGGTGGTTCCGTCGGCCCCTAGCTGCCGCGCGCCTGCTGGCTCCAGGCGCTGCGACCACCCAGGTCCATGCCCTGCGCAGGGGTGAAAAACCCTTCCCCAAATTCGTGGTGGGTCTGGCTGGGCAAACCCTGGAACAGGCCGCCCACTCCCAAGTGTTCGTAGTTCCGGACAATGGGTTCCTGCACTTTTGGGTCGCTGAACAGGGCGAACCCGAAGCCGGCCTCTTTGACCTGCATTTGCAGCGCGACCTGAACTGGAGGCCGGTCCAGCTACGCGTGGCCAACCGTGAGGATCATGCCCTTTCGCAAACCCAAGCCACCTTCCTGCTCGAACCCTGGATGGCCCGAATCATGGATGCTATGACGGATTCCTCGGGCCAATGCGTGGCCCTTGTTCCAGACGGCGCCTACTCCGTCGTACTCACTCGAGGCTCCACCAAGGACAGCCGAGTCATCCGCTTGCGCAGCGACCAGGATGATTTGTTCCTGATTTGGTAGCCGTGTGTTTCGTCGCTGCCCGGCTGGGGCCTTGAACGTTAATGCTCAGGCCTCCCCAATAGCCATCTCTCTTTCCGCACATCGCACATGCGATATCTTCGAATTTGGAAGTGACCCAGAGCACGCTATCGGTTGATGTTGACAGGCTGACCATAGGAGCGGCGAGGTACTTTGAGCAAACCGAGGACCTGCCGTTGAATTGCAGA
>JAAETM010000704.1 GCA_024228395.1 bacterium | reverse complement strand
CGAACTAGATGAGGCGGCTTCGCCTGCTTCGCGCCCTGCGGCTGTGAAGTAATCACCCGAGCAAACGTAGGCAGCTTTGTAGCCGACAGCAACGAAGTTCGAGCCTGTTACGTTGCCACGAGCGGCGCGGGCTCCCAACGCTACCCAGTAGTGGCCGGACGTGTTGTAGCGGCCAGCTTCCCAACCCACGCCAACAAAGCCGGTGCCATCAACGCTCTGTGCGGCGGCTCGAAATCCGAGAGCAACGAAGAGTGTGCCGGTGGTATTGGATGAAGCGGCAGAGGCGCCGATGGCCAACCACTCATCTCCTGATGTTTTGGCGACAGCAGCGGCAGCACCCAATGCCGTCCAGCGTAGTCCCGTAGCGCTAGTGGCAGCTCCAGCCCCCAAAGCTAGGTTGGTCGGTTCAACCCGGGTATCCACAAAGAGGGTATCCTCGACTAAGGTGCCCCCTGAGTCTCCACGAAGGATACTGCCTCCCGCAACGGTTGGAAGAGAAGGCGCAGATTCTAGGGTGTCCAGTCTGTCTGTGAAATGGGAAGCCTCAAGGCCATCTAGGCGATCTGCATCTAACCCACTGCCGGCTCCGTCAACTGTCTTGACTGCTGCGAGCATATCTGCGGCAGTTTGGACGGGGATTTGGATCCAGGCCCCGCTGTAGGAAACATTGAGGATGGCTATTTAATTGTCCTCCACAAGGTATCCCCACCAGGAGGCAGAGCCTTCGCCGCCCGTTTGATCTCCCCAGCCGGAAATCTTGACAATGGAGAACGGGGGAGAAGCGAATAGG
>JAAETM010000703.1 GCA_024228395.1 bacterium | reverse complement strand
GCTACACCACCAAAGCGCTCAAAGGCGCCGACATGTCCGCGTAGAAAACACTCCATCGGAGCTCCGAGGAAGAAACGCAAGTAGATCATGCGCGACCATGAGAGCACCATCACAAAGGCCATCAACTGACGATTAGATGCGCCGATGACGACTCGACCAAAGTGGCCCCAATCGACCTGAGCTTCTTCGGCGGGCAAAGCAGGCAAACGCAAGAAGGCCTCCGCCGCACGCCGTGGGCGTAAGCCGGCAAGACGATGCCGAAAGTGATCGGGACCACCGACGTAGCCGCGTGCTACGCACATGTCGTAGACCCGACTCGCGCGCAGGTGGGGATGCTTCTCCAGAGTCTCCCTGATAAAGGGCAGGTAGGGGTCGATCATCGATGGACGTATCGACGGGCACGCAGTCGTTCCCGCTTTGTCCAGGACCCGTTCGACTACGCTGTGGTGCACGCCGAGCTCGCTGGCGATGGTTCCCACCGGCCATTTCTCGGCATGGAATAGGCGTGAAATCTCGGCCTCTTTGCTGTTGTCAATCATCGCGACACCTCCGAGTATCGGTAGCGGTCATCCGGGCGCGTCACGCGGAAGATGACGCCGCCGATGGGAGCGAATGCGGGGTAACAGGAAGTCGTGACGGGTGAAATGCCCGCATCCACAGCCGCAGAAACTGCAAGTGGGCTCGGGAGGAGGAAGGGCGGGCGATGCGTTGCGCGCAGCAAGGCTGTTCGGGCTTGTTTCATGGGTGGTCCAATCCGGGGCGGCGACCATCGCCACCTCCAGGGACACACCAAGGTCGGGTTTCGCGAGTTTAGGGGAACCCAGATGCGTAACGCTCGCCCGTTTTCTCATGCGCAGTCGGTATTCGCGTTGGCGTTTGGCGCCATTTCTCCGGCCCTTTTCGGTCTGCCTGTACCGCCGCCCGGCTCGTCTGCGGCTCGCTTTCTTAGCCTCCCCCGCACACCCTGAGGCACAGTAACGCTGCCCATGATCGCAACTGCGGCAAACCAGGACAACTTCATTGCAGCGAGGGCAAAAAAAACGGCGGTGATCCTGGGGCTTGGTCGAAATCGATAACTCCAGCCGCGAATGGCTGGACGCCCGGTTGCAGGGCGGTGATACTCACCTCGGACCCCGCCCGAAGGCGCTGAAGGCTGTCGATGAGGTCTGTCGCGTCTAAACGAGTCCTCCCGGCGGCCGTCTTTTCGCGGCGGGGTCCTTTTACCACCTTCGCGCCAAGCCAAACCAAGGGGTGCGGGGCTTTGCCCCAGCGGGAGAACCAGAGCCACCCAGGTCTTGACCAAGGTTAGAACCAGAGCCAGTCAAGGCCGCCGTCCCAATTGGAGACCCACCTGCTAGCTGGCGGCAAAAGCCAAATTCACGCGGAAAGTTAGAACCACCTACAACCGGACTAGTTTGGTGTAAGGGAAGGACAGATCGGAAAAACGGCACGAAAGTTTCATGGGCTGACCTCGCCCTCCTCCTTGAATCCGAGGCAACCCGCAAGGCTGCTGTGAAAGCTGCTGAGCAAAGAGTGAACACTTTTCTATGAAAGTGTTCAGCGGCACCAACGTTGAATACCTATCGCTGGGGGCGTACCT
>JAAETM010000702.1 GCA_024228395.1 bacterium | reverse complement strand
TGGCCGAGGAGCTGCGGCGGTATCTACTTGGATGGCGAGGCTATTTTGGCATCGTGCACACCAAACGCTGGTGGCGAACCTCACGCGGAGTGATCCATCACATCCTCAACATTCCCTACTTCGACCAAATGGGAATTCCCCACCTGGACGAGTAACCTCAATCTATCGAACCGCCGTGGTACGGACCCGTATTCCCTGTGGTGCGGGAGGGGAACCCAGGAAACCTTTTCCTGGGCCCCTATCCCGATTGCTCCGGGTGTCCGATGGATGGGTCACTTCGCAGGGGGAGGAGGCATGTCCCTCAACAGACATGGGGGGGGTGGTCGAACCGAAGGGAGCCGGATCCCCCACGCATCCCCATCCTCAACCCCCGAATTAAATGGATTTTGACCAGGAACTGATCGACGATTTTGTCGTCGAGTCGATTGAGCATATTGAGGGCATCGAGCCCTTACTCCTCGAGATGGAGCAGGTTGGAGATGCCGATCAGGAGACCTGGAATAGCCTTTTCAGAGCCCTTCACAGCGTAAAAGGCGCCGCCGGGTTCCTTGGCTTAGAGAATATCCAGGAGATTTCGCACGTCTCTGAAAGCCTGCTCATGCTGCTTCGTGACGGCGACTTGGCTTTCAGTGCAGAAATGGTGTCCCCCCTTCTTCGGGTCCTAGACAACCTGAGGACCATGCTCGATAGCATCGGGGAAGGAGGCGAGCCAGCTCCGAGGGAACTGCTGAGTGAGCTCGAAGCATTTTCAGAGTCCGAGGCGCAGGCTGTTGAAGCCAGCGCCAAGCCAGTGGCTGAGAAAGAAGACGTGGGCCCGGACGATCAGATCGTCGATCAAGTTGGAAAAATAGCGAACACCAGTGTGGAGGGAATTCGTTTCATAGCCATGGAGCCCAGGCGTGGCTGGGACCGCGATAAGATCCTAACGGCGGCGAGTAGCGTAGGAACCCTTCTCAAGGTACCCAAGCTAGAGGATAGGGGTGTGCACTTCATCAGCGCAATGGACACCAAGGAACTGGTGAAACTATTGGGTATGCCAGTATCCAGCCTGCATGTCTTTGATCCCAGCCTGCATGCGCCCTTGGATTTTGATTCCAATACCGCAGGTCAAAGAACCACCATTCTATTCGGCGAGCTCGCCGTGGAACTGGGATTTCTCAGTCAGGCCGACTTGGATACATTGATCAAGGAGAAGGCCAGCAGCGCCGAGCAGGTGTCCATTGGAAGTCTGGCCCGGGACCGGGGTTTCTTGACCGATGAACAAGCAGAATTGATTCGATATGAGCAACTGATTCGCCCCACCAGGGACGAAGTCGCAGCCGCCGCCAAAACACCGGAAGTGATTTTCGCGCCGAAGCCAAAGCCTCAGAGGCACCAAGAGAAGCGTGCAGAGTCGATTCGCGTTCAAGTGGGCCTGCTCAACAAACTGATCAACCTTGCAGGTGAGCTCGTCCTTGGGCGCAACCAGCTACGCCAAATGCTCGAGGGGGTCGAAGTCCCTGGTCTAAGGCAAATCCTGCAGAGTGTGGACCTGGTGACCACCGAGCTTCAGGAGAGCATCCTGTACACGCGCATGCAACCGGTGCGCATCTTGTTCGATCGTTTGCCCCGCCAGATCAGAGATACGGCCAGCAAGCTCAACAAGAAGGTCGAGCTGGATGTCACCGGAGCGGAGGTGGAGTTGGATCGTTCCCTGGTCGAAGCCCTGGGTGACCCCATGACCCACTTGATCCGCAACGCGGTGGACCATGGGGTTGAACTTCCACAGGTACGAGCCGAACGTGGAAAGCCCAAGGCGGGCAAGCTTCATGTTCGGGCATACCATGAAAGTGGCCAGGTGATCATCGAGATTCAAGATGATGGCAATGGCATCGACCCAAACAAACTGCGTGTTATTTCGGTCAATCGTGGCATCTACACGCAGGACCAGGCGGCCCAGCTATCGGACAAGGAGGCGATCAACCTGATCTTCCACGCGGGCCTGTCCACGGCAGAGCAGGTGACCGCAGTGTCAGGACGCGGCGTGGGTATGGATGTGGTTCGCAGCAATATCAAGTCACTGGGAGGCCAGGTGGAGGTTGACAGCGTGCTTGGCGAAGGCACTGTACTGCGTATTCGACTTCCCCTAACCCTGGCCATCATTCCGTCCCTGACGGTGAAAAGCCGCGGTCAACGATTCGCAATTCCCCAGGTCAATTTGGTGGAGGTTGTCCGCCTTCGCATGGAGGACATGGATGAACGTGTCGATTTCTTACGGGGAACGGAGATCCTCCGACTTCGCAATGAGCTACTGCCCTTGATCCGGTTGCCGAAACTACTTGGTATTGAGGACGAAGAAGAGCGCAGCAGCTGCAATGTTGTTGTCCTGAAAGCCGGGGCTTACCAATTCGGGCTGGTGGTCGACGAGCTGTGTGACAGCGAGGAGATCGTGGTGAAGCCACTTTCAGGACTGCTGGCACCCTGCTTCTGGTATGCGGGCTCGACGATCCTCGGTGATGGCGACGTGGTCATGATCCTCGACGTGCAAGGCCTGCTGCGCAAGAGTGGTCTGGACCTAAGTGAAATCGACGAACTATTAGAGGAAGACAACAGCGCTGCCGCAGAGGACATGCAACGCAAACCTTCGATGGTGATATTCGCCAACAATGAGAACGAATACTTCGCCTTGCCCCAAGAACAGATCCAGCGCCTTGAGAAAATCAGGGTGGAGGATCTGCGCAGGGTTGGGTTCCGGGAGTACTTGCAGCAACCGGATCAAGCCATACCCTTGTTACGTCTTGAGGACATGTTGCCGGTTCAAGCGCCGGATGAGATCCCCGAAATGGGCTATGTGCTCATCCCCCGGAGTACCGAGTGGAGTGTCGGGGTTTTCGCCACCGAAATCGTGGACACGCTCGAGGCGAGTCCAGACAGAACGCAGAAGTTGGTGGAGGGTCCTGGGATCAACGGGACGGCCTTGCTCAACGGCCGGCTGACAGTATTCCTGGACATGGAAGACTTGCTCGAAAACTCGAATGTGGAGAAGAACGATGCCTGAAAAAGCAAAACCCCAAAAACATGGCTTCTGTACTTTTCTTCTCGATGACAAGCGCTATGCGATTGACATTCTGACGGTTCAGGAGGTCAACCGGCAACTGCGTATCACCCCTGTCCATGGGGCACCCGAGTATGTGCTGGGACTACTCAACCTCCGAGGTCAAATCGTCAACGTGGTGGACACCAAGTGCGCGCTGGGATTGGGCAGGATGGATGTGACTCCGGAGTCCAGGCAGTTGGTGCTCAAGACCAATGCTGATCTTCGAACTCGGGGATGCGAGGACCTTTGCACCAGCGAAGACCTGATCGGCCTGCTCGTGGACCGTGTCAGCGACGTCATTGATGTGGATGAGGGCCGGATCGAGGATCCGCCCCCAGCGTTGGCCAAACGAGAAGGAACTGTCGTGCTTGGCGTAGTGCAACTTGACGGCGAAATCCTCCGCATCTTGGATCCCTCCAGGTTGTTGGTCTTTGAAACGGAGCTTGCACAACTTCCATGAAGAAACTCTCAGTACTGGTAGTCGACGACTCGGCTATTTATCGAAAAATCGTGGGTCGCGGTATCGAGGCCCTGCCCGGCGTTGAGCTCGTGGGTTATGCGGAAGATGGCCTGGACGCGATTCAAAAGGTCCAACAACTGCGTCCCGACCTTTTGCTGCTCGATATCGAAATGCCGCGCATGGACGGCTTGCAAACCATCAGGGAGTTGAAGCGCAAAAGGAGCAAGACTGGGGTCATCGTGGTGTCCAGCGTCGATGTTCGAGCTTGCAGCAAAACACTGAGTGCCATCCAACAGGGCGCCTTTGAACTGGTTGCTAAACCAGGAGTCTGCGCAGATGGAAGTGCCCGCGACATCCTGGCCCGAGACATCGGGAAAGCCATCGAGGCCTTCAGGTTCAGCAAAAAACCACGTGTGCAAGCCCCGCTTCCGACGCCGAGCAGCAAACCCAAGGGCCCGACCAGAGCGGCCCCAGTAGGTGCCACCGGTCTCCCCAATATGAACGTGCAGGAATCCTATGAAATTCTGGTCATTGGGATTTCGACGGGCGGCCCCGCAGCTCTGTCGAAGGTGATTCCAAAGCTCGCCGCCAAGTTTCCCATCCCTATTGTCATCGTGCAGCACATGCCAGCCGGTTTCACCAAACATCTGGCCGAGACACTCAATGGTACGAGCAATGTTACCGTTGTTGAAGGCGAGCAGGGAATGACGGCCAAGGCGGGCCAGGTCGTGATCGCTCCTGGAGGTTATCACCTTTCCCTGAGTGGAAGCCGTGTGTCCCCGCAAATCAAATTGGACGAGGGGCCCATGGTGAATGGAGCTCGACCCGCCGTGGACCGCCTCTTCGAAAGCACAGCCAAGATGTTCGGTCCCCGAGCCCTTTGTGCCGTGATGACAGGCATGGGAACCGACGGAATGGAAGGCGCTCGAGCCATCCGCAATGCCGGAGGGTATTGCATTACACAGGACCAAGCCAGTTGTATCGTGTACGGCATGCCCAAAGCGGTAGCCGACGCGGGATTGGCCAATGAAGTCGTAACGTTGTTGGAAATGGAAAAGAGGATGCAAATGCTTGCAATGAGGAAATCCCGTTGAGCGATTTAAAATCAATGTCCCGGGCACAGTATGATGTGATGCGGAGAATCGTGGAGGAAGTCACCGGCATCATTTTTAATGACGGGGACATGGAGTTCATGGTACGCCGGCTAAAGCCATTGGCTTTGCGGTTTGGTTGCAAGGATTTCGATGAATTCTCGAGCAAAGCCAGGCGCGGCACGACGGTTGTGCGCAACAGCTTGGTCGATGCCGTGACCACCAGGGAGACCCTTTGGTTCCGTGATCGTTACTTTGAATCCCTGATTGGGGGGCATCTACTTCCCACCCTGGCTGAGGAGGCCATCGGAGCTGGACGCAGTAAGCTGAAGATTTGGTCAGCAGCGTCCTCTTCTGGTCAGGAGGCGTACTCGATCGCTATGCTGCTGGCGGAGGCCCAAAACAAGGGCACCCTGGGTACTCTCCGCATGGAGAACTGCCTCATCCATGGGACGGACATCTCATTGGCCGCACTGGAGAGCGCACGCAAGGGCTGTTACGATGGTGTCGCCATGGCCCGTGGCCTTCCGCCCGCATTGAAGGCCCGATACTTCGATCGCGTGGATGGGGGCTTTCAAGTCAAGGAGCGGCTGCGTCGCTTGACCCGTTTCGATCGACTGAACCTCTTGCAGATGGATCAACGCCGTGGCAACTATGACATGATCTTGTTGCGCAACGTTCTGATCTATTTCACGAAAGAGGCGCGAACCAAGATTTTGGATCGCATGGCGATCAAACTGCGTCCCGGAGGCGTGCTCGTGGTGGGCGGCTCTGAAGACCCCTTGCGCTATTCAAGCTTGTGGACGAGGGAGCGCATGCCCAGTGGTACGGGAGCCTACTTCAAAGCCAAGGTCTGAGCGCGCCTCTTGCAGGCAATAACAAAGTGCCCATGGTTTTCCAGCCACGGGCACCTTGTTATTAGTGTTGCAAACCCGACACCAACAAGAGTCGGGTACCTGCCGTAAATCCGTTAGCCGGGTCCAAATCGATTAGCCTGTCCAGCCCTGGTCGTATTCCGCGAGGGGAGGGTTGTCCTGGGATGATCAGGCGCACCGCAATCCAATCGGGGTTTTGATCCCGGAAGAACGTGGGGGCCACCTGTCGATCGTGACCAGGGGACCTCCAATCCTTAGGTTTCAGGTCCATCGATTTACGTGCCAATAGAACTTCGGGGGATACCAACCCGTACTGATCAAACACCCGGCGACTACTGAAGTATCCCAGGGCTCCGATGGCTCCGGCTACGACAGAATCCTGCGGGTCGGTGTGAAAGGCAACCGCGCGGCCCAGTTGCTTCCACTCTTGGGCGCGGACTTTCATGGCCCGCCACTGTTGGCGTTCGGTTCGGATCAAGATCGAACCATCGGGCGTACGGGCATTGTATCGGAAGGCCATGGACTCCAACCAGGCCTTGTTTGTGCACGCTTGGCTCCAAGCCGGTGGTAGCCCCAATGCAAGCACGACGCCAGCTAGGGCAAGAACCAATGGGCGAGCTCCTGCGAGAGCATCTGCGCTGCGGCCGGGTTCGAGGTGCCTTGCCATGCTGGCACCAAAAGCCAGCAACAAAAGCGGAAGGCAAGGCAAAAGGAACCGACCAAAGCACATGAAATCGCCCCCCGTGAAAATGGAATAACCCACCATTACGGGGACGCTGAACCATGCGATCCAATTGCGGGGGTGGAGATGCCGGCAGCCCAGGATGGGGGTCATCAACCAAGCGACCACCAGTCCGGGAAACACCAGGCCAAAAGAAGCCACATAATGCGCGCCGCGCATCAGCGTGAAAGAGCTCATGCCCAACTTGACTCGGGCCGTATTGGGGAGCCAGTCCCCGTAGTAATTCCAACGCCAAAAGGTGTGCAGGAGGAAGGTAGCCAGCCCAGCTGCCGAGAGTGCGACGGCGGTGCGTGCCCAGGCCTCATCCTTGTTCCATCTGGCGCACAAGAATCCGGCCACTCCAACAAATGCCACCCAGAGTGCGCCATCGGCCCGTAAAAGCACGGTGGCACAAGCGGCCACGCAAGCGGGAAGCCACCTGGGGCCGCCAGGGAAACCATTCAAGTAGTCCAGGGTCAAAAAACACGCCAGGACAAAGAGCATGGTGCCCATGCCGCTGGTGCTCCAGACCGCCAACGGAATGCAGGTCGCCAGGAGCAGCGTGGTCATGCAGACAGAGGCTGGCGAGCAACCAAATTGCCGTTGGGCGCTGGCGTGCACCCGAACGAGAAGCGTCGTTCCTGCCCCGATGGTGAGCACTTGGGAGAGGAACTCTGGCGACAGTCCAATGCGCTGACCTGCGGCCAGAAGGAGGACCCAGAGGAACTCGGTATAACCCTCAACCGGAGGGGTGACACTCGGGTTGTAAACAAGGCCGTTTCCTACAGCCAAGTTGTAGGCATATCGAAAAGAGATATAACCATCGTCGCACAGGAATTGGAAGCGCCAAACGAACAACAGAAAGATGGCCAACGAGATGGCCAAGCAGTTGAATCTGGAGGACATGGGTGATTATCTGGCGGGCAGTCGAATGCCCATGGCTTTGAGTTGCTTCTCCGCTTGCTCGGCCCAGCCACGGTTGGCCATGGGGTTTGCGGGGCTAGGATGCAAAACGGTATGGATCGGGAGTTCAGCGTCCTTCAGGGCGACCTTTGCGCGGTCGGTAGCAAAGCGGCCGACACCAATGATGCGCTCGGGTTGCAGCAGGTCCACCAGGTCCCGCAGGGATTGGTCGCAAAGTTTGAACAACCGATTGCGCTCCTCGGCGGGAAGCTTGTCCGGCGTACGATTCTTGCCACTGGCTTCCATGAAGACCAACGGGCAGTAATTCCAAACAAAAAACTGGTCGAAGAAAGCGCCGGGTTTGCTGTAGCGCGATTGTGCCCAGTTCCAAACCCGCCTCCCACTCACTTCACTGCGTGGACAGTCGTAGCCCTGGATCGGTCTTTTCGGGTGTTCGTTCTTGGGCTTGCCAACGGGGCCTTGCAAACCCAACCAGTCGCGGGCGGCTGCGATCTCCCCAAAAGGAATACCCGTTTGTGCCATGCCCCAAGGACCGGGGTTCATGCCCAACCAGAGAGCCTCGACGCCGGGACGGAAGTAGCGATCCAAATACATCTCGCTGCTTGCGCGGGCGTATTCCAAGGGGTTGTAAATCCGATCGACAGGATCTGCGAATTTCAATCTGTTGAGTCGCTTGGATAGGGCTTCTTGCAGGGCGATGGGATCCATGGGGGCATTGTGAAGCGCGAAGGCGCCGAAGTCACCCAGGAAAGCCACCCTCTTGGTACCCCCTAACCGGCCACGCGTGGGCTTGGGATGGAGGTACCAGCTCCAAAATCGGCGTTTTCGAACGGGATCAGAAGCAGGGTCCTAGACGGGGCCGGAAAGTCTTTCCGGGCGCAGCGTGCATGATTTTCATGTTCCCCCTATCGGGGTGTGTAAGTCCTTGTCAGTGATGGGGTAAGAGCAGTTCGTGCTTGGGAATGGCTTTCTAATGGGGCAATGCCCGTGGATGTCGATAGAAGAACCATGAAGATCTCTTCCTCAAGCAGCCAAGCCCAGGCGATGCAAGCCCAGGCAATGTCCCAATCGAAACTCCAGGCCCCGACCGATGCAACGAGCAATGGTGGGACCCTGTCGATCCAAACCGGCGCGGGCAATGCGGTCACCACTGGCCAGCTTAGCCTTAGCCCTTCCGAGCGACTTGAGCGCTACGCAGCGCACATGGAAGAGCGGTTGAGTCTGCTGGAATCCAATGCCGCCGAATCTGGATTGGACCTGGCCGATGTGCGTTCCGCATTCCGCGATCACATAACCCGACTTCGGGACGCCATGGCCAATGGCATGCAGGGGGAAGACCTGGCAAGGGGCATTGAGAACACAAGCAATTTGGTACGCGATGGTGTGCGTGAAGCACTTGGACTCGTGTCCATGCAGGGTGCCAATGAGACACAAAGCGCAGGTGGAAGCAATGCCAGTGTTGGAGCCAATGCCGGCCCTGGAGGCCTGTCCACAACCGTCGAAATCAACCATTCGACGGAGCGCTTGAATGCAATCGAGAAGAACGTCATGCAGCGCCTGGAGGAGATGTACTCCGTGAGCCGTGGGGCTGAAACGGAAGTCGTCCACAACGCCCGCGAGCAGTTCAATAGACACATGGAACGTTTGCGCAACGCTCTTTCCACCGGCCACATGACCTTGGAAGACATGCGTCGCAGCATGGCCAACATAATGCAGCACCTGGAAGATAACCTTGGGGGCCCAACCATTTTGGCATCCACCGCAGGGGAGCCTGGATTCACAAGTGGACCCGGAAAATCCGAATCCTCCGGAGTCACGGCTGGGAATGTGAACAATGGAAATGTGACCAAACCCTCAGATGCTGAAATGGCGCCGCGCCAAAAGGCCTTGAGCTTGTTGGGCGAGGACATTCTGTCTGCTCGCAACGAATCATTTGTCAGTGATCTATCCAACCTCGTCAAGCCCGGCAGCCCGGTCAGCGATTTCCTGCTGGAGATGCGCGACGCGACCCAAAAAGCCAAGGGCAGTCTGCACGAAAGCTACACCCAGGCGGCATTGAAGGCCTCGATCATCAGCCCTGATCTCCCGGGGTC
>JAAETM010000701.1 GCA_024228395.1 bacterium | reverse complement strand
CTTTGCAAATCCAGATGGAATTCCGCCAGGTCTGCACGAATTAGCCATGGGACGTTTTCGAACTTTCTTGCTTGTAGGGGGCATGCCCGAAGCCGTCGCCGTATGGCATGCCAAACGCTGCTTGGTGGAAGTGGGTCATGTGCACGATTCCCTGCAGCAGGCCTATCTTGAGGATCTACTCAAGTACGGAGTGAACTCTGGCACACACACGTTGCAGGCTGTGCTCGCCGCTGCCCCCCGCTTTTGGGGAAGCCGCTTTAAGGTACGCAACCTAGCCCCGGGGATATCGGATCGAGCGATCGCAGAGGCCTTGCAACTCTTGGAAAAGGCCATGGTGCTGCATCGCGTACGCCCCACGTATCATCATCAAATCCCCCTGCTCCCACGCACGAGAGCTGCCCACAAGCTGCTTCCCCTCGACATGGGGCTGGCGCTCGCACAGCTTCAAGTGCAAGCAAAACACCTTGCATCGGAGCCGGTCGAGGCCTTGCTGGAGGGACGCATCGCCGAGTGCTTTGTCGGGATTCAGCTTCTTGCGCAAAACGCCCAAAGGTCAAGAGACCTGTTCTTCTGGACCCGCGAGTCTAAGAGCGGATCCGCCGCAGAGGTGGACTACCTACTGCCGACCAGCGATTGTGTCTTGCCGGTAGAGGTCAAAGCTGGGGCAACGGGATCGCTCAAGTCCCTACACCAATTCCTGGCCGCGTCCGCAGGCAAGGTGGGCATTCGACTTGCTTCCACCCCCGGCGGGGTCGAGGATTTGGAGGTCGGGTTGCCCGGAGGAGAGCGGCTGCAGTATCGGTTGAGAACCCATCCCCTTTACCTGGCCGAATTGCTTTAGTGACTGATTCGGTCCCCCTCGGAAAGTGGTTTCAAGCGTGTGGCATCCGGCACCTGGGTCACACTTTTCGTCCGCGAATACCAATGGCGTCATTCCTGGGCCAGCTTTGAGCTAGCCCCCTCGAGATGGGCGCCGACGGGGTCCTGCACTCCCTCACGAAACACCCAGGAGACCACTCTGACGCCGTCACCGGCGTCCTGATCGTCAACGAGCAAAAGCTCGCCGAACGAACTGGCCCACTACCAAAACTCCGTCGGAGGCACCCCCG
>JAAETM010000700.1 GCA_024228395.1 bacterium | reverse complement strand
GTTACCGCCTCTGCTCAGCGTCAACTACAGCTACCAGACGCTGATTCCAGACCCGAGCGATGAACAAGGCTGTGGTCAGGTAGCGGGGTGGGAAAGTCCGGCCCATCAAAGCCAGGGAGCTTTCCATGCTGCGTTAGCTGTCCACGGCCTTGGTCGTCGCGGGCGATCATCCTTGGCTTTCCGACCGAAAACTACCCACTGATTCCTCTGAGGAGCCGAAAATTCTAACAATAATTTGGCTGAGGAAGGCGCTGGCAACGAACTTGCCGCACATCAATCGGGTCCCAAAGGGGCAGCTTCGGGAGAGCGGGGGGAAGCGAGGTGGCGTGCGGGGGCGAGCATGGGGTGGTTTGTAGGCAATTGGCAGCCAAACGGGGCTTCCGGGGGAGGGGATCGGCGGCGCGGTGGCGACAAGAAGGGCAGGATTTGGTATTGGGACCATAGGGCGCTAGCCCGCGACCTTGAGTTTGGTCCGCGGATAGTACCGAGTCGGTACTGCGCACTTAGTCCCTCAATGCGCTCATTGGACATTGTCGGGGACTCAAAAACGGGCCGTTGGGTGTTCAGGGTAAAGGCTGCGAATGAAGTGATGGGTGAAAAGCAGGCCTTATCCCGTATCGTCAGTCGGATGAAGGACCCCTACGATGAGCACATGGACCTTGTAACGGAAGGCCTTGTTCTGCACGAGGACTTTCAGTACAAGGAGGCGCTACCCTATTTTGAGCGCGCCTTGAAGCTGTGTCCGGGTTGCCCCGTGGCGACTTACAATGTGGCGAATACTCTGCACATGTTGTCTAGAAACAAGCGAGCGATCGCCTTGCTGTCCGCGTTGGTTCGCACACCTGAGGGCAAACTCAAAGCGGGCTGCCCCGATTCGAAATGGACTCCCAGGGCTGTTTGCTTGGACGCCTTCTACCTTCTGTTTCTCTGTACCATTTACTCCACAAAGTCATGGAGCAAAGCCTCGCCCTTCCTGCGCAAACACTTGGAACGCCGCAGCCGTGGACTGGAGTCCATTTGGTCGAAAGCTGCTTTGATCCAAGATGCGGAGGAGATCCGCCTGACGTTCGCGCCCAGGGCCAAGCCCATCTCGGATTGGATTCTCTAGGCATGCCATGCCAGGGGACACCCGCGCGGATCCTTTGCGAGAATCAATCACCCGAATACCGAACCCAGAGACCGAACCAGGTCCACTTTCACACACTTCGGCCCGAACCGCAGGCAAAACCTGCGGTTC
>JAAETM010000699.1 GCA_024228395.1 bacterium | reverse complement strand
GCGGCGTTCAAGTTTCTCAGCTCCACCAAATCGGAGCAACGCGCGCACTACGACTGGATGGGATATAACGCGAACTTCATCGCCATATCCGCGCTGCTACCGTTACCCTTCGCCGGCTATTACCTGACCGCCGAGATTTACGCATACAGCCAGCAGATGGGGATTACCCTGATGGGCGGGATATTCGCGTGGCTGTTTATCATCCAGGCGGTGCTGATCGGTACCCTGTTCCTCTCCGCCAACTACTACCTGTGGTGCGGTATGGGCCGCAGCGACGGCGCCCACCGGTATAACCGGTATATCAAGTATCTCGCGGTGGTGATAATCGGCGCCTTCCTGGTCTGGTTTACGCCCCATACCCTGGTGTTGACCAATGAGGAACTGAAATCCCTGGGCGGTCCTTATCACAAGTACCTTGGGCCCCTTGGAATCATGCCGGCGAAAAATACCGCGGTGAATATCATGATCCTGTTTACCACCGTGAGTTTCCTGATTTATCGCCGTGCCAACAAGATCGCCACGGTTTCCTGGGCCAGCGCGGGCAACGCCGCCCAGTTCGCGTTGTTCACCGCCGGTATCCTAAACATCCTGTTCCTCGGCATTTATCACGGATATTTTACCAATACCGTGTACAAGGTGGCGGCTTCGATTCCCCAGGTACTCACTACGCTGACCATTATCGTCGCCAGCACCGCGATAGACGGTTTCATGTACAAGGGCGCGAAGCAAGTCGCGCCGCTGCATTGGGGCCGGGTGTCCGATCGCTCCCAGTATGCACTGTTCATACTGGCGGTGGCCTTCACCTGGCTGATGGGTTTGATGGGATACATCAGATCCGGTATTCGTCAGCACTGGCATGTGACCAACGTATTCCGCGACGCCTCGCCCGATGCCTATACGCCGACCCTGGGTTATGCCGCTAACGTGGTATCTGCTGGCACCATCTTGTTCATGGCCATGGTGATTTTTATATTCTGGCTTAGCCAGATCAGCACCCGGAAAACCGACGCAAGCGGTTACTGGAAGGATGTTCAGGGATGAAGAACTTCCTCAAGGTAACCCTCTTCAGCCTGTTGCTGATCGCGTTGTTTTCGCTTTATTCGAACTACGGCATTCCGGAGATTCAACCCGCTCCGCCGCCGGTCGAGGAAAAGCTGGATCTGGGTTCCATGACGATGGAGCAATTTGTCGCCGTAGGTGAGAAAATCATCAACGGCAAAGGAACCTGCATGCTGTGTCACAACGCGGTCGGCGGGCGCGCTCCGCTGCTCGAGAAACTGGTGACGACAACACCGGAACGCCTGCAGGATTCCAGGTACAAGGGAGAGGCCACCGACCTGGAATCCTATATTCTGGAATCCATGCTGCAGCCCTCGGTTTACGTGGTGGCTGGTTTCGGTAAGGCTGGAAGCAACGACAGCGAGAGCCCCATGCCGAATGTAACCGGGGGCGCTATCGACCTGTCAGAGGCTGAAATCAGCGCGGTAATCGCTTATTTGCAGGACCTGGGCGGCGCCGAGGTAACGGTTGAAATCCCGACGGGTGCGCCGGTCACGGATACCGTACAAGCTGCACCGGCTAAAGCGGGGCCGCTGGGCACCGCCGAGGAGATCGTCGCCGGTTACGGTTGCGGCGCCTGCCACGTAATTGCCGGGCAGACCGGCGCGGTGGGGCCCGACCTCAGCGCCATCGGGGCATCGCGGGACAGTGACTATCTGCGCCGCGCCATCCTCGAGCCGAATGCGGAGGTTGCCGAGGGTTATCCGCCCAACCTGATGCCCACAACCTATGGCGCCCAGCTCTACGCACAGGAACTCGAATTGCTGGTAGCGTACATGCAGGCGTCGGTGGGTGGCTCCGGCGAATCCGGTCAGGTCGTGAAACCGGAAACCCCCGCGGACGCCACGCCACAGGCCGAGGCTGACGGTGAAGCGCTCATGATTCAACACGGTTGCGGTGCCTGTCACAAGTTCAGCAGCCAGGTTGGAGCCATAGGACCGGATTTAAGCGGCATCGGCGCGCTTCGCGATAGCGATTTCCTGCGCCGCGCCATCCTGGAACCGAATGCCGATATCTCGGACGGTTACATGCCCAACCTGATGCCACCCGTTTATGCCGCCCAGTTGAGCGCGCAGGAACTGGACCTGATTGTGGACTACCTGGCGGGGTTGAAATAAATGTCGGACACGAAACTCAAGATACCGCGTTTACTGCAGGCCATATTGGTCATTATCGGCATTTACCTTGGTTTTATCCTGGTATTCGATGTGGTGCTGGGTCAGCTGATACCCGCCAGTCTGCTCACCATGTACATGTTTTTCGTGGTGGCGGGGGTTTTCATGGTATTCACCTTCACCGAGGAAAGCGCGCAGGAACTGGTCGCCCCGATCAAGTCATTGGTGGATGATCCGGGCCGAAAAACCGTGCGCAACATCGTCTTCGTTATCGTGCCGCTGCTGGCCGGCGCCGCTACATATTACAAGATGCTGCCCAGTTTCGATGCGCCGGTAGAGCTGCGCACCATTCATCCCGCGCCGCCCTCGTCGCTGAAGGCTTTTGGCAAGCGTTACGATCTTTTGAGTCTCGAGAACCCCTACCGTAAATTTGAGAAAGAAGATCCGGAAAAATTCGAGCAATTGGTGCGCGAGGGTGGCGATGTCTACATTCGCAATTGCCAGTATTGTCACGGCGACAAACTGGACGGCAAGGGGCCTTACGCCCAGGGGCTGAACCCGGTGCCGTTGAATTTCACCGATGTCGGCACAATCGCACAACTACAGGAGTCATTCCTGTTCTGGCGTATTGCCACGGGTGGCCCCGGACTTCCCAAGGAGGCGACCCCGTGGATATCGTCGATGCCGGTTTGGCAGGATTTCCTCAGCGAGGAAGAGATATGGAAAGTCATCCTCTACCTGTATGACTATACGGGTTACCAGCCGCGGTCGTGGGAGCACGAATAGTGAAAAGGCTAATAATACCGCTAATAACGATATTCCTGTGGTTCGCGGGGCCGGCCTGCGCCAAACCCGGAGACGCGGAAAACGGCGAGCGGATCTATGCCCAGCGTTGCGTCTGGTGTCATGGAGAGGAAGGAGATGGGGAAGGCGCTGCGGCGGAACGCCTGAATCCACCGCCGCGGGACTTCACCGCGGCCCAGTACAAGATCAAGACTACCGCCTTCGACGATGACTTTGCCAATGACGACAACATGTTCCGCATGATCCGCGACGGCATGCCGGGAACCGCCATGCCTGGCTGGAGCGATGTGTTATCGGAGCAGGAAATGTGGGACCTGGTGTGGTACATCAAGACCCTGGCCGGTCTCGAGGAGGAACCCCTGGGAGCGGATATGGATTACGGCACCCGGATTGAATCGTCCCCCGAGAGCATTGCCAGGGGAAAGGAACTTTTTCTCGAAGACGACCGTTGCGTCGAATGCCACGGCAAGGAAGGCAAGGGTGACGCCGCCAAGGGATTGAAAGACGACTCCGGGTTTCGCACCTGGCCCAGAAACCTGACCAAGCCTTGGACATTTCGTGCCAGCAACGACCCGAAAGATATTTTTGCCCGAATCAGCACTGGCATCCCGAGTACGCAGATGCCGGCCTTCGGCGATCCGGCCAGCGACAAGGTCCTGAGCGTGGAGGATCGCTGGCACGTGGCCAACTACGTGAATTCCCTGGCCAAGACGGACAAGGTGGTAGCGCCGGAAAATACCGTGGTCAAGGCGGAAAAGTTCGAAGGCCCGCTGCCGGGTTCCCCGGACGATCCGCAATGGGAGCAGACGACCCCCACGACCTTTTTCCTGGTGCCCCAGATTGTCGGCAAGGAACGTTTCTTCACACCGTCCAACGACACCGTCACCGCACGGGCTGCTTTCAACGAGGGAACTATCGCCATCCTGCTGGAGTGGGATGACCGTACCCGGAGTATTCCGGGAGATGAAACCGCCGGGGAAATCTCGGATCCCGAACTCGCGCAGGACTCGATTGCGATCCAGCTGCCGGTAGTTATCCCCGAGGGGTCCGAAAAACCCTACTTTGGCATGGGGGACGTATCCCACCCGGTGAACATGTGGCAGTGGAAAAGCGGGACGACTGAAACCCCGGAAAGCGTCAAGCTTTACAACGCGATGGGATTTACCGAGATCGAAATACGTGATGCGGCGGCATCGGGTATCGAGGCCAGGGGGATTTACGAAAATGGCACCTGGAAGGTGCTCATGACCCGACCCCGCAAACCGGCCGATTCGGAAAAGGACATCGAGTTTAGCGATGGTGAGTTCATCCCCATCGCCTTTGCCGCCTGGGACGGCAGCAACAGCGAACAGGGGTCTCGCCATACGATGACGACCTGGTACTGGTTGTTGCTGAAACCGGACACTGGCACCGGGCCCGCTATTGCAGCGGTAATCGTCGTATTGCTGCTACTCGCGATCCAGTTCTGGTGGGTCAGAAGTGCTACTCCGGCGCAAACAACGGCCGACAGGAGAGAGCAGGCATAGTGCAGAAAACTGAAACGAATTCGAACCCCGATGTTGAAGACAGCGGTGATCGAAAAGGCGTGGCTACCCGACTGCTGGGCGTGGTTGCGATTATCCTGGGTTCTCTCGATAGCGTGTTGTCGTGGCGTGGCGGGTTCGATGTGGAACCCTTTTATATCACCCTGATCGCGGGTGGAGTGGTGCTTTATATTAGTGGATCCGTGGCGGGCAGGCGATGACTGTTCGTTTTCCATTTTGCTTGTACCAAGCTGGCATGATGGCGATCGCGTTG
>JAAETM010000698.1 GCA_024228395.1 bacterium | reverse complement strand
CCGGTGACCCAAGCGCAGTTCCGATTGTGGACAGAGACGGACGAGTATGGAAAGTGGTTTAAAAACAACCAAAAAGAGCTCGAGTTGAGGTCGCACCACTCGAACCACTATTCCGGTGATCGCAATCCTGCCGAGAGTCTCTCCTGGTGGGAGGCGCGGTCCTATTGCAAGTGGTTGAATGGGCAGGGGCTGTGGCCTGCGACCGAAGCGCATGCGGACCTGCCCACAGAGACCGAGTGGGAATACGCGTGTCGAGCAGGGACCACAACGGAGTATCACAGTGGCGATGGCGAAGCAGCTTTGCGTGAGGCCGGGTGGTTTGGCGAAGATTTGGGCGAGGGGGGGACTCATCCGGTGGGCGGCCTTAAGGGGAACGAGTTTGACCTATTGGACATGCACGGGAACGTCTTCGAGTGGGCCTTGGATGTCTATGACACGGACGCTTACCGGGACCGGGGTGTGGAAACGGGGACCGGGGCGCTCAGGAAAGGTGTCGAAGAATGGCATTGGGCTCACACCGGGGATGACTCCGACCGCGTGCTGCGGGGCGGCTCCTGGAACTCTCCGGCCTGGGTCTGCCGCTCGGCCTACCGCTACTGGTTCAGGGCCAGCTACCGCTACTGGGACATCGGCTTCCGGGTCTGTCTGCTTCCCGGTCCGGACCCCGGCCAGCCAGACAGAGCGGAGGGGTTAGCCGAAGACGAGAAGCGAGGAGGGACGACGAGCGCAGAGTCGTAGGCGGGCCCCGCAGCGGCCCAGGGCAAGTGGGGGTTGACTGACTCACCCAACCCGACCCGCGCACGACGCCCAAACCCCAAATCCAATGAACTATCGCCTCTTCCAATACCCCCTACCCGCTCCCGAGGAGCTGGAGGATCTAAATGCATTCCTCGCCAGCCACAAGGTCGCCTCAGTTTCCCATCACGTGGCCACAGCGAACGGCGCTTCCATGCTGCTGTTTGTCGTGCAAACTCTAGCGTCCAGCGCTCCGACCGCCCCGTCAAAAGCCCCCAAGGTCGACTACAAGAATGAGCTTTCGGAGCAGGACTTTGCCCTGTTCTCTCGCTTGCGAGAGGAGCGCAAGAAAATCGCGGGCATAGAGGGAGTACCGGTATATGCCATCTTTACCAATGCCCAATTGGCGGCTATGGCACGCGATGGAGCCAAGACCTCCGCAGACATCGCCAAGATCCCCGGTGTTGGGGAAGCGCGCGTGGAGAACTACGCCCAACGCCTTCTGGCGATCTTAAATCCTGGGAAATGAAGCGCATCGGGGGCTTGTTCGACAGTATTCACACGGCCAGCGCCCTCAGCGCCGCCGCCTATCGCGCCGCCAAGGGCAAACGTGAACGGAGCGAGGTGGCTGGGTTCATCGACTCCCTGCCCGAGCGTGTGGCCCATGTCGGGAGCCAGCTACGCGAGGGAAGTTATCGGTTCGGTTCGTATCAGAGTTTTCCTATCCGCGATCCCAAGACCCGTATCATTCACGCCCCCAGTTTCCAAGACCGGGTGGTACACCACGCCATCATTGCCGCGACCGGGGAAACCTTTGATCGGGGAGCGATCCACCGGAGCTACGCTTGCAGGGCTGGTCTAGGCCAGCACTCCGCTCTGAACCGAGCGGCCCAGCATGTGGCCCATGCCGAGTGCTTTCTTAAGGTCGACATCGCCAAGTACTACGACTCGGTAGATCATGATCTTCTGCGGCGCGCCCTCCAACGTCGCTTCCGCGAGCGGCGGCTGTTGGACCTCCTGGATCGGTTGCTCGATTCCTACCACAGCCGCCCAGGCCGGGGCCT
>JAAETM010000697.1 GCA_024228395.1 bacterium | reverse complement strand
CTCACAGTACAGGCTACGAAACCCCAGGCATGTGCCGCGGTATTCTGAGAACGGAGCCAGCGATGTGGACGTTCATCGAGACAGAGAATGTCGAGCCGACGAACAACATCGCCGAGCGCGCGATTCGGCCAGCCGTCATTTTTCGGAAGACAAGCCTCGGAACCCAAAGTGAGCGTGGGAGTCGCTTCGTCGAGAGAATGCAGACAGTCTCGGTTACGCTGAAAAAGACGGGCCGAAACCTGCATGACTTTATTGGGGAAGTCACCACCGCGGTACTGCACGGGGCCCACTTGCCGAAGCTGTTGGGGAAGGGTATGCCGGCTCGTGGCCACTCAGAACCCCGCCTGAGGGCTGCTAAAACGGCGATTTCGCCCCGTGAACACTTACATTGCGCCTACTATGGCATCACCGGGAACTCGGTGGCGTTGCAGAAGTTTCGCAGGGGCATGAGGAATGTCTGGATGAAATGGCCGCGACGACGCTCACGCGCCGCGTGCGCCAAGAGTTGGGATTGGTGGAGCCTCTTTCACGAGCGGTACGCACTGCCTCCAGCTCACGCCATCCACTCGGTCGTTCCCCGCAACGTAGCGAACCCATGAATCTGAGGAGCCGGATGCGCCAAGCGCGCACGTCCGGATCTGTGGGAGCCCCGGGGAGGTGACGACCCGGGACCACCCGGCGCCCCCTTGAAACATCTATTCACTATCGGCCGTCGTTGTGGGGGATCTCTGACATGGGGAGCAAATCAGGGTTGGGCGCTACCCCGTGAGGTCGTGCCGGTTGTTTTGGAGTCATGTTGGAATGCAAGGATTAATCGTGCGAAGATGAGGTGGGCCACTACAATCGTGTTCCATGATTCGGTCGAACCTGATAGCGGGGCTACTCACCGTGCTCTTCCTCGCGCTCTTTTGGACGGTACCATTCCAGCCGGACCACTCCTGGGGTTGGGATGAGTCCATGAACGCGGCCTTGCCAGCGGCGAGAATCCTGGCGGAGAGCGAAACGGACGGGTTGCGTGGTGGGGTCCAGGTGCTCGTCTCGGACTGCCAGCAATATCCTTTTGCGGTTCCGCTCTATCTGGCCTTCGCTCAGAAGCTGTTCGGATTTTCGGAGCTCGTTACGCGGGCCGCGTCCCGCTTGCTGTTCTGCTTCGGACTCTTCGGGCTGTTTCTACTCGCCTTCGAAGTTGTTCGGAGCCTGCGTCGCGGGGCACCCGATCTCGCTTGGCCGCGGGCCGCGACCGAAACCAAGATCCTCTTCGGCGCTCTGGCCTTTGGCGCACTTTGCCCACTTGCTTTTGGCGTCTCGGGCACGCTGTTTCTCGAAACAGGTTTTCTCACTGCGCAGATCTTCTGCTTGCGAGCTTGGCTGCGGCGTGATGCTGCGAGCGTTGAGGGCAAGCGATTGTTGCTGCGCGACCTCGCGGCCGGCTGCTGGCTGTGCGTCTGCTTTTTTACTAAGTTCAACTACGCTTGTCTCTTGTTCGCCGCACTCGGGATTGACCTTCTGTTCCAAGCTTGGCGAGCAGTGCGCGACGGTTCGCTGAACGTCTTCTTCAAGCGCGTGGCTTGGCTCGCGCTTCCACTATTCATCGCGCTCCTGTGGTGGTTCGG
>JAAETM010000696.1 GCA_024228395.1 bacterium | reverse complement strand
GTGGATTTTGACCCCGCAGGCAATGCGGTGGCATTGTCGAGGAAGGCAAAATTCGGAAAGTCCTGTCAGGGAGCGAGAGGGGCCCGAAGGGGCCCGTTTGCGAAGCCTGGGGTGCGTGTTCATGAAATATCCGGGCTAGAGAGTCGGAAGCTCCCACCATCTTGGTCGCTGACGCATACTACGCCAATCGCAAGGTCATGCTGCCTTGGTCGAGGCTGGACACCACTTGGTCACACGCGCCTGCAAGAACACCGTAGCGTGGCACGTGCCCACCTCCCCTGCAAAGCCGGAACGCGTCCACCCAAAACTCTATGGAGGCAAGGTGAAACTTCGGGATCTACTCAAGGACAAGGAATCCTTTGTAGCAGTCCCAAGCCCGGTCTATGGGAACAGGGTGTCTCGCTCTCTTGTCATTGCGTCAATCTGTTGTGGCGCCCCATCGGCGCTCTCGTTCGCTTTGTCCTGGTGGACCACCCAACGCGCGGCCAAATCATTCTCATGTGTACCGACATCCACATGGAACCACTCTCGATTCTCAAGCTGTATGGATATCGCTTCAAGATTGAGGTCGGTTTCAAGCAGGCCCTCCGCACCCTTGG
>JAAETM010000695.1 GCA_024228395.1 bacterium | reverse complement strand
CATTTGGGTAACGCTGGGCACTTTCCGCGCCTGGCAGAACGGGCAAGTCGTTTTGTTCGATGTGGTTTGGAACACGCTGCGTGCCAGCATCGTGCTCATGGTGTTGGGTTTTTATCTGCGGTAATGGCCATGGGTCGGTACCGCATCAGTTCGGGGACGTCCCCGGTATCCACAACAGGGGGCAACCCCCGTTACCTCGGAGAGAAAGTAATGATGAAGACAATCAAAAAAGGAACAGCAGCAATTGGGCTGTTGGCGATGTTTGCGTATCAATCGGTGTGGGCAGCGTTGCCGACCCCGGTCCCACCCAGTACGGCCCCGGCGGCCGGTGACTGGATCGCGCTTATTTCGGGTTACATCAAGGATGGCGGACTGGTGCTGGGGCTGGCGATCGCCGTACTCGGCTTCCTGTGGGTCGCCTATCTCGGATTTGCCAAGTTCAACGAGGCCCGTCAAGGCAAGGCCGAGTGGGCCGAGGTCGGGGTGTTGGGCATTGTCGGTGCGATTGTGCTGATCTTTGCCAGCTACCTACTGACCGAAGCTGCGGGCGTCATCTAACCGATGTCTGATCGTGATGACATTCTGGCCGACCGGCTCAATGTTGAGCCGACGATCTTCAAAGGTTGCTCGTCGTCGGAACTGGGCATCATCGTAGGTGTGGCCGCGCTCGTTTGGTTACCCGTTAGCCTCCTCTTGGCGGGGTTGATGGGCGCGGTCACCATGGGGTTCGGCTTGGCCGGCGTCGGTGTGGGCGCTACCGAGCTCGTGACGGCGGGCCGGTTCCCGCGCCTGAAGCGGGGTCGCCCGGATGGCTACTATCAGCAACGGATCGCCATCTGGTTATCAGAGCATGGTTTGCGTCATTCGCCGTTCATCCGGCGTAGCGGATCCTGGGACATCGGGAGGACAGAGTATGCGACGCTACCGTACCGAGATCGATAACGTCCGTGCCCACCTGCGCTCGCTGTGGGTGGTTATCGGTACCCAATTCATCGTGATACTGGCGCTCTGGTTCGGCTGGAGTCAGGCGCCGAAGCAACTGACCGTACATGTGCCCCCGGATCTGCGGTCTGGGGCGACACTGTCGGTCAATGAAGTCCCTGCGGCCAATGTGTATGCCTTTGCCTTCTACATCTTTCAGCAGCTCAATCGTTGGCCGGAAGACGGTGCGAAGGACTATGGCAAGGCCATCTTCCTGATCTCACCGTATGTGACCCCACGTTATCGGGCGGAACTCATGGCGGACATGGAACTGAAAGGGCGGCAGGGTGAGCTGGCCTACCGGGTACGGGGTGTGCACGAGATTGCAGGGCACGGCTATGAAGAACGCCGCATCGATGTGCTCGCACCCGGGGTTTGGGTGGTCTGGCTGGATCTGGATCTGTTCGAGTCGGTGAAGGGCATGACCGTGAAGAAGATCGCCATTCGTTATCCCCTGCGGGTCGTGAGTCTCTCTGTAGATCCGGAAGCGAACCCCTGGGGACTAGCGCTGGATGGTTTTGCCAGCGAGGGGCCGCGTCGGCTGAATGAGTCGGAACTTGGTGTAACCACCGAGCAAGAAAAATAACGGAAGAAGGGCAACGTATGCGAGAAACCAATACCTTCAATCAAGCTATCGTCATCTGGCTGGGTGTAGCTCTATTATTGCTGCAGTCGCTGGGCCATGCCGAGACCGAAACACCCGAGCGGATCGAGTGGAAGAAGGCGCCGATCCGATTGGAACTTACAGTCGGCCAGGAACAGCGGATCGAATTTCCTACCTCGGTGAAGGTGGGGGTACCGGCACCAGTTCAAGCACTGCTGCGTACACAGAGTGTCAACGGAACGGTCTATCTGTTGGCGCATGCGCCCTTTGGGTCGAACCGGCTCATGGTGCGTGAACTCGATAGCGGCCGCATCTACCTGTTTGATGTCACGGCCGCCAAGGAGGGTGGGGCAAGCCACCCTATTCAAATCTATGTCACTGGTAACGATGGAACGACCAAGGATAGTGCCACTGCCAGTAATGAGGTGGGACTGGATCGGCCAGACTATATCCAGCTGACCTGCTTCGCGGCCCAACAACTCTACGCGCCGTCTCGTCTGCTCATAGACCGCCCCGGCATTGTCCGCGTCCCAGTCAGAAGAGATCCCGTCGATCTGCTCCATGGCGGCGGGGTCGAGGCGACCCCATTGGTGGCATGGCACAGCAACGGCATCTATGTCACGGCTGTCAAAATTACCAACCGAACCAACCAAGCCCAGACTCTTGATCCGCGCAACCTGCGGGGCGCCTGGCTGACCGCGTCCTTTCAGCATCATCGCCTGTTACCCAAGGGCGATGCAGCCGACACCACGGCCGTCTACCTGATCTCGGCCCGACCGTTTGAAGTCTCGCGCTAGGTATTACTATGGCTATTGCAACCTCTAACCGACTCTTACCCCTGCTCGCTGGCGCCGTGGTGCTGATGCTGGCCTTTGTCACCATGAAGTCCTGTACCGGCGAGCAGAACGATGCGCTCGTCATGAAGAACGTGCCTCAGTCACCGGCACCGGACGCAGATAGCCCAGCCGATACCATCAAGACCTTGACGGCCAACGTAGCTGCCATGACCTCGGAAGTAAAAGCGTTACGTAAGGACAATGACCAGCTGCGCAAAGAGAATCGTGATCTGCTGGCCAACCGCCACCAGATCGAGGAGAACGTCACGACCAGGGTCAAACGTGAGCTGCTCTCCCATGAAAAAGACCAGGACGCACGCAACCGGATAGATTCTGGAGTGCTCTCATCCCTGACGGCACGCGTAGATGCGCTTTCACATTCACTCTCCCGAAAAGCCCCTACTCAGGGTGGTAATGACATCCCCGTGGGATTGGGCCTCGATGGTGTTGGGAATGGCGCCATTCCAGCAGAAACTCTAATTTGGATCGATCCGCTGGATGCCCTCGACAGTGATACAACCCCATTGGGTACAAATAGACTGTTGCGCCGGGTGGGCCAGACCACCAGTGGCGCACTGAAATCGGCTAGTGAAAAGACCGGCAACTTCACTGAGTCGTTGAATACTGTCCGGCCCGTTTACACAGTGCCGCGTAACGCCACACTTATCGGATCTACCGCCATGACCGCCCTGGTCGGTCGGGTGCCGGTACAAGGACAGGTGCGAGACCCTATGCCCTTCAAGATAATCACGGGCGCGGACAATCTGGCAGCGAATGGCCTGACCGTACCTGGTGTGCAGGGCATGGTGTGGAGCGGGACGGCCATCGGGGATTGGACACTCTCGTGTGTCACCGGTCGTCTCGACTCGGTCACCTTCGTATTTGATGACGGCACCATCCGCACCATCTCCGGCGATGATCAGGGTAACCAGGGCGGTGGTGCACAGAAGCCCCTGGGCTGGATCTCGGACGAACAGGGCATTCCCTGTATCACCGGTGAGCGCAAGACCAATGCTCCGGCGTTTCTCACTCAGCGGATTGGTGTGATGGCCATCCAGGCCGCCGCAGATGCGGCAGCGAGTGCAGAGACCACCTCGGTCGTGAGTGACGCCGGCAGCGTGACCCGCAGTGTCACCGGCGATACCGGCACCTTCGTGCTGGGCAAGACCATCTCCGGTGGCAGTGAAGAGGTTACTAAATGGCTCCAGGAGCGCCAGTCCCAGAGCTTCGATGCGGTCTTTGTGCCGGCCGGCACCCGCATCGCCATCCACGTCGATCGGGAACTTCCCATCGATCTCGATACCACCGGCAGGAAACTCAACCATGAACCATCCATTGATCCTTATCTCCGCACTCGGCTTGATTAGTCTGGTACTGGCCGGCTGTGCCAGCACCAAGGATGCCGTGCTACCCCAGGACGGCCCTTCGATGAAGGCCGTCTATGAGGGCCATATGCATGAGATGAATGCACGCGACCCGCAGGTTATTCGCCACGAGTTGGGAAACCGTCCCATCATGGCGGGGGAGGCTGCCCTGCAGGGCTATACCCGGGATGCCTTCAACGAGATCGATGTCCTCTTCCCTCGCCTGCCGAACCCGACGCTGGTGATGTACGTGTTCCCGCATCTGGCAGGTGAAGCGCATGCCCCAGTACCCGGTTATGCGACAGCATTTCCGATGTACGAGCAGGTGGAATATGCCCTGCCTGGCGAAGTTCTAGATCAGGTTGTCGGTGAGAAACGGTGAGTTTCATGAAGCAGGGACCATTGGCCCCCAAGCTGGAAGATCAAGGTAACGAGTCGCCGGTGACCACCCGACAGGTCAAGCAGCTGTACGAACGCCCACCGTCCTTTACCGATCTCCTGCCATGGACGGAATACAATTCAGAAAGCCGTACCTTTCTGCTGGAGGACGGAATCAGTGTCGGTGCCATGTTCAAACTTACCCCGGCAGGTACCGAGGCGCGCACCCCAAAGTTCATGACGCAACTGCGTGACGCCATCCAGACCGCCCTGACCGATGCCATCTCAGAAGAAGATGACTCGCCGTGGATATTGCAGAT
>JAAETM010000694.1 GCA_024228395.1 bacterium | reverse complement strand
CGAGGACGCGCAGATTCTCTTTGGCTTCCCCGATGAAAGCCTGCGTGACCTGTTCCGCTTGCTGCTCAAGGTGCGCGGTGTAGGGCCAAACATGGCCTTGGCCGTTCTGTCGGGATTGTCCCGCGATGATTTCCTCGGCGCAGTGCTTAGCGACGATGTGAAACGCCTGCAGAGCATCAAAGGCGTGGGCAAGAAGACGGCCGAGCAGATTCTGTTGGACTTGAAAGACAAGGCCCAATCCCTGGCGGCGGATGGCCTTCAGGTTGGAAGCGGCGCGAGCCAGGTCCCCACCGGCACCAACGCCAAGGGCAACATCGAAGATGCCGTGCAGGCACTCATGTCCATCGGCTACCCGGAGAAGGACGCCACCAAGCGCGTGGAAAACGCTGCAAAAAGTGTCGACCCCAGCGACCTGGAATCGCTCGTGCGCACCGCGATCCAATCGTAAGAGGCAGGTGATTCCGCAGGGAGTGGGTGTGGCCCCCCGCCCCGGACGTGCCGGAGCGAACCGTCCCGCTTCCCAGCAACGGGAATCGGATCGGAAGCGACCTTTCCAATCGGAATGGGTCCCGCCAACATGAAAGGGGCCGGTCGCTCCCCATCCCTGTTGCAACCATGAAAACCATCCGTATACGTCGCGTTCGCCTTTTCACCGCCGGGAAGATGTTCGGATGCGTGGGGGCCTTCATGGGTCTGCTGGCGGGCATTCCCATCACCCTGGTCGCCACGCTCGCCACGGCCGGCTCCACCGCCCACGCGGCGAGCGGCGCACAGGACGCGGTCTCCACCGCCGCCTTCATCGGGATCCCTGCGGTGTTCATCGGCGCCGGTGCGATCCTATTCCTGCCCCTCGTCTACGGCCTGGCGGCTTTCATCACCGGCTTCCTGCACGCCCTGGTCTACAACTTCGTGGCGGGTTTCGTGGGTGGCCTGGTCATCGAAACGGACTGAGCCCCCCGAGACGGTCGCAAATCTGCTGCAACATGGGTCAGCCTGCGCCACAGTTGCCCGCCGCGCTCCTTTTGGACCGCCACCCCCCCACGAGCTTTGATACCTTTTCCATATGACCGCCCCCACTGATTCTGAAAATCCCGCTAGCCAACCCCAACCCAAAAAACGCCGTGGTTTCTGGAGCATTGTGATGCTGACCATGACCACCCTCATGGTCACCTTTCTCGGGCTGGAGATCGTGCTGCGCGCGGGCCTCGTACCCGGGTACACCAAGTCCGCAACCCGCCCGTTGATCGACAACATTCAGGAAGAGGCCATGTCCATCGGCCATCCCTACCTGGCCTACGCGCTCAAGCCCAACCTCGAGGTGGATCACGGGCACCCCAACAAACAAACCACCCACAATGCGGCCGGCTACCGCGGTGCATTGCGTGCGGTCCCCAAACCGGAAGGCGTCTATCGCATCCTGTGCCTGGGCGGCTCTTCCACCCACGGCACCACGCCGAACACGGACGCGGACACATGGCCCGCGCGCCTGGAAGCTCACCTGACCGAAGCCACCGGCAAGAACATCGAGGTCATCAACTTCGGGGTGTTCGGTTACAGCACTTTCGAAAGTTTGATCAACCTGTCGTTCCGGGGGGTGGCCCTCGAGCCCGACCTCGTGCTGGTCTACCACTCGATCAATGACATGCGCTGCGCCCTGTACAACCGGGGTGGCGAGATCAAATCGGACAACAGCCACTGGCGTGCCATTTGGCCTGAGATCATGCCCAGCCCCGGCGAGCAACTGCTGGAAAAGAGCCTCGTGTACTGTGCCCTGCGCAAGAAGTTCACCGGATACCTGGCGCGTTTTGAAGTGCTCGACGCCTTCGCGATCGTGAACTACCACCCGCGTGCACCGGATCCCTATTCCAATCCGACCGCCAGCGACGTGGGCTTCGATTCGTTTCGGAACAACCTGACCAGCATCGTCGCCATCGCCAAGGCCCATGGCGCCAAGACCATGGTGATCAGTCAGGCGATGGATCGCACCGACCTGAACAAGTTCGGCTCCCGCCAACTGCAGTGGGACTCCATGGACCGCATGGGTCGCATCTTGCTCAAGGTCTCCCAAGACACAGGTGCCGGTTATTGCGAAGCACGCGCGGTGATGGAGCAGGCCTTCGCTAAAGTCTCCGCTGAGACACAAGCCAAAGAAGGACGCTCCGAAAAACTGCTGGCCAGTTCCGACCCAGCTCAAATCGAAGAGGGTCGCAAACTCTGGATGGAGTTTTCCCGTGAGGGCGTCTTCACCAAGGAGGTGCACCTCACCGACAATGGCGCCAACATCCTCGGGCGTGCTATCGCAGACTCGATCCTGGCGGGTGACTACTTGCCCAAGTAGCCGGGGGCCACAAGGCCTTCCTTGGCCGCCACACGCAGGGCTGTGGCCAGTAGGGCCTGCTTGGGCAAACGGTGCAACTGGAAAACCAGGCGGTGGTCGCGATCCATTTTTAGGCCCCGCAGCCAGGCAGCGTCCGCTTTGAGGCCAGCCCCAAGTTCCTGCACCAGGTCCCTCAACAGCTGCGCATACGCGGGTCCATGGGGAAGTCCTGATGAGCCTCCTTCCGCCTGGTCCAGT
>JAAETM010000693.1 GCA_024228395.1 bacterium | reverse complement strand
GCAGAGCAGACCGCGGCCCAGGCCCCCCTCACCATGGATGGCTGGACGGGGCAGGAGCTCCTGGCCTTGGGTCTGCACCAGGTCAGCCAAGGCCATCTGGTGCAAGGCCTCGCTTCCCTGGAGGACCTGCGTGGCATCACTTTGGATGAAGCGACAACGCAGCGCATGACCCGTGCCGGGGAGCGCGTTCGACAGTTGATCGCCTCCCGGGACAAGCTCATGACGTGGATGGTTGCCAACAAGAAAAAGCTGCGTTGGGTCACCGACGGCAAGGCGACCGTGCTCAAACCCAGCGCCTGGAAAGATGGAGTTCTGACGGTCAAAGCCTCCTCCAAACACAACGTGACCGAATTGGCGGCCGCGGACATGCCCATGGCCTTCCTGGCCTTGAACTTCAACAAGAAGGCCAACCGCTTCGGTGTGGAATGGCTGGAGAGTTACTGCCTGGCGATGGCGGGTGACGCCAAGTGGGAAGCCGCCCTGCCCAAGAAATTCGCAGACGGTGAGGTCTTCGCCAGCGACATGCGTGGAGCTCTTGAGAGTATTCCCGTGGGCGCCAGCATCCAAGACCTGGCCGATGGCGTGGCCGGAAAGGGCCGAGACATCGACTTCAAGGAACTCGGCAAGGTCGTGAAATCCACCGAGTGGCTCACCCATCGCAAACCGCTGCTGCTGACCTTGGCCCGCAGTGGTTTTGAGAATCAACTCAAGGAAAAGGGTCTAGCTGCTTCGCTGCACGGCAAGGTCGAGGAGTTGGGCAAGGGCCGCGTGCGGATCACATATTCGTTTGATAACAAGATGGCGCTCAAGGATTTCAAACGAGACAACCGCTGGTGGAAGGAAGAGCGAGAGTCCTACGAGCCCATCACGGAAAAGAGCCCTGTCCCTAAAATCAAGGGTGGCGAACTCGTGCTGCAAGGCGAACAGAACATCGTGCACTTTCTGGATTTCGAAGGGGACATGACCCTCGAGATGACCGCGCTCCAGCACTTCGACGAGGACGAGCCGAGCGTAGGCACCGTCATCGCGGCCATCAATGCTTCCCCGCCCTACCACTTTGCGCGCAGCACGCTCGACCTGCTAATCGCCATCGAAGGCCCCAAGTCCAAGCCGCAGGTCAAGGCGGCGCGCAAGGAACGTGATCAGCCCTACCGCATGGGTGAAGCCTTGCACACCAAACTCTGGACGTCAAAAAAGAAGGCTCACCTGGATTTCCATTCCTACGGGAATGCCGAGGTGGATTTCGTTCCGAACAAACCAGGAACCGCTTTGATCTGGGTGCACTCGGTGGATCCCATGGGCATCGATGAGCTCATCATCGAAGGCAAGCCCACCGAGGCCTCCAAGAAAGCCATCGCGGACCGTTGGTTGAAGGGCCAATTGTCGGGTTTGGGTTTGAAGTAACCCCTATCCATCCGCAAGGGGAAGGGGCTGCGCAATCGCCATGGCGAATGCGCAGCCCCTTCTTGTTTCCCGCATCACCGGCGTCAGCCGTCGAGGCGCCCCAAACGCCCGACTGGGGGAGACGATCGAATTTCAGCCGTCCACGCGGCGCACGTCGGCGCCCATTGCTTGGAAGCGCTCTTCGATGCGCTCGTAACCACGGTCGATGTGATACACGCGGTGAACTTCCGTTTTTCCCTTCGCAACCAGACCCGCAAGGACCAGGGCAGCGGAAGCGCGCAGGTCGGAAGCGGTCACTTCGGCGCCCGACAGTTGTCGAGGACCGCGCACGATCGCAGCAGCGTTTTGCCGACGCACTTCGGCCCCCAAGCGTTCCAGCTCGGGCAGGTGCATCCAGCGGTCGGGATAGATGCGTTCGGTGATGATGCTGATGCCATCGGCTTGCGTCATCAAGGCCATCCACTGCGCTTGCAGGTCGGTGGGAAAACCTGGGAAGACGTTCGTGCTCACGTCGGTGGAGCGCGGACGGCGGGACCTGGCATCGTGGGCATTGGTTTCGATCCAATCGTCGCCACAATCGAAGGGCACACCCGCCTCCCAGAGCCGATCGACCAAACAGGTCAGATGGTCGGGTCGGCAATTCTCGACGCGCACCTGGCCTCCGGTCATGGCGCCCGCGATCACGTAGGTGCCCGCTTCGATGCGATCGGGGATCACGCGGTGCGTGCAGCCGGAAAGTTCGTCCACGCCATCGATGGTGATGATCGGTGATCCATGGCCGCTGATCTTGGCCCCCATGGCGATCAGACAATCGGCCAGGTCCACGATCTCGGGTTCGCAGGCTGCGCCGTGGATCACGGTTTGACCTTCGGCCAGGGTGGCTGCCATCAACACGTTGGCCGTGCCCAGCACGGAAGGTCCGAAGGCGGAGCCCAGATACATGGTGGCGCCCTTCAAGCGCCCACCCTTGGCCTCGGCGACCACGTCCCCATGTTCGATGTGGATCTCAGCGCCCAGGGCCGCCAAACCCTTGAGGTGCACGTCGATGGGCCGCACGCCGAATACGCAGCCACCCGGCAGGGCCACCTGGGCCCGGCCCTGGCGGGCCAACAGGGGTCCCAGCACGCAGACGGAGCCACGCATGGTGCGCACCTCTTCCCAGGGCGCCTTGGCCACCAAATCGCCGGCGCAGGAAACCTCGACCGTGCCATCGGCCATCTGTTCGCCCTCGGCGCCCAGGAGTCGCAGGACGCCCAGCATCTTGTTCACGTCACTGAGCTTTGGAGCCCCTTCGATGGTGACCTTTTCACGGGTCAGAATGGAGGCCGCCAAAATGGGCAGAACGGCGTTCTTGGACCCTGCGGTGGCCACGGAGCCACGCAGCTCCCGCCCCCCCTGAATGAGTAGCTTTTTCATGTATTTCCCCTCGAGGGTCCCGTCCCGGGCAGCGCGCAAGCCGAACTGAGGCCCTGCCACCCGATCTCCCGTCCCCTCGATTCCCAGGGTAGGTATCCTGGAGCGGCACTTCCACGCCCTAGGGTGGGGAATTGGGTCCAGGGGCGGACAGCTCCGAAATCTGGACCTTTTTGCCCGTGTCCAGGAGCCCCGCTTCCACAGGTTGACAGCCCCCCCGGATTCGGTCTATCCTCTCAGGCTTCCAGCCATCCAGAAATCCATCGATTCCGCTCCGGAACCAGGTTTTCTCCCCCAGCGCTATCACCCTGCGCTGACCCACTTTTAAGTGCCGAACATGACCGTCACCGAAGACAAACCCTTCGAACTGGCCCACGACCCGATCCCCAGCTTTGCCGCCCTCTTGCAGGAGCGCAGCCGAGTATACGTCACCCTCAAGGACTTGGAGTCCTTCAAGCGCACCGTTCAAGCCATGGGCGTGGACGGCGAAGAAGGCCGCCGCCGTGGCCTGGGCCAATGGTTGGTCGGCGACTGGCAAGGTGCTGCCGCAACCCTCGCCAACTATGGCGACGACGACGTGGCTGCCTTTACGCGTGCCAATGCGTTGGTAAGCTTGGAGCGTTTCGAAGAAGCTGCCGAAGCTTTCAGAAAACTCTCCGAAAAGTATCCCTCCGAACCGCGCCCCCGCGGTGGTTGGCTCGACGCCAAAATTGAGGCGGGCCTCAGCCAAGCGCAGGACGACGCCATCATTGGTGCTGTGCAAGTTGATTTGGAGAGCGCCCCCGAGGACTTCGCACAAAGCGCCGAAGGCAACTACATTGCAGGTCGCTTGGCCGAACTCGACTTGGACGCTTCCGCGGCCTTGGACCACTACCAAGCCGCCCAGGATGTGGACCCCACCCACCGTCGCAACAGCTTCCGCCTGGCCTACCTTGCCGAGCGCAGTGGTTTGGACTCCCTGGCTCTGCGCACCTACGAGACCTTGGCTTCCATGGTGCCCATCGATCGCCGCGTGCTCACCAACCTGGGCCTGCTCTACGAGGACATGGGACGCGACCAAGATGCAGCCACCTGCTACGACACGGTCTCGCGCAACTTCCCCGAAGATCGCCACGCTCGTATCTACCTGAACGACGCCCTCGCCGGCATCGACATGTACTACGACGAGGACCTGGAAAAGAAAGAGGATCGCCTCAACCAGATCCTGCGCATCCCGATCACGGACTTCGAACTTTCCGTGCGTGCGCGCAACTGCTTGTCCAAGATGGACATCATCACCTTGGGCGACCTGGTGCGTCAGACCGAGTCCGAACTGCTCTCCTACAAGAACTTTGGCGAGACTTCCCTCACCGAGATCAAGGAGATCCTGGGCAGCAAGGGATTGCGCTTGGGAATGGCCCGCGAAGAAGCGGTTGCCAGCATCTCCCGCGCCTCCTCCTCCCCCGCCGTCGCTCCCACCCCGGAGACCGACGACGTGCGCAGCAAACCCATGAGCGAGCTCAAGCTTTCCATCCGCGCACGCCGCACGGTGGAGAACCTGGGATGCTTGACCCTGGGCGAAATCGCGGCGCACTCCGAAGAGGAGCTGCTTGGCATGCCCAACTTCGGCGTGACCAGTTTGCTCGAGCTGCGCAACAAGCTCAACGAATTCGGCATCTCCCTGAAGGGCGAAGCTTAGTACCCAAACCCATAGGTTTATGTACGATTTTCTAGAGGGTCAGGTAGCTAGCCGCAAGGCTGCCAACCTGACCCTACTTGTTTGTGGCGTCGGTTATGACCTGCGCATTCCGCTTGGGGTCCCCATGCCCCAGGCCGGAGAAACCAAGCGCATCCACGTGCACTTGGTCGTGCGTGAGGATGCGCAGATTCTCTTTGGCTTCCCCGATGAGAGCCTGCGTAACCTGTTCCGCCTGCTGCTCAAAGTGCGCGGCGTGGGACCGAACATGGCCTTGGCCGTATTGTCCGGATTGTCCCGCGACGATTTCCTTGGCGCGGTGCTTAGCGACGATGTGAAACGCCTGCAGAGCATCAAGGGCGTGGGCAAAAAGACGGCCGAGCAGATTCTATTGGACCTGAAAGACAAGGCCCAATCCCTGGCGGCGGATGGCCTTCAAGTTGGATCCGACACGAGCCAGGTCCCCACCGGCCCCAGCGCCAAGGGCAACATCGAAGATGCCGTGCAAGCGCTCATGTCCATCGGCTACCCGGAGAAGGACGCCACCAAGCGCGTGGAAACTGCCGCGAAGAGCATCGACCCCAGCGACCTGGAATCGCTAGTGCGCACCGCGATTCAATCGTAAGATGGCGTATGCCGTCCGTAAGGTCACTCCAAAGCCATCCCCGCCCTACCTCAACGTTGCGGTGAGTTGCACGGAAGGGATGTGCCGGAACAAACCTACGCCCCTTCCCCAGCAACGGGAATGACCTCGAGAGGGAACTTTCCAATCGGAGGAGGCCTCGCCAATATGCAATGGCCTTCCGACTCTGTTCATCGCCCACCTCAACCATGAAAATCATTCGCATACGTCGCATTCGCCTTTTCACCGCCGGGAAGATGTTTGGATGCGTGGGGGCCTTCACGGGTCTGCTGGCCGGCATCCCAATCACCCTGGTCGCCACGCTCGCCACGGCCGGTTCCACCGCCCACGCGGCGAGCGGCGCACAGGACGCGGTCTCCACCGCCGCTTTCATCGGAGTCCCCGCAATTTTCATCGGCGCTGGCGCGATCATACTCCTGCCCCTCACCTACGGCTTGGCGGCTTTCATTACCGGCTTCCTGCACGCCCTGGTCTACAACTTCGTGGCGGGTTTCGTGGGTGGTCTGGTCATCGAAACGGACTGAGCCCCCCCCTCCGGTCGCAAATCTGCGGCAACATGGATCAGCCTGCGCCACAGGTGTCCGCCACGCTCCTTTTGGACCGCCCCCCCCACGAGCTTTGGTACCTTTTCCATATGACCACCCCCACAGATTCTGAGATCCCCATTAGCCAAGCCCAACCCAAGAAACGCCGTGGCTTCTGGAGCGTTGTAACGCTGACCATGGTCACCCTCATGGTCACCATTCTCGGGCTGGAGATTGTGCTGCGCGTGGGCCTCGTACCTGGGTACGCCAAGTCCGAAACTCGCCCCCTGATCGACAACATTCAGGAAGAGGCCATGTCGGTCGGACATCCCTACCTGGCCTACGCGCTCAAGCCCAATCTCGAGGTGGATCATGGTCAGCCCCACAAGCAAACCACCCACAACGTGGCGGGCTACAGGGGCAAACTGCGCGCCGTGCCCAAGCCGCAGGGTACCTATCGCATCCTGTGCCTAGGGGGCTCTTCCACCCACGGCACCACGCCAAACACGGACGCGGACACCTGGCCCGCGCGCCTGGAAGCCCACCTGACCGAAGCCTCCGGCAAGAAGATCGAGGTCATCAACTTCGGCGTTTTTGGTTACAGCACCTTCGAGAGTTTGGTCAACCTGTCCTTCCGGGGAGTAGCCCTCGAACCCGATCTCGTGCTGGTTTACCATTCGATCAATGACATGCGCTGCGCCCTATACAACCTGGGCGGCGAGATCAAATCGGACAATAGTCATTGGCGTGCGATTTGGCCTGAGATCATGCCCAGTCCCGGCGAGCAATTGCTGGAAAAGAGCCTCGTGTACTGTGCCCTGCGGAAGAAATTCACCGGATACCTGGCGCGTTTTGAAGTACTCGACGCATTCGCGATCGTGAACTACGACCCATTTGCGCTGGACCCCTACTCCAATCCAACCGCCAGCGACGTGGGCTTCGATTCGTTTCGGAACAACCTGACCAGCATCGTCGCCATCGCCAAGGCCCACGGCGCCAAGACCATGATGATCAGCCAGGCCATGGACCGTACCGACCTGAACCATGATGGCTCGCGCCAGCTGCAGTGGGATTCCATGGACCGCATGGGCCGTATCTTGCTCAAGGTGTCCCAGGACACAGGCGCAGGTTATTGTGAGGCTCGGGCGGTGATGGAGCAGGCCTTCGCCAAGATCACTCCCGAGACCCAAGCCAAGGAAGTGCGCTCCAAAGAACTGATGGCCAGCTCCGACCCAGCCCAGGTCGAAGAGGGCCGCAAACTCTGGATGGAGTTCTCCCGCGAGGGCGTCTTCACCGGTGACGTGCACCTCACCGACAATGGCGCCGATATCCTCGGACGCGCCGTCGCCGACACGATCCTGGCGGGCGACTACTTGCCCAAGTAGCCGGGGGCCACAAGGCCTTCCTTGGCCGCCACGCGCAGGGCTGTGGCCAGTAGGGCCTGCTTGGGCAAACGGTGCAACTGGAAAACCAGGCGGTGATCGCGATCCATTTTTAGGCCCCGCAGCCAGGCAGCGTCCGCTTTGAGGCCAGCCCCAAGTTCCTGCACCAGGTCCCTCAACAGCTGCGCATACGCGGGTCCATGGGGAAGTCCTGATGAGCCTCCTTCCGCCTGGTCCAGT
>JAAETM010000692.1 GCA_024228395.1 bacterium | reverse complement strand
GCCACCGCCTCCCGCTCCGACCGGCTGGGCAAGCTCCTGCCCCTGCGCAAGCTGGGTTCTTCCGGTCCGGTCGTGACCAACCTGGGCGTGGGCGGAGACCATGTGGGGAGTGCCTCGGAAAAGGACGCGCAGGCCATCATCGAAAAAGCCTTGGGGGAGGGGGTGCGCTTCTTCGACAACGCCCCCCTGTACAGCGGTGGAAAAGCAGAGGAACGCTATGGAAAATTCCTCACTCCCAAGTACAGGGACGTTTCCTTCATCATGACCAAAACCTTGGCCACAAACAGGAAGGATGCCCTGAAAGACCTCGACAATTCCCTCTCCCGCATGAAGACCGACTACGTGGACCTATGGCAGGTGCATGCCCTCGGAAGCGCGATGGATGTGGAAGGGCGCGTCCAAAACGGTGTGCTCGACGCCTTTCTTGAGGCCCAGAAAAAGGGCAAGGTCAGGCACATCGGCTTCACCGGCCATGGTTCCTACAAAGCCCACCTCAAGATGCTGGAGGAGCTCAAAAAGCGGGGTGTGAAGATGGCCGCCTCGCAGATGCCGGTCAACCCCGCTGACCCCCACTACGAGAGCTTCGTCACCCACGTGGTGCCCAAGTGCGTGGAGGCGGGCATCGGCGTGCTGGCCATGAAAACGCTGGCCGACGGACGTTTCTTCGGAGGGAACAAAGGTTGGCGTCGCACGGATGTCTCCGTCAAGCCGATAATACCGGCGGTTCTTTCCGTGGAGGATGTCTTCGGCTTCGTGTGGTCCCTGCCCACCACCTCCCTTGTCAGTGGTATGGAAAGCGTCCAACAGGTTTCCCAAAGTGCTGCCATTGCACGCAAAACATG
>JAAETM010000691.1 GCA_024228395.1 bacterium | reverse complement strand
TGCCACCATGTACAGTAGAAGTGTAGTCAGCAGTTGAGGACTGAGCGGTCCGTTGCGTTTGAAGTCTCGCTCGGTCTGTTTGTCAACGAGTTCATCGACGGGGACGAAAGCCCCTGTAAATGCTCTAAATAACTTGCTATAATGTGCAGTGTCGGCACAAGATTTGGCTGCTGCTTTGGGTCTTCATAGGCTTGGCCATGGTTTGATTTCCGTTGTTCGTTTCCGGGGTGGTCGCATTCTATCATACGTTGCGCCAAAGCTTGTTTTGTTCTTGCCCGAATGTGACAAGGCAAAGCCCCAAGTGGCGGGGTTTGGAATGAATCAACACTCGAAGATGTATGGCTAGTTCGCAGGCACATCTTCAGCTAACAAGAAGCTCCATGTGTAGTCCGGAGTCATCTCTAGCAGCTCCGCGCCCCTTGGCCTTGTCATTGGGCTGGAGCTATCGCGGAAGCCTAACAGCATTGCCCCCCAATGGGCTAGAATCCACATTCACCCCCCTGAACGGTTACGAGAGAAGAGGCAGGCGGGACAGCGCAGGCGGGCGAAGCCGAAGGTGGGGCCGCCGCAGCGGACGAAAGCGAGCAGCTCGAGGGTGATGTGGGCGGGCAGGGAGCGCGGGGTGCCGGAGCCTTGGGAGCGATCTAGGAAGGTGCGCAGATGGGTGCGCAGGATCTGCTTGAGGGGGCCGGTCTGGGATTGGGCGCGCCGGACTCGGGGGGGTGGATGGGATAGGTTGGCAAGTGGGTTCACCCATTAGAGACCAG
>JAAETM010000690.1 GCA_024228395.1 bacterium | reverse complement strand
TCGGCCGCCCACCGTGTTGAACGAGAACCTCGATTTGTCGTAGCCGTGCATGCGGCTTTCGGGCAAGGCTGCGAAAATCTCACGGATCGGTCCGAGGATCTTGGTGTAGGTCGCCGGGTTCGAGCGTGTCGTGCGCCCGATGGGTGCCGCATCGATGGCCACCAGATCGTGAATCTGCTTCCAACCGGTCAGGCTGTCGTGGGGCAAGGCCAAGGGCGCTTCGCGGCCCAGCCGGCGCGTCAAGGCGCGCCGCAGGGTGCCTTGAACCAACGACGATTTGCCAGAGCCACTGACCCCGGTCACCGCGGTCAGTGTGCCCAGGGGGAAGTGCGCGTCCACGCCCTTCAGGTTGTTCCCGGTGGCGCCCAGAATCGACAACGTTTGCCCATTGCCTTTGCGTCGCTCCTCGGGAGCCGGCATGTGCAGTTCGCCACGCAGCAAACGCGCCGTGGGAGTCTCTGCCTTGGACACTTCGGCCGGGGAACCCTCGGCCATGATATGGCCGCCGTCCCGGCCAGCGCCCGGCCCCACGTCCACGATGTAGTCCGCAGCCCGCAAGGTGGCCGCGTCATGTTCCACCACAACCACGCTGTTGCCCGCATCGCGCAAATCGCCCAGGGCGCCGAGCAAGCGGTTGTGATCGCGGGCGTGCAGGCCAATGGAGGGCTCGTCCAAAACATAAAGTACGCCCTGCAATCCAGCCCCGAGTTGGGCTGCCAACCGGATGCGTTGGGCCTCCCCGCCGGACAAGGTGTCCGCCGGGCGTTCCAAGGTCAGGTAACCAAGTCCGACCTTGAGTAGAAATTGCACACGGCGTTCGATCTCCAACAACAGGTCGCGAGCGATGCGCTTCTGACGGTCGGTCATCTCGAGCGAGGCCAATGTTTCCGCCAAGCGATCGACCGGTTCGGCCATCAGCATGGGGAAGGTGTACTCATCCAGTCGCACACTGCGGGCGGCGGGTTTGAGGCGCGTTCCAGCGCAGGCGTCACAGGCGTCCTTGGCCAGGTAGCGCTCTACCTGCTTGGCCTTGGAGCCCTTGGCCACGGCCTTGCGAAGCGCACCCAAAACCCCGGGGAAACGCCGATCCCATTCGACCTTGCCCTTGAACTTGGAACCGTTCCAGCTCGTGCTATCCGAAAAACGCTCTTCTCCGGTGCCCTCCATGATGATCTTCTTGGCAGCGCGCTTGAGGTCCTTCCACGGGGTGTCCAAATTGAATCCATTGGCCTGCCCCACCTTCTCCAGAAAGGCCCAATCCACGCGCGGGAAGCTCAATCCGCCACCTTTGGCTTTGGTCACCGCCAAGGCGCCCCCGCGAATGGTGAGGGTGGCGTCCGCGACCACACCACGCTCGGTGGGTTTGCGCACGATACCCAAACCGTCGCAATCCCCGCACGCACCATGGGGAGAGTTGAACGAAAACAGGCGCGGTTCCAGGGGTGGAACATCGCCACCGCATCCGGGGCAAACGCGCTCGGTGGAATAGAAGAGTGCCTCGTCATCGGTGCACACCATCACATCGCCCTCGCCGTGCTTCAGGCAAGTGTTCAGGCTTTCGCGCAGGCGACCGGGCTCATCCGCGCGCGGGATCATGCGATCGACGACCACCTCGATGCGGTGCCGTTGATAGCGGTTGAGCTCGGGCACGTTTTCCAGGCGCATCAACTGTTCATCCACGCGCACGCGCACAAATCCGCGCTTGCGCAGATCCTCGAACAGGGCCTTGTGGGCGCCCTTGCGGTCGCGAATCAAGGGCGCGCACAACATCACTTTCTGCCCCCCGTAGATGCGTAAGATCTCTTGCGCCAGGGCTTCGGGGGTCCTCGAGCGCACGGGTTCCTGGCAGTCGGGACAATGGGCAACACCGGCCCGGGCAAACAGCACGCGCAGGTGGTCGGTGACCTCGGTCAAAGTACCGACGGTCGAACGCGCGCCACGCGGCACACTCTTCTGATCCACGGCGATGGCTGGCGAAAGGCCTTCGATGCTCTCCACATCGGGCTTGGCCAAGCCGCCTAAAAATTGCCTCGCGTACCCGGAGAGGGTCTCCAGGAAGCGCCGCTGTCCCTCGCGGAACAAGGTGTCAAAAGCGAGCGACGATTTGCCCGAACCACTGAGCCCGGTAATCGCCACCAAGGCTCCGCGCGGCAAGTCCACGCTCACGCCGCGCAGGTTGTTTTGACGCGCGCCCCGAATCCGGATCTGGTTGGCCTCAGGGGCCGTGACCTGGGGGGGGGTGGAGAGCGATTTCGTAGATTTTTTGGCCATGGTGCGGGCTGCCGGCGGGGGTCCAAACGGGTTGGAATGGCAAGAAGCGAAGCGACGATTGTACCACCCCACAAAAGCCGCGCAAAACCTCACTGGGAGCCCACAACCCACCCCCAACGGCTCCACTAATGCCCATTGGGGCCATTGTATGTGCCCTCACAACCTCGCCCCAGCCCCTCCCCTTTCAAAGCAACCCTTACATTCGGATCAAAAATCCGGGCGATCAGGCGCTCCAGGCCGGATCGGGTCCGGCGACCCCTTCAAGGATGGCCCCATGGATGCCCGGGCCACTGGCCACGATGTGTCCGCCCCGCAACCAATCCTCGCCACCGTCCGAATCGGTCACGACCCCTCCAGCCTCGCGGATGAGCAGCGCTCCACCCGCCACGTCGTGGGGTGACAAGTACAGCTCCCAGAAACCGTCCAATCGACCCGCTGCCACGTAGGCCAAATCCAAAGCTGCGGAGCCCATGCGGCGCAGGCCGCGGACCCCATAGAAGAAACCACTGAAGTTCTCCAGATTGGAAGGCCGCAGCACTTCCCTGCGGTATGGGAAGCCCGTGGCCAGGATCGATTCACTCAATTCCGTTTTCGGGGATACGTGCAGTTCCCGGGAACCGGTTCGCGATTCCAAGGTGCACCCGCCACCCAAGCGGGCGCTGAATGTTTCACCCAAAACCGGCGCGTGCACCACCGAAACCATCGGGGCGCCATCCACGTACAGTCCCAAAGAAACACAGAAGAGCGGCAGGCCTTGCACGAAGTTCACGGTGCCATCGAGCGGGTCAATGAACCAGCGCGGTTTGCCATCATCGGGTTCATCGCGCACTTCCTCTTCGGCTTCGATGCTGTGACCGGGAAAGGCCTCGCGCAGGAAGCGAACCAACAAGCGCTCGCTGGCCACGTCGGTTTCGGTCACTAGATCCCGGGCGTTGGACTTGCGTCGAAATCCCCCACCTTCCAACGTGCCGTAGGTTTCAAGCAACAGCTCGCCAGCGCGCACGGCAGCCTGCTTGGCCAATGTCAGAATGGAATCGAGTTCTTCGGGAGGCAAACTCATTGCGCTTCGCCGTCATACTCCGCCAGAAGGGCGCAGATATCGTCCTGCATCGGTTTGAAGACTTTTGTGTTCAGGCCATCCGTGTGGGGATAGGAGACCAGGATGGAAAAGACCAGACGTTCGCCAGACATCGTCTCCACCACTCCGGAAAGGGCACTGGTCCCATTCACAAATCCTGTTTTCGCGTGCACACGACCGGTTGCAGCCCCCTTGCGCATGCGCTTGCGCAGGGTGCCACTCTTGCCGGAAACGGGCAATGCCTCCATGAAAAGATCGGCGGCAGCGCCGCCCCGGTACAGCAGGCCAGATAGCGCACCAGCCAGCTGGTCCGCGCGCACAGAGTTTGCCTTGGAAAGACCGGAACCATCCACGATCTTCATGCCGGTATCATCGATTCCCAAGACCTCCATCGCCGCGGCAATGGCGGCGGCTCCGGACTTCCGATCGCCCTTGCCCGTGAGGCGATGCCCCAGGTTTAAGAACAGCTGGTCGGCCACGGAGTTGTTTGAATCTAGCAGGATCGGCTGAAATGTTTCGGTGAGCGGTGAGCGCAAGAGGGCCACTTCTCGGCCCCCGGGCACATTGCGTTGGCGCCTCAAGTCGCCCACGACAATCACACCGTTGTCCTTGAGCCCCTGCAACATGGCATGACCAAAGAGCTCCACCGGATCCGGGTGGGAAAACCTGGGGTTGTACTTCGAAACATCGGCAGGGATGTCGCCACGAACCATGAGATTGCCGCCTTTTGCCTCCACGGCGATGACCAGCTTCTTCTTCTTGGCCACCGTTTTCACGCGCCCCGTGCGCTTGAGGCCATGCCCTTTCGGATATACCTGAACATTGCCCGAGCCGCCGACTTTGCCAGGCTTGATCAGGGCGGTCAAACACCCGGCGTTGGCACTGAAGCCCCCGGAAAGGGCACAGTAATGTTTCCAATATTCCTTGGACCCGGGCCACTTGGGACCGGGTCCCGGTTCCAGATACGTGCCTTCGTCCAGCACCAGGGAACCTTGAATCTTGCGAATGCCCGCCTTCTTCAGTTGGGCTGCCAGGGAAGAAGTCCAACGGTCGACGCTGCCACCGGATGGCTCGTCAAACATGGGGTCGCCGCCAGCGCGCGCGATCAGATCGCCCTTCAACACCCCGGCCTCCACCGGGCCGCTGCGATCAAACTGGGTTTCAAAATATCCGGAATCCGCGCACAGGACCACGGCAGCCATGCAGGTCAGGAGCTTCAGGTTTGACGCCGGCCGCAGGCTGTTCTTGGTGTTGCGATCGAGCAAGACCTCGCCGCCCACGCGCTGCACATGAACCGCAACCACCGTGTTCTTGTTGGTGACCTTGCCCTTGGAAAGGTCCTTGGCTTTGCGCATCCACTTCGAAATAACTCCTTCAATGGGAGATTCGATGCTGGAGGGCGCGCGCTTCGGCTCCTTGACGATTGGCTCGGGCAAGACGACTGGAGGTTTGGCCAATAGGTCGGTGCCGCTCGGTTCCCCCGTCGAACGTCCCTTTGGTGCATCCAATAGCATGGAGCCCGGTGAAGCCGGATCCCCATCGGACGCTCGGTCGGACGCGGCCGCCTGGACCTGGTCATCCACGCCCGCGGGATCATCATCCCCCCCAAACCAAAACAAACCCAGGGCAAGAACGAACAACGCGATGACGCCCGTGCGCAAGCGCCGCTGGCCACGCTTTTTGGACCCTACCGAACCCGGGACTCCGCCCGTGGTACCGATGCGCTCGTAGGGAGTAAAAGGACTATCCGACTCATTCATAGGGGTACCCTAGCGCTTGGCTAGGGCCCGATGCAAAGGACCCCCATGGCATCATTCCCAGTAGCGGAACACGCCGAAGCTCCCCCTCCCAGGGCACCCTAGCGGTAGCCTTCCGGGTTCTTCTGGTGGAAGGCCCAGGCGTCCTCGAGAATGGTCCGCAGGGCTGCCTTGCCCGGCTTCCAACCTAGTAGATCCAGGGCGCGTGTTCCGCCGCAAATCAGCTGGGGCGGGTCGCCAGCCCGACGCTCGCCCATGCACGCGGGGATCGCATGCCCGGTCACCTCGCGGGCGGTCTCGATCAACTCCTTTACGGAGAAACCCGTGCCCGTTCCCAAGTTGACCTGCATGCCCTTGGCACCGGCCTGAAGCTGGCAGAGTGCGCGCAGGTGTGCGTCCCCCAGGTCGTCCACGTGGATGTAATCTCGAATACAGGTTCCGTCGGGGGTGTCGTAATCATCGCCGAAAATGGAGATGAACTCACGTTGCCCCAGGGCGACCTGCAAGACCAGGGGGATCAGGTGCGTTTCGGGTTCATGGTGCTCGCCCAGACAACCGTCCGAAGCGGCACCCGCAGCATTGAAGTAGCGCAGGGCGCAATAGGACAAACCATAGGCGGTCGAATAGTCCGCCATCATGTGCTCCATGTGAAGCTTGGTGTGTCCGTAGGGATTGATCGGCTTTTGGGGATGGCTTTCATCCATCGGCACCTGCACGGGATTGCCGTAGGTGGCACAGGTGGATGAAAAGACGATGCGCAGCACATCGTGGGCGCGCATTTCCTCGAGCAGGTTCCAGGTATTGAAAACGTTCTCCCGGTAGTACTTGCTGGGCTCGGTGACCGACTCCCCCACGTAACACTTTGCGGCGAAGTGGATCACGCTCTGGATGTTGTGCTCCTTGAGGGCTGCACCGATCGCATCGCGATCCGCCAGATCGGCTTGCACAAAGGGCACGTCGGCGGGGATGGCCTGCATGTGGCCCGTGGAGAGGTTGTCAAAGACAACGCACGGCACGCCCCTGCTCCGAAGCAAACGCACCGTGTGGCTACCAATATAACCGGCGCCTCCTGCAACCATCACGGGGCCCTGGGGGGTGTTCGGAAAGCTTGAATCTGCGGGGGTGAGCGACATGGGCCGTACTCTAGCTCCATCCCCAGCCCAGGCCCAGGCTGCACGTTCCGGAGGCCCAAAAATGCTCCCCCATGGGGCACCCTTCTCAGATGGACGCAGTGCAAAGCGGACTCCTTCCCGGGTCCACACCCGCGTCCCGCGCCTATTCCTCCAAGCGCTCCGAGGGCAAGCTCGCGAGCATTTCCCAAAAGCCCGGCCAAGACTTGGAAACACAGCGCCTGCCCTCCACCCGAATGGTGGGCACAACCAGGGCCATCAGGCCGAAGGCGAATGCCATGCGATGATCATTGTGAGCGTCCAGAACGATGGGATCCGAAAGCGCGCTGCCCACCGGGATCTCCAGCCAATCCGCACCCCGTCGCGCCTGGATTCCAATGCTCTGAAGGCCGCTGCAAAGGACTTCGAGCCGGGCGCTTTCCTTGCCATCGAGGGTGCCCAAACCGGAGAGCCGACTGGGCACGGGATCACCGAAATGCCCCAGGGCCAAACCCGCTGCAAGGGCCGCCAGGGGGGGTGCCAGGTCGGGCGTATCGGCCAGGGAGACCTGCAAACCCTTCGAAAGGGCCCCCTCCACACGCCAGGCATGCGCGCCCTCTCCGATCACGGAAGCACCCGCCCCCGCGAGCATGTCCAAGATTCGAACATCCCCTTGCACGCCGTCCCGTTCTATGCCGGCGACGCAAACCGGAGTTCGCGCCAATAACCCCGCCGACCACGCGACCGCGGCCGAAGAAGCATCGCACTCCACCTGCACCCGCCTACGCTGGAAATCAGCGTCCGGTAACGATTCGCCCTCCTTGCGCGCCAAAAGAAAGTGGGTTTCGGTCCCCCCAATCCGCTTCACTCCAATGCCGAATGTCCTTAGCACCGAAAGTGTCATCTCCAGATAGGGCTTGCTCGGGATCTCGCCGCGCACGGTCAATCGCCCACCCCCCTCGAAAGCGAGGGCGAAGAGCAGGGCGGAGACCTCTTGGCTGGACACCGGGTCGACAAGCTCCAATTCGGGCGGCATGGCAACCGATGACAGGGCCAGTGGCCAGGACCCCGGGCCCGCGCACTGCACCTTGCAACCGGCTGTATTGAGGGTCGCCATCAGGGCCTGACTGGATCTCGAAGCAAGCGTGCCCGAGACTCCCAAGCTGCGGATCGAACCCGGCCTACCCGCAAACGCCAAAGCCGCCGTGCAGATCCGGGCAGCGGTCGCCGATTCACCCAAGGCCACGGTCACCGACCCCAGGGAGGCGAATCCTGGGGCGCTGAGCCCCCAAACCCATCCCCCTTTGGAAGGCTCGATACCCAGCCCCAAGGCACCCAAGCTCAGGATCAGATCGGCCACATCTGCCCCCTGACTGCCCGGGGGACCCGGATCGCAGGGGAATATTAGGCGGGTTTCGCCGCCGGCCCAGGCAGCGGCCAGGAGCGCCCGCTGCAGCATGGACTTGCTGTGCGGCACATATATATGTGTGGATTGCAGTCCGTGGGGCTTGGCGGCGCCCGCCGGAGGTGGTTTCGGAGTCAGTTTCTCCGCCTCTCTGAATTCTTCACCCATGGCGTGCATTGTAGCGGGGAGGATCCCCTGACATAATTCCCGCCAGCCCATGAAATCAACAACCAAAGACAACTCCCATATGGGAGCCTACCTGGGTCGCGATCACGCCCCCCCCGGACTCGAGCAAATAGCCTCTGGCAAGGTTCGCGACATCTATGCCCTGGATGAGGAACACCTGCTTTTCGTCACCACCGATCGAATATCAGCTTTCGATGTGGTCATGAACGAGGGGATCCCGGACAAGGGCAGGGTTCTGACCAAGATCACCGAGTACTGGTTCCAGGAGACCCAAGACATTGTTCCCAACCACTTGGTCTCCACCGACATCGAAAAGGTTCCCGGATTGGATGCGGAGTGGAAGGAACTGCTGCGCGGCCGAATCCTGATTGTCAAGCGCTGCCAACCCGACATCATCGAATGGGTCGTGCGCGGCTACATCGCCGGTTCGGGCTGGAAGGAGTACCAAAAGTCTCAAACGGTCTGTGGCATTGGTCTGCCCGCAGGTTTGTCCCAAGCCGAGGTACTCGCCAAACCGATCCTGACCCCCACCACCAAGGAAGAGGACCATGATCGGCCCCTGACCCCGCAGGAAGCCAGCGACTTGATCGGAAGCGAACGCTACGAGCATGGCGAAAAAGTCTGCCTCGACCTGTTCGAGCGCGGCACCCAGGTCTTGGGAAAGCTGGGCATTCTGCTGGCCGACACCAAGTTTGAACTGGGCCTGTGCGACGGCCAAGTCTTGCTGATCGATGAAGCGTTGACTCCCGATTCCAGCCGTTTTTGGTCCCAGGCCGAGTACAAAACCGGCACGAGTCCCAAAAGCTACGACAAGCAAATCCTCCGGGACTACCTGGAGACCTTGGACTGGAACAAGGAAGCCCCTGCTCCCGCCCTCGACCCTGCCGTGCTACAGCGCGTATCGCGCGGCTATTTCGAAATCTGTGAACGCATCACCGGGTGCTTGCCCGAAGGAATTCAATCGTGACCGAACCTTTTAAAGTAGCCGTCCTAATGGGGTCGGACTCCGACCTGGACCGCCTCCAGCCTTGCCTCGACACCCTGAGCGCATTCGATGTGCCCTTCGAAGCCCGCGTGCTGTCCGCCCACCGCACCCCGGCCGAGCTGATCCAGTTTGTGGAGCAGGCCCCCAGCCGCAACATGGGTGTGTTCATTTGTGCCGCCGGCGGCGCCGCCCACCTGGCGGGTGTCGTGGCAGGACACACCACCCTGCCGGTGGTCGGCATTCCCATGGACAACGCCCCCTTGGGCGGCTTGGATGCCCTGCTCGCAACCGTGCAAATGCCCGGCGGAGTCCCCGTGGCCACCTTTGCGGTCGGTGGTGGGGGCCCCAAGAATGCGGCCCTTTTTGCGATCCGTATTTTGGGTCTTTCAAGCCCCGGTTTGGCCGAGAAGCTGGTCCAACAACGGGCTGCCATGGCAACGCAGGTGCTCAAGAAAGACCAACGACTCCAGGACAAACTGAGCGCTGCCAACTAGTCCCCACGCGCGAGGGGGCCGCCTAGGCCCCCCTCGAAACAGGTCCATCGGGCCCCAACCGGGATATTTGGGCCCGGTCTTCATGGGGGTCGAGCCCAACCAACACGGGCCATCTGTTCGGAAGGCAACTACCTGGGATTATTCATGGGGATTGGCGCCGCTAAAAACCACCACGGGTAAGCGCGGGCCGCAACCAAAGCATGGCGATTACAGTGACTAAACAAAGACCTCCGACCAAGATCCCCACCATGCGGTGGGTAGTTTCCTCGGGAGTCCTCCTCTGATACTGGTCGTTGTCGTTATGCATGTTGAGTGAATGGGTTCAGCACGATTCAATGTTTGTGCCTTTCGAATGGATGAATTTGTTGACCCTCTGACGGGTTCAGTGACGATCTCACAGTCCAGCGAGTTCCATTTCATTGTGAATCGAATAGAGGCTTACACAGAATTTGCTTCCCTGCTGACTTAGGTACTGCTCCCAAGGGGCCGGGTTTCACGCGCCCACGCAAGACCTTTGCAAAACGTTCCACCCTGTTAGACTTCCCGCACCATGCCCAAGCCCCCCATCGAGCCTCCCAAGACCCTGCAATGGGTCGGTGACCTTCCGGGTCACGTACTCATGATCGAGCAAACGTTCCTGCCCCAGTTCAAAGAGCTGGAGGTGCATGACGTGCCAGGAATGGTGGATGCCATTAAGCGCCTTGCCGTGAGGGGAGCTCCGGCGATCGGCGTCGCAGCAGCCTTAGGGGTTCTGCTAGGAGCACAGCAGCGGATGGATGCCACCGGACAACAGGCCCTGGATGGGGCGCTCGAGGATTGTCGGGTGCTGGCCCAATCCCGTCCCACAGCAGTCAACCTGTTCTGGGCACTCGACCGCATGCAGGCTTGCGCCCGGACGGCCCACGCTTCCGGCCTGCTTGGGGAGGACTTCGCCCGCCATATGCAAAAGGAAGCCCTGGCGATTTTTGAAAGCGATCGGAGAACCTGCCGCCTCATGGGCGAAGCTGGCGCTGAACTGATCGGGTCCGGCATGACCCTCCTGACCCACTGCAACGCTGGGGCATTGGCAACCGCTGGCTTGGGCACCGCCCTGGCCCCCATGTACGTGGCCCACGCCAGTGGAAAAATGATCAAGGTGTTTGCGGACGAAACCCGCCCCTTGCTACAGGGATCCCGCATCACTGCGTGGGAGTTGAACAGGGCGGGAATCGACGTGACCGTGATTACCGATGGCATGGCCGCCAAGGTCATGCAAGAAGGCCGCATCGATGCGATCTTCGTCGGCAGCGATCGCATCGCCGCCAATGGGGATGTGTGCAACAAGATCGGCACCTACGGGTTAGCGCTTGCAGCCCAACACCACAAGGTGCCCTTTTATGTGGTGGCGCCCCTCTCCACAATTGACGTTTCCCTTGCGAGTGGATCCAGTATTCCCATCGAGGAACGCGATCGGTTCGAAATCGCACATGGTCTGGGCAAGCAAACCGTGCCCGAAGGCATAAAGGTTTACAACCCCGCCTTCGATGTGACGCCTGCCGCATGGGTGTCCGCCATCGTCACCGAGGTCGGAGTCCTCAAGACTCCCAATGAGGCCATGATTAGGAAGGCATTGGGCAGCTCCTAACTCCACCCATGACGCCTTGCCACCCACTGGGGCCAGGGCTGCGCCGGATTGCAGTACAATGCAAGTCCCGCGTTCGTCACCTCCTCCCCCCACCTACCCATGTTCTCCCATCTCCGCCTTGCGTTCATCGGCCCTTCGGCGGTAGCGCTGAGTATTCTGGTGGGCTGCAGCCGATCAGAAACGCAGCGGGTTGTCAGACCCCAAGGGGCTGCCCCCTCGCCCCAACCCACCGATCCCTTCCGGCTTCGCGACAGGGACGGTGGAGGTGAAGACCATGAAGGTCGCGACCGCTACTATGAGCAGATGCATCGGGTTCCGGACGGAATGGATTGGAGAGCCCTCGATGCTGCCAATTGGCGGGCTGAGCACCGAAGGCGTCTGGACCTCGCAAGTCAAAGACAATCCAATTCGAATGGAACCCAGGGTTTGCGCTCCAACGGCCCCCCCAGCGTGGGCCCTTCCACGATTCAGGGCCAGCCCTCTGGTTCCATGGCGTCTAGACCCGTCATGGTCGCAGATCGGGGATATTGGGAAGAGGTCGGAAGCAGTAACCAAGCTGGGCACACGCGCTGTGCCGCCCTGGGCCCCGAAGTGAATGGTCAACAGAACCTCTATGTGGGATCTGCCGGTGGTGGACTTTGGATCTCTCCGGACTCAGGGGGCACGTGGTCCCCAACCTCCGATTCCGTTTATGGTGGCGTGGACGAGGTCGTTGTCCTCGCACCCGCGAACAACAGCGAACCCGACATCGTGGTCATGCGCCGTGGCTCGTATTTGTTCCGCTCCACGGACGGAGGTTTCACATGGACCCCGGTTCCTGGCCCCACTGGGCTCACTTCCATTCAGACCATGACGCGCCTGTACGATGGCAACCAGTCCATTCTACTCTTGGTCAAGGTCAATCCAGGAGGCTCGGGCCAAAAGTCCCAGCTCTACAAGTCCATGGATTTGGGGGCGAGCTTCCAGTTTCAATACGAAGTAGCCACCGCTGGCGATGGCGACCTGTGGACTCCACAGAGCGGGCCTGGCGCGGGACTGCAGGTGTTCATCGCCATCAATGGGCAACTGCTGCGTTCCGATGATGGAGGTCAAACGTTCCCCGGGCAGCTGGATTTGAATCCCGGGAACGTCAAGTGTCACATCTCCGGTTCCGAGGCAGCGGGCCCCACCCTGTATCTAGTCTTGAAGGAGGGCGCTAGCTGGCGACTTTATCGATCGGATGATGGAGGCAGTAGCGCACTGACCCTTGGGACTATTTCCGGTTACTGGGGGAACACGCGCTCGATGACAGCCTTCACCACCGATGCCATGCACTTGGTTTACGGAGGAGTCAACGGATATCGTTCCACCGACGGGGGAATGAGCTTCCAATTGATCAATTCATGGGGGGAATACTATGGGGACCCGGCCAACAAGCTGCACGCAGATTTGCGCGGCCTGGATCTGATCCGCAAGGACCTGGGAGCCGGGCAGGCACAGGACAACTTGTACTTCAACACCGATGGTGGAACCTATCTTTCCACCGACCATGGACTGACCGTTCACAACTTGAGCCTGGAAGGTTTAGGGGTTGGTCAATTCTACGCCACGCACACATCGAGCCGGGACCCAGACCGCATTGCGGGTGGCACTCAAGACCAGGGCTATCAGCACGGGGAACGCCAATCAAACTTCGGGCCTGGTCCGTCCACCCCCTTTGAGCAATTGATCAGTGGAGACTATGGCCATCTGGTTTCAGGCGACGGCACCCACGATTTCCTGTACAGCACCTACCCTGGTTTCATCCTCATCCAGCAGGGGGAATACAACCCGAGCCTGAGCACCAAGAGCTTCCCGAGCGGCGCCAACCATCTCTGGCTCCCCCCCCTGGCGGCAGACCCCGACGACCCCGAAGCGTTTTATTTTCTGGCCGATCACCTGTGGCGCTATCAAAAGAACGGTTCCAATTGGCAACACGTGCAACACTCGGCCCATGATTTTGCCGCGGGTTCAGGATCCTATTTGTCCGCATTGCATGTGGCGCCTTCCGACACCCAGCGCATGTACGCGGTCACGAACTCTGGACGTCTGTGGTGGTCGATCGATGGTGGTCTCACCTGGACCGAGGCCAGCGACTCCGGCCCCAGCAGTCACTACTTTTATGGCAATGACCTGATCGTGGATCCAGTGAATCCGTTGCACGCGCTGGTTTGTGGTTCCGGTTATTCTGGTCCCGGGGTGCGCGAGACTTTTGATGGTGGCGACCATTGGTCGGCGATGGACGCGGGACTGCCCAACACGATGGTCTACGGCATCGCATGGTCGCCCTCGGGCAATGGAAATGTATATGCAGCCACGGGCGCGGGCGCCTACCGCTACATTCTCTCCAGCCGAACCTGGGAAAACATCATGGGCCTGGAAGCCCCCTCCACCTCGTATTGGTCCGTGGAGACGGTGGCACCTGGAAACCGGGTTCGATTCGGAACCCATGGACGTGGCATCTGGGATTTTGTTTTGGCCAACCCGCGGCGCGACCTGGGCGGAATTTACTGCGATCCAGCGATACCCAATTCGAGTCTTCATCCGGGGCAACTGGTCGCGGTTGGCCGGCCCTTCGCTTCCGAAACCGCAATCCAACTCACGGCTAGCCAGCTCCCCCCTGGAGAGATGGGTCACTTCATGGTTTCAGCCCAAAGGGGCCACGACCCATACCCCCCCGGCAGCGATGGGATCCTGTGCGTGGGGCCCACCTACAGCACCTACGCCCTGCAGTCCACGGGCGGATCGGGCAGCATGCAGCAGACGGTGCACCTGGGGCTGCTCCCCCCCAACGGAAGTCAAATGGTCACCGCAGGCAGCACTTGGTACTTCCAAGCCTGGCACACCGACTTCGTGCTGCAGCCAACCGGCAATTTCACCAATGCCGTGGGAGTTTACTTCCACTGATTCAAACGCCAATGCAAGGGCCGCATGGGAAAGATGCGATCCTTCCCACGCGACCCATCACAATCAGTTGTAGATCGGGAAGGCGGCTGCGATTTCTGCGACCTCACCTCGAACGCGATTCAGAGTTCCCTCATCCTCCGGTTTTTCAAGCACGTCCGCTACCCACGTGGCCAAGCGCTTCATCTCGGGTTCACCCAACCCGCGCGTGGTGATCGCTGCGGTACCGAAACGAACCCCGGATGCTTCCATGGGCGGACGCTGGTCGAAGGGGATTAGATTCTTGTTGCAGGTCAGATCAACCCGATGCAAAGCATCTTCGGCTCGAGCGCCGGAAAGCCCCTTGGAGGTCACGTCCACCAACATCAAATGCGTGTCCGTTCCGCCCGACACGATGCGAAGGCCGCGCTCGGAAAGGCTAGCGGCCAGGGTCTTGGCATTGGCGATCACACGCTTCTGATAGGTGCGAAAATCGGGGCCAGCGGCCTCTCGAATCGCAACGGCCTTGCCAGCGATGACGTGCATCAAGGGCCCCCCCTGACCACCGGGGAAGATTGCGCTGTTGATGGGAACGATCCAATCCTTCTTGCAAAGAATCATGCCACCACGGGGACCGCGGAAGGTCTTGTGGGTGGTCATTGTGACCACGTCCGCGTGGGGCACGGGAGACTCGTGGACCCCGGCTGCCACCAAACCAGCAATGTGCGCCATGTCCACCATGAGGTGGGCTCCAACCTCGTCTGCGATCCCGCGGAATGCCTTGAAATCCAGCGGTCGTGAGTAAGCGGAAGCTCCAGCGAGTACCACCTTAGGCTTGCACTCCTTTGCCAATTGGCGCACCTGATCCATATCTACGCGCTCGGTTTCACGAGCCACCCCATAGGAATAAAAATCATAGAAGACGCCGGAAAAGTTCTTGGGATGGCCGTGGCTCAAATGTCCGCCATGATCCAAACTCATGCCTAGCACGCGGTCGCCGGGCTTGCACAGGGCCATCAAGGCGCCCATGTTTGCTTGTGTTCCACTGTGGGCTTGAACATTCGAGCGCTCTGCTCCAAACAGCTCACGGGCACGCATGCGCGCCAGGTTCTCGACCGTATCCACATGTTCGCAACCACCGTAGTAGCGACGGCCTGGATAGCCCTCCGCGTACTTGTTCGTGAGTGCTGTACCCACGGCGGCTTGCACCTCCGCGGAGGTGTGGTTTTCCGAAGCGATCAGTTCCAGCTGATTCTCTTGGCGCTTGGTTTCATGGCCGATGGCTTCCCAGACTTCGGTATCTGTGCGCTGGGCCTTCAGGGAGGGTTGCAGGGAATGGGGCATGGTGAGTTATCGTGGGTTCCGATAGGTCGGTGGGGACCCCGCGGGGTCATGGAAGGGAATCGTCCTAGAAGGGCGACTTGTCTGTTGGTTTCGGATCAGCGTACAGCTTGCTGGCGACCTCCAGGGCGGGAGCTTTGAGGTCCGCGACCCGCTTACCTTGTTTGTAGACGCCGGATTGCTCATTTAGCGATGCATCCTCGTTCCACAGGAAGAAGGGCCCTACCAGCGCACTCGCCACATAGGTCCCCGCTGCCCTCCGTTGGCCATTTTGGTACCACTCCTGCATCCACCCAAACACCTTGTCCTGCTGGTAGGACCTGGTCTGCTGCAAAGTGCCGTCGTCGAAGTACGTATGCCATTTCCCGGTGCGGAGCCCCTTGCCGTACTGGCCCTCAACCTGAAGGTTGCCATTCGAGTGAAACTGCTTGTATTCACCGTGCAATTCGTCATCCACAAAGTTCCCCCGCAATTGTTCCACGCCGCTCGGAAACCAGCCGAGCGTCACCCCAATGCGTACGCCTTCCTTGTAATCGATTTTCGAGCCTTTTTCCCCAGTCGGGTGAAAGCGCAACTCTTCTCCGTGGCGCTTGCCATCTACAAAGGGGATGCGCGATTTCACCACGCCATCGGCGAAATACTCCACTTGCTCACCCACCGGGGTGCCGGCTTCGTATGTAAGCTCGAGCGCAAGCGTGCCATCGCGATGGAAACGTCTCTCTTCTCCCACGCGCTCCCCATCCACGAAATGGAACGTGTGTCCAACGGTACCATCGCTGAATAGGGCCTTGTATTCCCCTTGTTCTTTGCCTTCCTTAAAGAGGATTGTAACGTTCGGCTTCCCGTTCCCGTAGAAACTTTCGTACAAGCCATTCTCCTCACCCGCCTTGTACGTGATGCGTACACGGATGGAGCCATCTTGGAAATAGGCCTCCAGGTCGCCCTCCAACATACCGTCCACGAAATACTCCTTGCGCTCCATTTCACCCGTGGGGTAGTAGTAGAGCCACTCGCCAATTTTCTCGCCTGCTTTGTAGGAACCCAACCCGCTCACCTCTCCACCGGGAGTGTACTCCTTCCAGGGGCCCTCCTGGCGGCCGTACCGGCTTTGACCCTCAGCACTCTTGAGTTGTTTCGTTTCTGAATCGTACCACTCCACCTGCCGGGAGAGTCCGGTCCTTCCATCTGCGGGTGTCGGCGGCTCGGGATCGTTGCAAGCAAGGGCCCCAGAGAAAACCAGGCCTGAGACCAGGAGGTGCAGGACCAGGAACATTCTGGGAGCCTGTGTGGTGGCAAATTTGGGGACCATGGGTGGAATGCTACAGTATTATTGAGTCTGTAGCCCGCCACTTATGACCGTGGGACCCGCAAAGGCATGGGTTCCTGGGACTGGATCCGGTAACTTGAGCCAATGCGTTTCCCCAGCCCTTCATGGACGATTTTTGTGGCAGTGTCGATGCCCCTGATCCTCTGCGCCTGCTCCGATCCTGAGCCGAAGAAGGCGAATGTGATTCTCATCACATTGGACACCCTGCGGGCGGACTACCTCACCTGCTATGGATCCACACACGCCCCCACACCTCACCTGGACAGCTTGGCCAAGACAGGAGTGAGGTTTGCCCGCGCCCAATCGGCGTCCGCGGTGACCCCGGTTTCCCATGCCACCATCCTTACGGGCCGATTGCCCTACGAACATGGCCTGCGGGTGCTCGCCGGTGGAGGTGGTTTTCAGCTTGCGGATGACCAACCCAGCATCGCCACGACCTTCAAGGGTGCCGG
>JAAETM010000689.1 GCA_024228395.1 bacterium | reverse complement strand
GGGAGCTTGACCAGGGCCACTACCTGCGGAGCATTATGCTACTGGCCCTGATCCGGCTCTCTCCCGCCCTGCCATTCGCCACCACCAACCTGCTGATGTCCACCACGGGCATCCGCCTCCTTCCCTTCCTGATAGGTTCCTTGATCGGAATGGCCCCGCGCGTCATCGCGGTGGTCTGGATCGGATCGAGCCTTTCCGAATTGGACCTGACCCAGGCTGCCGACCGCCGCCTGTTGGGTCTTGGCATTCTGGCGACCGCCGTGGTCTTGTGGGTCTTCCGCAAAGTTTCCAAGAGAGCCCTGACCCGATTGGAAAGTGAGTGATTTGGTACGCGAAGGTACGGAGTCGGGACAACTTCACTCTATTATCGGGGCCCGAATCGCCTCATCCCGCAACACCTCCCCCCCCGATAATCGATTGAAGTTGTCCCGACTCCGTACCTTCGCGCGGACGCGCACAGTGTGGCCGGTTGGGGGAGAGTCGTTTGGCAACGGATAACCGGCTGATCACCTTGGTCGAGCTGGTGTGGATCGAGGCGTAATGGTCGCGCCCGGTGCCATCAGTGGGTATGGAGTTATCCTGGGGTGTTTTGTCGATTATCGAGTACAATTGTCCCAGTCAAAGGCGCCCCCCCTATTGCGCGTTCATCCCTCCAAGAGCTCTAACCTTTCAGTGTTCATGCTACGAACTCGATTCCTCCTCCCCGTGCTCGCTTTGGCCCTTGTTAGTGGCGCTCTCGCCCAAAGCATCGGAACTCCGTTTTGTACTCCGACCAGCAACTCAACCGGTCTACCGGCGGCTTTGTTAGGGACCCCAGGAGGGGGCGGTGGGAGCGATTTGCACTTGGAGTGTTCACAGGGCGTCCCCGGAGAGATCGGTTACTTTCTTGTGGGCAATGAAGCGACAGCTAGTGTTGCAATCAGCAATGGAATGTTCTGTCTGATCGGGACGGGAACCGCGACGTTCTATCGCTACAACGTGTCGGGTGGAGGATCCAATTCGCTTGGCCAATTCGATGGGGTGGGCGTTCTGCAGAACCTTGTGGGGACTTCGACAGTCGGGTCCGGTTTCGATGTGCCGGGCACGATTCCTGGAAGTGTGCCGATCACGATCACGAGCGGGGATACCTGGCACTTTCAGGCTTGGTACCGGGATAGTCCAGCGGCGCAAGGGACTTCGAACTTTTCGAATGGCTTGAGTGTTACGTTTCCGACGGTCGGTCCGACGGTACCGATTGCAGGTATGGTGCAGATTCCAGCGGGGACGTTCTCGATGGGGTCGAATGCGGCGAGCGGGGCTCCATACTACGGACAATCCAACGAGCGCCCAGTCCACAGCGTGACAATCAGCCAATCCTTCTGGATGAGTGAGACGGAGATCACTCAGGCTCAGTACCAGGCCATAATGGGGTTAAACCCTTCGTTCTACTCGGGCGCAAATTTTCCTGTAGAGCAAGTAACCTGGCACAACGCACGGGCTTACTGTGCGGCCTTGACAGCACAGGAGCAAGCGGCGGGGAATGTGCCAGTGGGTATGGAATACCGATTGCCTGCGGAGGCAGAGTGGGAATACGCCTGTCGAGCAGGAACCACGACCGAGTTCAACGTGGGGGCGAGCCTATTTTGCGGTCAGGCCTGTTTCTTGTTTAGCTTGCACAGCAACAGCGGTTGCAACTCAAGTGGCACCGTCAGCGTCGGTTCCTATTCGGCAAATGCCTTTGGCTTATACGACATGCATGGCAATGTGAATGAGTGGTGCCTCGACTCTTATGCTGCTTACTCACCAGTTTCCCAAACCGATCCCTTCGTGACGGGCGGCCCGAACCGGGTTATCCGGAGCGGCTTCTGGAGCAGCAGCTCCAACGGTTGCCGGTCTGCGTACCGGATCAGCCACAATCCGGGTGTTTCGTTCGCCAGCCTCGGGTTCCGGGTTGTCTTGGCCCCAGTTCTCGTGCCCTAGTCACGTCAGGGGGGGGACGGAGTCGGCACAACTTCACTCTATTATCGGGGCCCGAATCGTCTCATCCCGCAACATCTCCCCCCCCCGATAATCGATTGAAGTTGTCCCGACTCGGTACCTTTCGTTCAGCTTTGGCACCGGGATACGCCGGCGGGGCAGGGGACTTCGAACTTTTCGAATGGTTTGAGTGTTACGTTTCCGACGGCACACTATCCCCAAATGGTGTTGATCCCGGCGGGGACGTTTGACATGGGGTCGATTGCGG
>JAAETM010000688.1 GCA_024228395.1 bacterium | reverse complement strand
CTCGACGCGGTGCGAGAGGCTATCCAGCTCCATCGCATTCAACGACACCCACTCAGAATAGGCACCCGTGCCCAATTGGAAAAGGCCCGCAAGCTGCTTGGAATGGCCGCTTAGGGCCGCTGAGAAGTGCGAAACCCTAGAATAGCAGCATGTCCCCGATAGTGCTCTGAACCGCACCGCAACCCGCAAGCACGTCAAAGCTCCAGGTGTGACTGGGAAACAGCCCCGAGCAGTACGGCTTGGCAAAGGTGCGCTTCGGCGCGGGTTGCAAGGACAAGCCCGATTGCTGCATCGCCATCGGGCCAAGGATGACCTTCTGCAGCAGCTCCCCATAACTCGACTTCGCGCGGGTGCTCAACAATTCCCCAAGCAACCCCACCCCAAAATTGGAGTAGCCATACCGCTCCCCTGGTTTGAAATCAGGAAACACGGTCTCCATAAAGGTCATCATCGCCGTGCGGTCGTAATCCGCGTAGGGATTGTTCTGATCCGCAGGCCGCAGGTTGTTCGGCAAGCGAGGCAGCCCCGACATGTGCTGCGACAGGTGCTGCAAGCTGACCCCATTCGCAATCCGCGGGTTCTTCTCCTTCAAGCTCGGCAGCAGGCTGCCAATGGTTTGGTCCAAGGTCAGCTGCTCATCCACGACAGCCTTGGCCAGCAATAGGGATGTGAAAACCTTGCTGACCGAACCCACCTCATAAACCGTGTGGTCATCCGGAGTTTCGCCAGGTATTTCGCCCAGTTGGCCATAGTGCAAAGTCCACGACTTGCCCTCGTGCACAACCCCGATCGAGAGCCCACCGATCTCGCGGTGCTCCAGGTAGGGCTGTACGAGGGCGTCCACCTGAGCCTGAAAAGGAAACGGCTCCTGGGCAGCAGCAGGCGGCGCTGCGCACATCAACACTAAGCAGGAAAGGAGAAGGGAGCTTTTCATAGGGAGTCGCGGAGGGATGAAGTCCTCGCAGCATAGCAGATGGACGGATACGGCGGATACGGAGTCGCACACACGTGGAATACCGTACCAGGTGAATTTTCACACACTTCGCGCCGAACCGTAGGCAATGCCTGCGGTTCGGCGCGAAGTGTGTGAAAATTCACCTGGTACGGTATTCCGTGCGACTCCATATCCGATGGTAGAGTACCCGCCATGCCCGCCCTCCCCACGCCATCGCAACCGCCCTACGACCTGATAATTATCGGAGGCGGAGCCTCCGGCCTGGTCGCAGCCATCTCAGCAGCGCGGATTGGCAAACAAGTCCTGATCTGCGAACAGTCGGGCAGCCTAGGCCTCAAACTACTGGCCTCCGGCGGCGAGCGCTGCAACCTGTCCAACACACTTTCGTCCGAGGACTTCATGCAACGCTTCGGACCCAGCGGACGCTTCATGGGACCTGCCCTCGAGCAACTGGGCGGCGACAAACTGCGCGAATTCTTCGCTGGCCTCGGCCTAGAAACCGTGGTCCTGGACGGATTTCGAGTTTGGCCGATCGACCGCAAGTCGGTCAGCGTGCTGCGGGTTTTGACCGAGGAGATCGAAAGGGCCGGCGTGCACGTGCAACTTGAATGCAAAGTGATCGCAGCACAAACCACACCGGACGGTTTCGCGGTACAGCATGCGGGCGGCCTCTTCCAAACCCGCAAGTTACTGCTGGCCACCGGAGGTTTGGCCCTACCCAAATCGGGAGCCTCTGGCGAAGGCTACAGCTTCGCCGAAGAGTTCGGCCTACGCTGCACGCCCCGTTACCCGGCCGGTGTCCCCCTCACCACCGTGGAAGACTGGCCCGCAAGCTGCACCGCGCACACCATCGGCAAGGCGCACATTCAAGTCGACCTACCCAAGCACAAACGCATCGCAGGCACGGGGGACTTGATCTTCACCAAAACCGGCCTGCGCGGCCCGCTGGTACTCGACCTCTCCCGCGACATCTCGCCCCTCTTGGACAAGTACGACACCGTGCCCCTGGTGATGAACCTCTGCCGCGGCAAGAACCAGGAAGAATGGCAAACCATCTTCAAAGCCTGGCGCCTAAAACCCAATGCAGCACTGGATGAACGCCTGACCGAGCATCTGCCCCTCGAGGTCAACCACGCCATCTGCAAACTAGCCGAAGTCGAACCCGATTTGCCCATGCACTCCTTGGCAGGAGCCCAACGCGACGAACTGATTCGCTTGCTCGTGCGCACCCCGATCACCGTCTCCGGAACCACCGGATACGAGGGCGCTTTCGTCACCCGCGGCGGTGTGCGCCTAAAGGACGTACGCCCGGAAACTTTGGAAGCCAAAACGCAACCGGGCCTCTACCTCAGCGGCGAAGTCCTAGACCTGGACGGCCCCTGCGGCGGCTTCAATTTGCAGTGGGCGTTCGCCAGCGGCTACCTGGCCGGCCTAGGATAAATCGACACAAGCAGCACCCGATCTCGCCAGACAACGCGCATACCTTCTCGACTGCGCCAATAAGCTTCGTATGTAGCTCTTTACGCTTTTGCTTCTTCGATTCGGTTTTCGCTACACCCAGACGAGCTATCTTGACCGAAAGACGCTTGGCTGCCTTGGCAT
>JAAETM010000687.1 GCA_024228395.1 bacterium | reverse complement strand
GCCCCAGGCCAATGCCTCCAGACTCGGCACCAGCATGACTACCGCCACGAGTCCGTCGAGAACGGCGCCAATAATGAACATCTTCTTTGTCCAGCCACCTCTTAACACGGGTCACCTCCATGCCAGGTGAACTTGTGAACGGTCACGGTAGAAATGCCGGTTACCCAACACCCCCCGTACAGATCCCGGCGTGCGCTACTAACGCACCGGGCTCCTCCTTCGGGTTCTGGCGTCAAAGCGGGTTAAAGGAAGAGGATGCAATAAACGTATACGCGGAAAGAATCCACTGGTCAATCGCATGAACTGTGACCAGCTGAGGAATGCCTTTTGGCTACGACGCCGCAGCGCCTTCAACCAATAGCAGCGAACGCGATAATAAAATGCCCACAGGCTCCGGTCATTACCCGAAACAGCAAAGTAATTCAGATAGCCCTGCAGCACCCGGCGTAACCACATGCCCGTCTCATAGATCGAGTCGTGCAGGCGACGCCGCAACTCCTGCTTAATGAACTGAAGTTGTAAACGCATTCGTTTCCCGATGGTCTTGCGCCCGATGACAAACCAGCCCTGCGTACGCGAGGTGGTGCAGTAGTGAGTAAAGCCAAGAAAATCGAATGTCTCTGGCTTACCCAGCCCCTGTCGCTTTCTGTCATTGATCGCCCAGCGTCCAAACTGGATCAGCCGGGTTTTCTCCGGGTGCAAAGTTAAGCCAAACATCTGCAGCCGTTCCCGCATCTCGGCGAGAAAAGACCTTGCCTCTCCCTCGTACTCAAAACCCAGAACAAGATCATCCGCATAGCGGACCATAAGCACATCCCCTGACGCTTTTCCCTGCCGCCAGCGGTTGGCCCACAGATCGAACACATAGTGCAGGTATACGTTGGCCAGAATCGGTGAGATCACCGCACCCTGGGGCGTACCCTGACTACTCAGTTCGTGCCGGCCTTCGTGGATCGTTCCGACCTTCAACCACTTCGTGATGAGACGCAGCAGACGTTTGTCCGCAATCCGGTGTTGGAGAAAACGCAGTATCCAGTCATGCTCCATGGCATCGAAGAACCCCTGAATATCTGCATCCAACACCCAGTTCACACGCTTTCGATAAATCCCGGCACTTAATGCATCCAGCGCATCGTGCTGGCTGCGTCCGCGCCGGAACCCGTACGAAAAACCCAGAAACTCAGGCTCATAAATCGCCTCAAGAACAAACACCACTGCCTGTTGGACAATCTTGTCCTCCAGACAAAGGATACTGAGAGGCCGCTCCGATCCATCTGCCTTCGGGATCATCGTCCGTCTGGCTGGTTTGGCTCGGTAGCTTCCCCGGTGTATCCGTTGGTGTAGCGCTTTGAGCGATTCGCTGAGACCTTCGCCGTAGGCTTGCCATGTCACACCATCGGTTCCCGGTGCAGCCTTGCGCTTTAACGCAAAATAGCTCTGCTCCAGTAACTCAACATCGATGTGATGTAGCAATGCGCTGAACCGCACATCCTTCCTTGCTTGCGCCGCTTGGCGCACAGACAGCAAGCCGCTCGACGTGGCAACCCGGCTCTGAGTCCGGTCCACGGTCGTCTGCTGACTGTTCCCCTCAGGCGACGTCCTTCCCTCCACCGTCTCCGCCGAGGGCGAGCCCTCTTTGTTCGACCGCTTCATCGGTACTACGACGTTGTCCGACTTCTCATCCACGTGCTGGTTCATCGTTCGGCTTATACCTCCATGAACCGGCCCGGTATGCCGTACCGGGCGTGAATGAGATCTCCCAGGTTCCGGTCAAAGAACGTCTCCACGTGCATGGGGTCTACGACGGCGCAAGGTCCATTCCACACTGGCCAATCATGCATGAAATGATGTTGCCTTCTCTTCAGCGGAAGGGGATCGGCACCTCGAAGTTCGACCCATTTCGCCGCTCAATACCCAGCCCATGATCTCCCCTGTGAACGCTTCACGCCTACCCTCACGAGTAGCCGCGCATCACTCGGGGCCGGAGCGGTTGGCTAAACCTTACTCCGTAGAGGACTTGCACCTCCTATTCTTTGCCAGCTTTGCCTGGCGCACCCCGCTTCGGGTCATCAACAACCTG
>JAAETM010000686.1 GCA_024228395.1 bacterium | reverse complement strand
CCTAGCAGGCTGCGGAAGAACGCTGGTGGCGTAGCGGAAACCGGGAGCTCGAGGGGGTTTTCCCGGGAATTGAGCGCGGAATCGGGGTTTCGCCGCCGGTGAGTGTCCGGCTCGTGACCCGCGCGGCGCTCCGTTCGGGCCGATGATCTACGTCGGGCATAGCAAGTTCCTCATTCGCACGAGGTTGTAGGCGGCCTGAGTGAACGTGAACACCCAACCCACGCGGCCCCTGCCACGGTGTTTCGCTTTGCGGATCGGACCCACCGTCTTGCCCCAACCGAAGACCTGCTCGACCGCCTTGCGCTTCCGCTGGCTGATCTCGTAGCCCGCATGCGTCGTCGTGCGATCGTCGATTGCGCTGCTCCGGCCCTTGTCGTTCTGCGCCACGTGCGGAGTCACGCCCAGCTTCCGAAGCTCCCGAACATGGGCCTGTGTGTCGTAGCCCTTGTCTCCGCCCTGGGTCGATCGACGGCCTCGCGGCACCCTCTTCATCATCGCCACCGAGGCCTCACGCTCTGCGGTGCCCGTCGCCAACGTCGTGCGCGCGGCCACCACCAGGCCATTCCGGTTCTCCGTCACCACGTGGCCCATGAAGCACAGCTTTGCTTCCTTCCCCTTCCCTTTACGGAACAGTCGGGACTCCGGGTCCGTCGTCGAAGCGTGGGTATCGTTCTTCCTGCGCTCACCGTGGAAGTCGCGCTCCGTCGCTTTCCGTGAGCCACCGCCACCCCCCTCGTCCTCGTCTTTGGGTCGGAAGCTCTTCTGGCCGGCCCATGCTTCCACCAACGTGCCGTCCACCGTGAAGTGCTCGTCCGAGAGGAGGCCTTCGGCCCGCGCCTCCTCCAGCACCGCCTGGAAGAACGCCTCTGCGACCTCTCCGCGAAGCAGCCGATCTCGGTTCTTCGTGAACACCGTCACGTCCCACACTCGATCATCCATCTCGAGCCCCACGAACCAACGGAACAGCAGGTTGTACTCCAGCTGCTCCATCAGCATCCGCTCGCTGCGAACCGTGTAGAGCACCTGGAGCAGCAGAGCCCGGAGCAGCTGCTCGGGCGGAACCGAGGGCCGCCCTGTTCGCGAGTACAGCTTCTGGAACTTCCCATCCAACCGCGCCAGCGCTCGGTTCGTCATCTCACGCGTCGCTCGAAGCGGATGGTCCGCCGGAATTCGCGCTTCTGGCGACACGTAGCTGAACATCGCAGACTGGTCGTGATCGGTTCCGCGCATCTCTCACCCCCTGATCATGCGTGTACCAACCGATTG
>JAAETM010000685.1 GCA_024228395.1 bacterium | reverse complement strand
CGTCGCGTTGTTAACGAAAGACTTGGTGTGTCTCTGGTACACAGCCACAGGTACGCGCCCCGTGCGCGTTGTGATCACCCGCGACCCAAAAGGAAATCATGCGGACCGCGCCTTCTTTTCAACTCGTCACAAAGCCGGGACAAGGACCTTGCTCGAGAGTTACGCGCGACGCTGGTTGATCGAAGTAAGTTTCCGAGAGTTCAAGCAATCCTTCGGATTCTCCGAGGCCCAAAACGGATGGAGTCGCGGAACCCATCCACAAGGCCGGCCAAAACCGGGGCCACTGGCTAGAGGGAAGCGAGGCCACCGGGCCGTGGAGCGGACAGCGCCATTCGTACTCATTATGCGTGGCATCCTTGTGGCTTGGTACCTTGGGGAAAACCGTTGGGTGCAAGATGTTGAAAAGCACAAGCGCCATTCTCCGTGGAATACAAAAAAGACCCACCCCAGCCTCGACGACATGCTCGACGCGGTGCGAGAGGCTATCCAGCTCCATCGCATTCAACGACACCCACTCAGAATAGGCACCCGTG
>JAAETM010000684.1 GCA_024228395.1 bacterium | reverse complement strand
GGGCTCGGCGGGAGTCCATTTGGCAAGAACCACCCCTTCTTCAATATGGGGTTCGTCATCATACCCATTGTGCTTGTGCCCTGGCTTTGCACATGGGCGGCCTACACCATGCGCTCTGGTGTGACGCATCTTCGTCGGAGCGTCACTTGCTTGGGCATCCTGCTTGTTGGATTCAGCCCCGCTTGGGGTTATGGACTGGGATCCTATGTACCACGCTTCTTGCAGCGTTTCGAACTGAGCGAGGATCCATCGGAATGGGAGCTCTGGAATCCTCTTCTGGCCGCTGATGGGCAATCGGTCTATGTCAGCGTACTGAGCTTGCCCGAACATGGTGATGAGATCTCTCTACTCGGCTTCCGTCACTCGCTTCGCATTCCCCTCGATGGCGCGCCGGTTGAGGACCTGGGGATCGGGCAAGTCCAAATGGGACTGCGAGAGAGGTCCATTTGGAGTGACGGGTACTCCCCCTTCCCCCATGCCCAGCAGCTTGATTTAAAGGCCACTTCCCTTCCTCTTCCCTGGAAAAGCCATGAAGCCCAAAGCGGGGTCATCCTGCACCAGGTCGACACAGATACCACGCCCCTGGAGACGGAAGCGAACCGCCCCAAGGCCCACGCGCTCGGCTATTCGGTTCACTGGCGTCGCCTGTTGCATGATG
>JAAETM010000683.1 GCA_024228395.1 bacterium | reverse complement strand
TACATGGCCAGCATTTCCATGCCGGAGGCCATGATGCCCAAACCCGTGGCCTGGTTGCCATTCATGACGACCAGACGCTCATCCGTTTCCTTGGCGGGGATCTCGTATCCGAAATCGAGCACTTCAGAAGCATATGCGTAACCGCGCTTGAGCAGCGCATGGTTGGACTCGATCACCTTGAGGCCCTTCTTCTTGAAGATCTCTGCGACCTCCGCCAGGGCCCGCTCCACGCTGCGGTTGCAGATACGACAGAGCATGCCCAGAACGAACATGTTCTTGCCCCGCCTCGGATTGGGTGTGATCTCCAGGCAGATCTTTTCGAGCGGCAGCTCGCGTACGTCGTAGCCCTGCTCCTTGTAATCCGCCACCGCGTTGCTGTAACTCTCGCGGATCGACTCATCGGGATCCTCGGCCCACTTGTTCTCCAAGAGAACGATGGTACCGGGGCGGTAGGCATGCTGCTGAATGCGGCCGAACAGCACCTGCTCATTGAAGGCCACGACCAAATCGGCCTGGTCTCCCATGTTCGTGACAGGCTCCGTTCCGATGCGGACCCGGATGCCACTGGCACCGGCTGGCGAACGTGCGGGCGGTTGAATCTCGGCGGGAATGATCTCCACCGTCCATGAACCGTTGCCCATCTTAGCGCTAATGGCCGAAAAGGCCTGGCCTGCTTTTTGGGCTCCTTCCCCGGAGTCACTGACGATCTCAACAATGTATTCAGAGACCTTCTTGGGGGTACGTGGGCTGCCAGCGTCCTTCTGGGGAGGGGCAGTCTGGGTGCTTTTCGTCATAAAGTCCGTCCGTAATATCCGTCCCGAGCCATGAAGTGTCTCGAGTACGTTGGGGTTGGTCCACCGGGGTCCCTGAAAGGCCGCCGGGAGGATCCCACAATACGGCTCCGCGCCCCCGGATGCGAGCCACAGGCTTGCGGGAGGGTTAGAGAACCAAATTATGGGGTCGAGAGGCTAGCAAATCGGCGTAGAGAGCACCTACTTACTCCGATTTCTGGCCATAACATACGTCAATTGGGAAGAGCCTCCCTGAGCCACAGTCGGGGGCGCGTATGCCCCCCCTCCCTCAGGCCTCCGGGCGGACACGTCAAGCGGGAGCCGAAGCCCCCCGAATCTAGCGCTCGTAGCAGTACAGGCCCCGCTGACCCAGGGTCTCCTCAACCCCCACCCGCATGGCCTGAATGGGCGCATCCGGGAAGGCCTCGCCCAGCCGCTGCAGCAGCAGGCGGCCAATCCAAGCAGCCAGATTCTCGGTGCTGATATTGTTGAGGGGCATTACGATCACGTCCAAGGTGGGCGCAGCATAATAGAGGTCGTTGTAACGTACTTCCGTGACACCGTCGGAGCGCTCTTGGACCTTGAGTGCGTGGTGCTTGCCCGGGACTAGCCAGTGCTCGTCCAGGTCGTCGCAGATCTTGCGAATGACCGGCTTGATCTTGTTGAAGTCGATGACCAGACCAAATTCGGACAGTTCCGCTTTCACCTCCACGTAGACACGGTAATTGTGCCCGTGCAGCCGCTCGGTGGTCCCGTCGGGAAAGATTAGGAAGTGGGCGCAGGAGAATTTGAGGTACTCCTTGGCCACATCGATGCCCCAGGTTTCCATGGTTTGAATTCCTAGGAAACCGATTGGTCCACGCGCGGCTCCTGGCCTCGCAGTACGGAGCTGTCTCCGAAGAAGGTGCTTTGGTCCACGCGCGGCGCTTCATCCAATGCCTCCACGTCGATCTGCCCCGATTGGGAATAGCACTCGAGAGCATTGGACCATGTCACCTTCTCGACGATCTCAGGATCGATGCCGCCCTCCAGCATGAGGTGCCCGCAACGCGGTACCGCCAGGGGATCACTCACACCCCAGTCGGCGGAACTATCCACGATAATGCGCTCCGCGCCATACTTGCGCACGACTTCCACCATGCGCACGCTGTCCATTTTGGTGTGCGGGTAAATGGTGAAAGCGGCCCAAGCGCCCCGATCCAGGGCGCTTTCGACGGTTTCTTCGTTGTTGTGATCGATCACCAGGTGCTCGATCGGAAGGCCAATGTTCTCGGCCACGTCGATGGAACGGATCACACCGTTCTTCTTGTCCCGGTGCGGCGAATGCACCATGACCATCATGTCGTTGTCCTTGGCCAACTGGAGCTGGGCCTCATAGGCCTGGTCCTCGGCTGGGGTTATCTCGTCGTAACCGATTTCACCGATTGCGACCACGCCTTCCTTGAATGCAAAGCGGGGCAGCAGCTCGAGCACTTCCTTGGCAAGGGGTTCATTGTTGGCCTCCTTCGAGTTCAAGCCGATGGTGCAATAGTGGGCGATGCCGAATTGGGAAGCACGGAAGCGCTCCCAGCCAACCAAACCCGAGAAGTAATCGATGAAAGAACCGAGCTGGGTGCGCGGTTGCCCCAACCAGAAAGCGGGCTCGATCACCGCACGAATGCCAGCCTTGGCCATGGCTTCGAAGTCATCGGTTGTCCGGCTGGACATGTGAATGTGCGGATCGAAGAAGCGGAGTTGACTCATGGGGATTTCCTGAGAGGTGGGCCAGCTAGCCGGCCAAGGGTGTTCGGGGTTTAGGCGTTGTCGAATGCGCGCCATTCGCCTTGGCCGGTCCCTCCAGCCAGGGCTTTTTCAATCCATGCATCGCCGGGGCTCGCGGCCAACCACTCTTTTAGAAGCGTTTCGCCACCCGCTCGTCCCATGGCCAAGGCCACGGCGCCACGTTCCCCCGGCGGCAAGTGATTCCACTCCTGGACCATGCTATCCGTGCCACGCGGTCCCCCGTGGGTCCCGAGAAGCAACCAGAGCGTACCCAAGATCGGCCTGCTGGCGGCCCGGCGTTCGTCGACCAAATCCAGGGCCATGCGGGCCAGTTCGGGCGACAATCGGTCGTCCAGACCAGAGACTCGCCAAAGGGGCGATTTCATGAATAGAGCCTTGATACAAGCGGAGTGCCAGGCAACCTCGGGGAAATGCGCCTGGGCATAGGGTGAGTCGCAAACCACGGATTCGAAGACGCCCAGGATGTTGGTGCGGCAGCCTTCGGTGGCTTGCCACTCAAAGCGCTCGCCCCCGGGCAGCAGGGCCAAACTCTTGTAGAGGGCGCGCAATTCCCCCTCGTCGGCAAAGCGAAAGGCTTCCTCGAAAGCCTCCTGGAATGAAGCCTGTTCCAGATCCTCACGGGAAAGAATCAGAGCCACTCGCAGGGTCTCGAGCACGGAGTACCGCCCGGGATTCCAGCCGGGGCAGATTTCGCGAGCCTGCTGAAGCAGCTCTTCGCTTACCATTAAACTGCGGCGCTTGGCAAAGCGACTGGCCTGGGCTAGGCGGGTGGCCAGTTCGGACACGGGGGCCTCTGCCCCCCACCCGCGCTCCAGGAAAGCGAAGCCCTGTTCATTCAGGTGTGGTTTTAGGGCTTGCGAAAGCCAATGGCGCGCGCCCGTGGTGGTTTTGGCTGTCATTGATCTTGCTCCCCCGTGGTGGTCGGGGAATCGGTGTCGGCGGGCTCGGAGGGCTTGCCCGTGGAGCGAGAATCCAAGTCCCATTGCAAACCACGGATCAGGAAACTGGTCGAAGCGGCGACCATGTAAGGCGTACGCAAGAAGTCGCTGGCTCCCCCACTCTTCCATTGGGTCTTCATGAGATGGGGGCTGAGGCGTTGGTACCACCCGGCACGCTCCGGAGCCGGCAACAGCCCGATCGCTCGGGCCGCGTAATAGTGGCCAAAGAAATAGAAGTATCCCGCGTTGGCGTGGAAGCCCTCATGGGGAATGGGCCGGGTACGCACATGGTCCAAGAACTTGTGATAGCAAAAGAACTCGTTCAATCCCTCGCGCAAGCGATCGGCGGTGATGCGTTTGACACCGGCCCGGGCCAGGGCCCAGTTGCAAACCTGGATGCGGGACAGGCTTCCTTCCACCATGTTGATGTGTTCGATCCCGCCTACCCCACTTGAGGGTTGCAAGTCGTAGGCATAGGCCCCGTTGGGGAGGGCGCAGCGCTCCACATAGCGCACGGCGCGCTGGATCACACGGTCCTTGATATCCCAGCCAAGCACTTTTTTGGCATCCACCAAGGCCGGCAAAACAGCAGCCGTGGTGAAGCTGGTGGCCCAGGTTGGCGTGCGCGTGAAGGGTGGATCGTCATAATAGGCCCAGCCCCCGGATAGGGCTTGGTGCTTCAGCAAGACCGCCAAGAATTCCCTTCCCCTGGAGTCCAAAAGCGTCTGCAATTCCTTTCCCTGGAAAGCCTCCAATTGCAGGAGTTCCACGCAGGTGGAAAAGCCGTAGACCGCCGACCAAACGATGTCGATGTCCCAGTCGGAATCGCGTTTGGGCAAGGGGACTGTGCAGAGAAAACGAACCGATTTTTCCAGGGCAGCCTGCTCTGCTTTCGAGGGAGATTTCACCCCTGCCAAGGAGCTGCACGCCAAAGCATTGGCTGCAAGCTGCCAGGATGCGTGGGTAGAAAGGGCAAACCCACCCTCAAACACACTCTGTGGACCTTTCGACCCCCAAGAACCATCCTCGTTCTGCTCGCTGATCAGAAAAGCCACCGCCCGATCCAGGTTTTCCGACACTTGTTCCCTGGAAACAAATGGCTTGTTTTGCTCGATAGCACCATCCTGCGGCGTTTCCTGGGCATCTTGCGCTGTGGACACGCATGGATACATGCACATGACCCAGCACGCCAACAAGCGCCCTCCGAGCTTGGCGGCCCGAAGCCTTACCACGTGGCTTGAAACCGATGCGAAACTCACTGGGACGGTTCCTTCTGATCCTGTTGCTCTTTCAATTGCGCACGTTTGTCCTCGAGCTTGCTTTCGGCATCCATCACACGATGGGCTGCTTTCATCCTGGCTAGGCGCACTTTTCCTGTCACTTGATCCAGGTTCGCCCCTGCGGACAGGACCTCCCCTTCGGCCATCTGCAGCGCCCACTGCAAGGCTTCATTCTTTTGGGGGACCACAAATTCGTTGACCATTTGTGCTGCCAAGCGAGCCTGCTCCAAGGCCTTCTCTGCAAACTCGACGCTCTTGCGGTTGCGCCGGATGATTTCGTCTTTCGCGAGCGCCTCTTCCTCACCTTCGTAGATAGCCAGAATTCCGATTAGGTCCTGGCGTTGAGCTTCCAGGCGGCTGACGGCACGATCCACGCTCAACTTTGACTTGGACAATTCCAAGAGGCTCTCCACATCACGGAAGTGGGCCCATTTCCCGCGGGCCACAACGACCGCATGTTCCGCTTTTTGCACCTCCCGCTGGGCCTTCTGGAGCAGAGCATCCGAATTGCCCCCCTCGAGCTCATGGGCCAAACGCGCCTCATCCAGCCCACGCTGGAGGATCTCGATCTCTTTTGCGAGCTTGTCGGAGTCCATCTCCTCAGACCTGGCCTTGAGGGCCGCTTCTTGCTCGGATGCCGTCGGGTCCTCGGAGGGAGCAGGGGTAACACAGGAAGCCGCGATGGCCAGAAGTAGGAGCAGGACGTGAGTTCTTTTCATGATGGGTGCCCTGGGAAGGCTGCAAGAGGACCCGGAAGTGGTCGCGGGGGCCTTCCCTAAGGAGCTCATGCTAGGCCTTTCGGGCCGGTGGAGAAAGTCATGGCTGCGAATCCAGGGTCCTTCTGGCCATTGACGGGCCCGGGCGGATAACCTGTCGGGGTCGAAATCCAGCAGGAGGGCGCCCCCGCCCCCTCCCGATCCCCCAACCAAGCCCCCCGCCCATGTCTCAAGGCGCATACACCCCCCCCACGCCCGTCAACGAACCTATCAAGAGCTACGCCCCCGGCAGCGCCGAGGCCGTATCCCTTAAAAAGCGCTTGGACAGCATGTCCCAAGAGGTGCTCGACGTGCCCATCATCATCGCTGGCGAAGAAATTCGCTCGGGCAATACGGGCCAGGCCATCGTGCCCCACGACCACAAACATGTGCTCGCGACCTACCACCAGGCAGACGCCCAGCATGTGGCCAAGGCCATCGACGCTGCGGAAGCCGCGCGCAATGACTGGATGAACCTGCCCTGGCAGGAGCGCGCTTCGATATTCCTCAAGGCTGCCGACCTCTTGTGCGGCCCCTGGCGCGACACCATCAACGCCGCCACCATGCTGGGGCAGTCCAAGACCTGCTTCCAGGCCGAGATCGATGCCGCCTGCGAGTTGGCCGACTTCTGGCGCTTCAACGTGGGCTACATGAAACAGCTCTTCGAAGAGCAGCCCGGCTCCGGCCCCGGCATGTGGAACCGGTTGGAGCAACGCCCGCTCGACGGTTTCGTACTGGCGATCACCCCCTTCAACTTCACCTCCATCGCAGGCAACCTGCCCACGGCTCCGGCCATGCTGGGCAACACCACACTTTGGAAACCCTCGTCCACCTCGATCCTCTCCAATTACTACTTGATGAAGCTGCTGGAAGAGGCCGGCCTGCCCACGGGCGTGGTCAACTTCATCCCTGGACCGGGTTCCACCATCGGCGACGTGACCATGTCCGACCGACGCCTTGGCGGAGTGCACTTCACCGGCTCCACCGGTGTTTTCCAGACGATCTGGAAGACCGTTGGCAACAATATCCAGAACTACGCGCAGTACCCGCGCCTGGTCGGAGAGACCGGCGGCAAGGACTTCCTCATGGCCCTGCCCGACAGCGACACCGAATCCCTGGCGGTTGCCATGGTGCGCGGAGCCTTCGAGTTCCAAGGCCAAAAGTGCAGTGCCCTCAGCCGCGCCTACGTGCCGCGTAGCCTCTGGAACGACGTGAAGGATCGCATGGAAACCATGATGGTCGACATCACGATCGGCCACACTTCCGACTTCAAGAACTTCATGGGCGCCGTCATCGATGCCAAGGCATTCGCCAAACACAAGAACGCCATCGAAGGTGCCCGCAAGGACAACACCGCCGACCTGGTGCTCGGCGGCAAATGCGACGACTCCGAAGGTTACTTCGTGCACCCGACGGTCATCCAGGTCGCCGACCCGCGCCACGACCTGATGCGGACCGAGCTCTTCGGCCCCATCTTGGCCGTGTACGTATACGAGGACAATCGTGTCGAAGAGACCTTGGAGCTTTGCGCCAACACCAGCGAATATGCCCTGACCGGCGCAATCTTTGGCAAGGACCGCATGGGCTTGCACAATGCCACCGAGGCCTTGAGCTTCGCAGCTGGCAACTTCTACATCAACGACAAACCCACGGGCGCCGTCGTGGGCCAGCAGCCCTTCGGTGGCTCGCGCGCATCGGGAACCAATGACAAGGCCGGCTCGATATTGAACCTCATGCGCTGGGTTTCCCCACGTACGGTCAAGGAGACCTTCGTGCCGGCGACAGACCACCGCTACCCACACATGGACTGATCCGAACCCAAAGTCCCCGGGCGCCGCCGCTTCCCGCTTTCGCGGGTGGCGGCGGCGCTTGCTAATGCCCGCTGCACGCCCGGTTAGAGCCCGAGTCGCTTGCGCAGGACAGGTTCAAGCCCGTCCGCAAGGACCCCATGGCCCTGCGTATTGGGATGCCCATCCCCGCAATGTAGCCTTTGCCCAGCCTTGCTTTGCCGCAGCATCTCGCCGTCCACGGACACCGTTTCAAAGCCGATTATCTTGCCCGCCGCCTGCACATTGCGGGCCAGGCTACTCATGTAGTTCTCCCCGATCACCCCCTCTGGCATTGGGTAGTTTGGCTCGTATAAATAGCGGTCATGCTTGTGCGCCATGGATGTAACGATGAAGGGCACCCCATGCTCGGCACAGGCCGCGGCCAAACGGGTCAGCCCATAATGCACCGCCCGGGTGGGGTCCGAAATGCAGTCCGTAGCACGCTCGATGCCCGCGCGGGCTTCATCCCCCGGATCTCGATACTTGATTTCGTCCAAGTCCAAACCGTCATCCAAGCGCGATTTCTTGCCGGTCAACAGGGACACCGCGGCGGAGTGCGCTTGAAGCCAAGCGAATTCCCAGGCCCACCCGTGGACCTGGGTTGTGGTCGCCAGAGCCTCCGGGCGCTCCACGAACCACTCACCACCATCGCCCAATACGAAGCGCGGTTTGGGCATCCCATAGTGTTCGATCATTTCAGCTTCAAGCACGTCATTGAGCACCAGGCAAAGCACGACCACATCGGGTTTGTAGGACCACCCAAAACTCTCCAGGTTCCAAAACTGCTGACCGGTTCCATATCCGGGCACGCCGAGATTTAGGACTTCGACCCCAGGCCCCAAGCGGGTTTCCAGCAGGTCTGAAAAGCGCTCCCCATTGTCCACTCCCCAACCCCACGCCACCGAATCGCCCAACACCAACACGCGCTTGGCGCCGGTGGGATTTTGAGTTTCCCGTTCAGAATCCCGAAACCCATGGGAGTTGATGGAGACCGCGTAATCCAATCCACCGCCCGCAATGCGCCCCGACGCGCCCGCACGGTTGGCCCACCCCAATTGCGAATCCCGACGGCCCACGACGATCCAATTGTTGCCAATGAACAACCCCCGTTCGAAGCCTGCGCCCAGGTACACGGTCGCAGCCAACTCCAGTAGGAAGAGTAAAGCCAGCGTGACCCCCACCGAGAGTCCAAATTTAAATTTCCACCCCCTTGCTTTGGCCTGATCCATAGTGTGCCTTGCCCCCCCATGCTCCGGGGGGACCGGCAAAGCCTAACGTAGGTGCAGCTCCAGCGCCAATTCCGACGCGCCATCCAACTGGAAGTACTCCAATCGAACCTTCTGCACGCCCTTTTCCAAGGTCAACTGGATTTGTTTGCGTTCGCTGGCCTGCCATCTCCAATCCTCGAACACGACAGTATCACCAAACCACAGGCGCAGGCCATCGTCGGACATGACCGACAGCTTGTATTCACCGGCTTCCAAGATCTCGATCTCCGTATCTGCAACAAGGCCAAATTGCACCTTGGGCACCAACGCCTTGATTTCATCGGAAGGTCTAGGATCCAGGAAGTGTTCCACCGTGCGTTCCAAAAGGGGCTCGTCTGCCAATCCGCGCCACACCTCGATGTCGCCCCGCGGGTCCTGGGTCTCCGGATCGAACCGGAACCAACTCGCTTGCCAGTAGGTCCCGGAGAATACCCCACCCGGTCGACGCAATTGCGTCTGAACCTCCTCCGAGGGGAAATCCCACGGGCCAAACCTCCCCAAAACCACCGTGTCAGGACCCTCCACGAACTCTGAGCGCACGCTGGCCGAACTGGCGGGGTGCCCATCGACGAGAGTCGGCTCAAAAGCCTGCGCGGCCTTCAGATCGGCGGGCAGTGTGCCATCCCAGAGGCGTAACGAAACCCCCTCCACGCTACCGGTGGGCGTAACTCCATTGCTGCCCGCCAACCAACCGACCACGGTATCTTCACCCTGAGCATCTTCAGATTCCACGAGATCGGTACCGGGCTCCAACCAGGCGTTGATGCCCATGACATGCAAGCGTTGTTTGCCGCCCTCGAAACGGTTGCCCGCAAAGGAGAGCGCCTGGCTCTCACTGGCCACCAGGTCTTGGGCGTTGTTGCCGAATTGATTTGCCAAGAAGTAGTGATCCTGGGAGAGACGATCGGTACCGGCTTGACTGAAAGGTCCTGACGGTGCTGACCCCCCGACCTCCAATCCGACTTGGCAATCAAAAATTGTATTCGAGTAAACGATCCCTGAACTCGTGCCGTGCAAAGCAATGCCCCGGCCTCGAATATTCTTGATCACATTGTCCAGCAGAATCAGATGATCATTGTCCAAACTGTGGATTCCATAACCCAATCCATTCTGAACCCTGTTGTTGTGGACCAAGGTGTTATTGGACCGGACGAGCCCCACGCCGGCTTTGATGGCAGAGCTGCAGTCGTTGCCAAAAATCTGATTGTCATCCGGCCTCCCTTCGCCTTCATCGCGGCCCCAAAGAAGTACACCGGTGCCGCAGTGGGTGGCCCGGTTGAACGCCACTTCATTTCCCGTGGAGGCTCCGGCAAGCAAGATGCCCGCCGAGTTGTGCCCCACCGCATAAGCCCCCGGGGAATATCCTCGCACATCATACTCAGTGGCGTTGTACGACACTGTGCACTCGGTCGAGTCGATCAATGCAATGCCCCACCCGGAGAGGAATGAGAAATCGTTGTCGTGCACAAACCCGCGCTCAACCCCGCTCAGCAAGACCCCGGTTTGAGCATGCCGAACCTTGCAGAATCGCACCACCAGATCATCTACGTTTTGGGCCGTGATTGCCGCCGGTGTGCTGCGCGTTTTCTCGCTCCCTGGATCGATCCAATCCAAGTCGCTGTCGCCGGTGACTGTGCTTTGCAAACAATCGGCCCACAGGTCAGAAAAGTCCGTGTTCTCGATGGTGACGGATGCGCTGTTCCGGACCAGGATGGGTTGGCGGTATCCCTTCCAAACCCCTCCAATAATGTGCACATTTCGACAGTCCTCCACCAATAGCCCCACGCCAACCAGTTCATCCTGGGCGTCTTCTGGACCACCACCGAGCATCTCCACACCGGTCAGGTCCAATTCCACGTCCTCCAACCCGACCAAGCGCAGCACGCCCCGGCCCTCCTGCCCATCGATGGCAGGTGCAAAATAGGACCCCGCCACAACGGTACTGGTGGCAGACACCTCCAGGGCGACACCATGCTCGGGGGTCAGAAGTGCTCTCACTGGTAGGCCCTCCTTGGTTTGGCTGGTGCGGGTCTGGGAACAGGCTATCAAGGCCAGGAGGGGGATACAGAGGGGTAGACGCATGGCAAAAGTGGGCGGGTGTAACCATTTTGGCCCCTGCAGCCAGATCGCTGCATAGGGATGAGCCCCAATTCAACGGGGACTGGACCGCAATTAAGTCCAAAGGGCTTTCCATTTCATCGGCTGGATACCCATGGCCACCTTGAGCAGCTATCCTGAGAACCTCAATCATCCCGGCCCAACCCCCTCTCTCCACCCAATATATGGCCCACGCCAACCCCAGTACCGGCCCGCTCCCCCCCAGCGGGCTCACTTTGGAACCCGGAATGCCCATCTGCCAAACCGACCTGCCCCTGGATTGGTATCAAGATGAGTTCAAGCCCTATGCGGAAGAGTACCAGGCCCTGCCGGACCGCACGCCTGAGACCGTATTCCCGTGGCTGGACCGCCACGTGCGCCCGGCCCTGGACCACTTTGGTGATTCCTTGCTGCTTTTGGCCCACTATTATATGGGGGGAGAAATCGTAAAACTGATAGAGCGTTATGGCGGCGCGGTCTCCGATAGTTACGCATTGGCATTGCAGGCCGCGCACAATCCCGAGAAAAAGATCATCGTGGAATCGGCCGTGCACTTCATGGCAGAGGCGGTATCGATCCTGGCCCACGACGATCAGCAGGTCTGGATCACCAACCCGAAGGCTGGCTGCACCATGGAGATGCTGGCCAAGGACCACATGGTCATGCCGATCGCTGACCAGCTGATTGAGCGCTACGGGGATGACATAATGGTGATCGCTTACATGAACACATCGGGACGTTTGAAGGCCTTGGCCGGTGCCACGGGAGGAGCGGCCTGCACCAGTTCCAACGCGCACCTGGTTGTGGACTGGGCCCGCAAGCAAAACAAAAAGGTTCTGTTCGTGCCCGATCAGCACCTGGGTCGCAACACGGCCTGGAAACTGGGCATGGACCTGAACAAATTGGCCACCCTACCCGATCCGCAAGTCCACGGCGCCGGGTATTCCCTGACCGACGGAACCATCGATGGTGGCGTCGAGGCATTAGACAAGGCTGAAATGATCCTGTGGGGCGCCTACTGCGGGGTACACACCATTTTCAGTACAGCCATGGTCAGCTGGTGGCAAGCACGCGGCTGGAAGGTCTTGGTGCACCCGGAGTCCCCCTTGGAAGCCGTGCAAGCCGCAGATGGAGCAGGCAGCACGGACTATCTGTGGAAGGCTGCCATGGCCGCCAGGCGCGGGGACAAGATCGTCATCGGAACCGAAGGACATTTCGTGCGCAACGCTGCCGCGGAAGCATCAAAACGCGGCGTTAAGATCAAGCATCTGGCGGACATCCCCGACCCGAGGTTCGGCATGGCCAGCTGCGGTTGCGCCACCATGAGTCGCAACGACCCACCCCACCTGGCGGGCATGCTCGACCTTTTGCGCCGTGGGGAAGCTCCGGACATCAACCGGGTCATCGCCGGCGATTCGGTGGACGAAATCACCGCGCGCCGGGACCGCCTCAGCGGAGAGGAACAGGCTGAGCTCATCCGTGACGCCAAGCTCTCCTTGGAGCGCATGATCTCCATCACCGAAGCCAACTCGTAGGCCTTGCCCAAAAAGAGCCAGCCCGCCGAAGCCCCCCCCAAGGATCCCGATCCTTGGCATGTCTACGTGCTTCAATCCACGGCGCGCCCGGTCACCTATGTGGGCATCGCCAAGGACGTGGCCGCCCGACTGGCGCAGCACAACGGGGAAACCAAGGGCGGCGCAAAATCAACCCGCGCAGCCCGCCCTTGGATCATAGCCCGCACCCTGGGTCCCTTTGAAACCCGCGGAGAAGCCCAATCCATGGAATACGCGCTCAAACAAAAACCCGCCCAGCAGAGACTGCTGGGCGGGGAAATGACTTGAACACAGCGGAGCAAAGCCGCCCTTGCTCTGACCCGGGTGTTTCATGAAGACGTGCTCCAGGCACAGCAACTCGGTTCATAGCAGGGAGCGAGAGGGGCCCGAAGGGGCCCATTTGCGAAGCCTGGAGTGCGTGTTCATAAAATATCCGGGCTAAGTGTCTTCCTAGTTGAAGGTCAACGACACCGCGTTGGTGAAGTTGCTGAAACCACCGTTCTCACGGTACCAGGCCTGAAAGTTGTAGGTCTCGCCGCTCATGCCAACCACGTTGCCAGCATTGGAACGGATAGCGGTGGGGTTGATACCCAAATCAAATGTACCCGTGGCTCCGGTGAATTGGATTTCAATGCCCAGGTTGTAGCGGCCAAAGGGGGCACCAAAGATGCACAGCAAACCATTGCTACCAGGGGGAGTAATCGTTCCGGTACCACCATGTCCAACCAGGAAGTACCCGAATTGGTTCTGGGGCATCGTGCTCGCGTACAGTGTTTTGCCTCCGGTCGTTTCGTGGGTTCCGGCCAAATAAATGAAGCCATAATCGCCCGTGGAATTTGCGGTACCGTTGCAGTATTGATAACCGGCGGTACTAGCTTGGCTGGGAAACACGACTGCGGCCTGCTGGGTATAAACTCCAGCATCGACGACGGTGGCAGCGGCTCCAACATAACGTGAAGTGTAATTGCCACCAGAATAGCGAGATGCTGCACCGGGTCCAACGCCGTCCCAAGAGGACCCCACGTCAGCAACCACCGACCGGCGGTCGGTGACAGCGAAGTGGAAATCATCGCTCAGGTCAACCGAGGATGAGTAACAGGTGTAACCACCGTTGATGATGTCGAATTCGGTATAGGCCACCGCGAAACGGGAGTTGGTGGTTGCGACCGCGGGGTAGCGGGGGCGCATGCCCAGGTTCTGGTGCTCCGACAGAGTCAGGTGGCTCAGCTGAAAATCACTCCCACCCTGAAGGCCGTATAGCCAGATGTCTGCGTTGTTCACCGGTCCGATCGCATGCATGGCGGCCATGTAGACCGGGGTTCCTGCAGCCGGTCCGTCAATGGCGGTAGTACCATCAGTGACATCGAGGGAAACGACCGTCCAACTAGTATTGATGTTACTGAACACGGTCGGTGCCAACGTTTGGGTATTGTCATCCGCGTATAGCGCCGTGTACAGGGACTGGTCACCGGTGCCCACATCATTGCGAATGAAAACCACTCGCCATTCCGCCAAATCGGCCTCGCCGGAGGACTCGGAAATCTTCACCCTGCGGTCATCGTTGGACGCTCCAGTGGTCAAAGCCAAGTAGCCTGAAACCGCCGGCGTATAACCCACCACGAAAGGTGAGGTGGGGGTGACCGTATTTGTGCGAATGTTGGTGTAGTTAGCACTAAAGAAGTGCCGCTCCCACACCACCTTGAAGAGCGAGGCCCCCTGGGACTTGCCACCCACATCATAGTCATTGTTCTCCCAACCACCCGCACTACCGGAGGCCCCGGAGGCGGTCGCTATATCAAAAATGGCGCTCTTCTGGGAGATGTCAGTGGCATCCATCATGCGACCAATGATATCCCATCGGCCGTCGGTGTTTAGGCGACGACTCGCGACCAGGAATTGGTTCGAAGTGTTGTCGTTGGTCACGTTGGGGTGGCGGGTATCCTCCCCAGTGAAGTCGACGGTTTGAAGATCCACGAGGACGTGGCTGTTTCCACCATAGGTCTCAATGTAAATGTCAAAGTCGGTGGCCGACCACTCCGACTGGTGAACATACGCAAAGGTGTTGCTAGAGAGATCGTAAGCCACGTCCGGGTAACGAAGATTCCGAGAAGACCCAGCGTGGACCTGGTAGGTGGCGATAATCGGGTCCACAACCACCGGGGCCACTGAGTTGCGCATGTAGCTCGCGGGAACCACCAAGCGCAGGTTGTCCTGGCTGGCGGAGATGGGCAGCTCCAACCTTTGGCCAGCGCCGTCTACCACAACCGCGTGGCTGTAGGTTACGCCACCCAGGTCGCCGGCATACAGGATGCCCTGGGCGCCCTCTTGCAGGGGCAGCTCGGAATCCACTGCGATGTCGAGAACCAGCTCAGCATCGACGCCGAAAGCTTCGAGCTCGAAGCTCTGCTCAACCGACGTTGTGGACAGGTCGTAAAACACGTCGATCGGACCACGGTCCAAGGTCATGCGGTCGCCACGGCGCTCGACGACAGCGCCCTTGTCCAAGGCGATGGCCTCTCCACCCAAGGTCGCGGAAGACAGTCGCAACTTGAATTCGTAGGTCTTGGGAGCCTCGCTGCCCAAGAAGGGCATGTACGAGAAACCCGTACTGGATGCGCTGGCTTTGTAATCGGCCCCCATGGCCCACTGAACGCCATTCTGCTGGTCGTAAAGCATGTGCTTGCCAATCGTTGAGCCGAGTGCCGGCTGCGGCATGTCGGACACCATGCTGTCCTCGGTCCCAGGGATGTGCTCCTGGGGTGTCAAAACGATCGGGGTGCGCGTTCCGGTGACCGCAAGAACCGCGCCATCGGGCGGAGTCTCATAGGCCTCGGAGACCTGGACCTGGACAGGTTTCACTCCAGGGAGGGAACTGGCAGTGTCGCCGGGACCAACGGGGGGTTCGACGAATTGTGCTGTGGCAGGAGCTGCCAGCAGCGCGGCAGCGCAGAAGATCCCCGTGGGAATCGCGATCTGCTTTCGAGTGCTAGGTTTCATGTCTGAATTGTTGGGTTGGGATTGGAAAGGGTTGGGGAAATGGGCCGCAAATCCGACTCCGAACGGCCGGTTCTTGACAGGTCCGGCTGGAGCCCAATGACGGTCATTTGGAAACCAAACAGGGTCAGAACCACCCCGTGCAGACCCCGAGCTGGGGTGCAACAGTCTCCTACTTACCCATGGCGCAAAATCCCGATTTTCACCGTCAAAAAAAATGGATAACTGCATCAAAGCGGCTGCAAAAGCCCATCCCCGGAGCCAATCAGCATGTCCCACAGGAGAACCCTGCACGTGGCAGGGAGGGTTTGAATCGGATCGGGGGGGCTGTCCCTGGCACCACGCAGAATGCAGAATCCTGGGCCAAGTATTCCATAAAAATGTGCTCCAGGCACAGCAACGCGGTTCCCGGCAGGGCTTGTGGGCTTTGACCCCGCAGGCAATGCGGCAGGGATCCCCTTCACAGGTCCCGAAAGGGACCTGTGATCCGCGGCACGGACCGGGGCCTACCTGTCGAGGAAGGTAAAAATCGGAAAGTCCTGCCAGGGGGCGAGAGGGGCCCGCTTGCGAAGCCTGGGGTGCGTGTTCATGAAATGTCCGGGCTAGGCCCGTTCCACTTCCCAGACATCTTCCCCAAAGTGGTCCCAGGGCAGGCGACCTTCGTCACAGTGCTCATCCACGGAGAATTGCACATCCACGAAATAAATGATTGCGGATTGGCTTGAGGGGCGCAGGTTCTTGCAGCCGTGGGCGACCCCAGGAGGTATGCGAACCTGGAATGATTTGGTGTCCCCAAGCACCAGTCGGCGCACCTCGCCCTCGGTGGGAGAGCCCCTGCGAACATCAGCCAACACCAACAGGATCTTGTCGGAGGGCGGAACGAACCAAACGTCGGTCTGGCGCTTGTGCAGGTGGAACGCCTTGATAGCCAGGGGCTCCATGATGGAGTAGTTCATCTGCCGGGCCTGAAAGCCCTTCACCAGCTGGGGCTCACCATCATCCAGCCGGGCCAACTCCGTCATGGCTCCCCCATCATCGTTGAAACGCTTGAGGGGAATGATCTCCACCCCCTCGATCATGGGGATTCCGGAGTAATCCTGGACGCCGTAAACGGCGGCGGCATCGGGGGTGAATTCAGTCATTACTTGACGAGGGCAGAAAGCAGCGGAAGGCGGTTAGGGGGCAAGAGCATACCCGCAATCGAGCCCTCTTGCCCAGCAAGGACGCCCTGAAGCTCGGATGGGGTCACATCCTCCCCCGATCGGGTCCACAAGCGCCCGGATTTCCCAGTTGGGCCCCATCGAGACCCGAAATCGTGGCCGACCCACCCCGCCGGGTCGCTACACTGCCCACCCCATGTCCCCCACGCGCAAAGATCAGCGAGCAGCCTGCCCCGCCTCGTCCTCGCCCCTCGAGCACAGTCCAGTGGACCAAGTGGGGCCTCTGGATCACCTGCTGGAGTCCTGCTTCCCCAGCTTTGGTGGAGCCTACCTGCGCCGTGTCTGGAAGCTCCTGGATGAAGCCATAGGCCGCCGCGTGCCGATGACCCTGGCGGTTGCCGGCCCGGTCACCGCCTCCGGCCAACACATCGCCTGGCTCAATCCCCTGCTTGAAACCGGCTGGTTCTGTTTGGTGTCCACCACCGACGCGGTCTGTTACCACGATGGTCACCGTTCCTTGGATTCCGCAGACAGTCACCCCTTCCACGAAGTCCCAATCTTCGGTGATGACGGAGCCCTGCGCGACGATCGCACCATTCGCATCACCGACATTGGCTTCGACGAGGACGTGCTGCTGGACCAGGACGAGTTTTTGACCCGCTGCCTCATGCGGCCCGAATTTCAAAAACGAATGGCGGGGCCCGAGATGCGTTATCTTTTGGGGGCGTGTTACGCGGAACAGGAAAAGAAAAACGGTGCGGTGGAAGGCCTCATGGCGCTCTGTCATCGAAAGGCCATCCCCGTTTTCGTGGGCGCCCCCTCCGACGGCTCCGTCTTCCTGAACTCGGTCAAACTCTGGGCCCTGGCACGCGGCCAGCACATCGACTATCGATTCGACCTGGACCTGCACCACGAGGTGCTCGAATCCTGCGCCTACCACCTTTGGGGTCAAACGGAAAACGAAGTGGGGTCCCTCGGCACGCTAGTGCTCGGTGGTGGCGTTCCCAAGAACTTCAACCTGCAGCCGGAACCTGCATTGAGTCAGATCCTGGGTCTCGAAGAAATTGCCGGCTACCTGTACGACATTCAAATCACCAGCGCACCGGTGACCGACGGTTCGCTATCGTCCTGCCCGCCCGCCGAAGCTGTCACCTGGGGCAAAGTGGACAAGGACGCCTTCCAGCGCACCACCGAATCGATGCAGGCGGACTACTCCATGGTCATGCCCTTGCTCACCAAAGCTCTGCTCGACAAACGTGCGCGATTGCAGCGCCTTTCGGAGGAATTGGACATGGAGGCCTTGCTCGAACGCCACCCCGAAGCGGCTGGCTACCTGCGTTCGAACGAAGGATTCCGCCTCTATGACCAGCGCGATCGGCTGTTCGACACCTTGCAACAACGCATCGACCAATCGGCCGCAGACCTGTTGCCGAACACACAGCAATGAACCACGGACCAACGCGTCCCATCCCCCCCATACTCTCCCCATGTCTAATGAAACCAACGAGCCCGAAGAAGTCCAACCCGATTACATGATCGAGGGCGCGCGCTCTTCCCGTTCCAAGTGCAAATCCTGCCGCAAACCGATCCTGAAAGGCGTCACCCGCCTCGGCATCCTGGTCGAAGGTCCTTTTGGCACGGGTTACATGTGGCACCACTTGACCTGCGCGGCCAAACGCCAATATGCCAAGGTCGAAGAGGCCTATGCGATTGAAGCGTGGCAGTTCGCCAAGGACCCCGTAGAGGAGGTTCCCAAGCTGGAGGAACTTGCTAAATTGAAGGAGGCAGCCGACACCAAGAAGAAAGAGCGCAAGGTCATTCCCTACGCCGAACATGACCCTTCAGGCCGCGCCAAATGCAAACACTCGGGTGAGGTCATCGCCAAGGGGTGCGTGCGAGTGGTCCTTGGCCAAGAGGTCGAATTCGGTGGACAAACGCGCATCAGCGCCTTCCTTGTGCTACCCGAGCATGTGGGAGCCGCCTTGGCCACCCCCGAGATCGTGGCGGGCAAGGACATGCATCCTTCAGAATTGATTGGGGCCCTTAAGGAAAATTCCAAGGGACTGTCGGATGAAGAAATGAACGCTGTGATCGCAACCATAGGCTCCTTGGATTGATCTCAGCGGTAATACAGCATCAGACACCGTGTTACCACAGCCATGTGCCGCCTGGCTCCACGGTCTTGGCCTGCACGCGCTTGCCGAAGAACCCATGTAGCAACCCCAAGGCCTTCGCGATGGCAGACTTGCCATTGCCGGATGGGAGGGCAGCCACGAACACCAGCGGCCAAGCACAAACATCGCAAACGAAAAACCGCGACCACGCAACCATCCCGCCGTTGCGCTTCAGGTAAAGCACCGTGTTGAGGCCCAGCATGTACTTGCGCCGCGCACTGTAGCCCCCGCCTGTCGATCCGGAAGCATCGTGCACCGCGCTGGCTTCACCCACGTGCAACATTTTCCAGTCCGCCCGGCCCAAACGGGCGCAGAGGTCCACGTCCTCCATGTACGCAAAGTAGGATGGCTCGAACCCGCCCACGTCTTCAAGCGCTTGGCGCCGAATCAATAGGGCTGCCCCAGTTAAATGCGTCACCTCCTTCGTGAACTGAAACTTTGGACCATCGACTTTCTTGTGTCCGATCAACTGCACCACGTTAGGACCGAAACGTTCGCGCATGCCGGCCGCCCAAATCCGAGGCGGATTGCCAGGCATCAAAATACGCGGCGCAAGAGCGCCGATCTGCCCGTCCCAAGCAGCCTTCTGCAGGAGGGTTTCAAGGGAACGCGGCGCCAACTCCAGATCATTATTGATGAAGAACACCCAATCCGCCCCCGTTTGCAAGGCGCGCTCCGCCCCCTGGTTGGCGGCTTCCGCGAAGCCCTTATTCGATGAGTTGCGAATATAGGTCATACCAGAAAAACGTTTCATCACCACCTGGCTGGACCCATCCGTGGACGCGTTGTCGACGAAGACCACATGTTCCGGATCGAACCCTGCGCCCACCAAGGCACGCAAGCAGGTCAGATTGCCGTCCCCCCCGTTCCAATTGATCACAACGGCAAACACTCTCTGGGATGAGGACAAGCTCATTGATTTTCATCCTCCGCCCCGCTGGATGTTTCGATCCGAGCAGCAGCCTTGCCCCTCGCAAAGGTGATCTCGATCGCATCGTCCCTGGTCAATTCGGAACCATCGCGCACCACCCCCTTCGTGCTCTGAACGATGGAATACCCGCGTTCCAAAACACCCAAGGGCGAGATAGCCGCCAGGCAACGGTCCAGCTCCTGCAGCTGGGCTTCACGCCGACCGAGGGTGGATTCGATGGCCCGACTGAGCCGTGGGGCTTGGGCCTTCAGGCGCGCTTCCAGGGCGGACAATCGGGCGGCGGGGCTCTGTCGCTGCAAGCCTGTTGCCGATCGCTCCAATCGCTTTTCGGCCTCTTGTACATGGGCAATGGCTGCGCGCTTCAAGCGGGAGTCCAATTGGGATAGAGCCTCTAGCGGACCGTGCAAAAATCCCAACGCACTGGCCAAACTCGGCCTTGAGGCCAACCGTTCCAGGGTGGTTTCCCTACCTGCCAAGTGCCGCTGTATGGCGGTTTCCATGTGGGCACCCGCCCGCTCCAAGCGTTCCAACAACGCGCCACGATCGGGGATGACACTTTCACCCGCATTGGTCGGTGTGTGCGCACGATGGTCCGCCACATGATCGATCAGAGTAGTATCGCTTTCGTGCCCGATCCCGGAAACAACGGGTACGGAACAATTCCAAACCGCTTGGGCCACCGGCAATTCGTTGAAGGCCCAAAGATCTTCCAACGAACCTCCACCGCGCACAACGCAGATCACGTCCACCTGCCCATCGTCCAGGCGGGCGATGGCATGGGCAATCTCCTGGGCCGCACCATTCCCCTGCACGCGGGAGTGCACAAACCGCACGGGATATCCAGCCCAACGCAAACTGCGCGTGCGCAGGAAGTCGCGCAAGGCATCCGCATCCCGGCTGCTGACCAATCCGATGCAGCGCGGTCGCACCGGCAAGGGGCGTGAGCGACCAAACCAGCCACGCTGGTGCAGGTCCTGCTTCAAACGTTCCAAGTTCGCCAACAACTCGCCCATGCCGCGGCGCTCCACCCGTTCCACGATCAACGAGTACGAACCGCGCGGGGCGTACACGTCCAACTTGCCGTGCACGACCACCTGCTGCCCCTCCTCCAGCGGAAAACGCAAACCGGTGACCACGCGGCTGCGCCAAATGGCGCAGGCTAGGCTGGCCTTGGAGTCCTTGAGCGTGAAATAGACATGGCCCGAACCGGCCCGCTTGGGCGCGCCCACTTCCCCTTCCACCGACAGGCGCCCCATGCCGCTTAGGCGTCCCGAAATCTGCCCAGTCAATTCTGCCACGCCAATGACTTGGGTTTCCTTGGGAGTGGGATTCGATGCCGATCCCCGCGCGCTCTCCTGCCCTCCCCTTCGGGGGGAAGGTAAGTCATTGGGCAGGTCGAACAGGCTCATGACCCACACGGTATCGACCCGGGGACGCGGGATCCACCGAAACCTCCTGACCGAGCCGGTCTGGGGCCACCCTTTGATTTCCCAGACGGCAAACAGCCCCATTGTTCATGATGTCGGGGCAAATGACTGGACCTACTTTAAGCCAGGCAAGCTGGCGCGCAGCCAAGCCTCCCTATCGACCTGGGTCAAAACCAAAGTATAGCGCCCCGCCAAGAATGAGGTGCGCTGACCAGCTCGCTCCTGGGCGCCCGATTCCAAGGCGAACATGAGGTTGTCGCCCTGCATTGAGAGCTGCCCCTGATCAGCGAATATGCGGCGCACGACCTTGCCATCCAGAGACAATTCCGCCAGGTGTAGGTCGTGCCATTGGGTCCCGACGACGCCCCCCAAGGAAATCAAACGCCAGCGTCCGCCCTGACGGGGCTTTGCAAGCAATTGGTTCATGGAAAAACGCAGGGCGAGGGCGTCGTGCTGGCCATCGTTCACCTGGCGACCCAACGCCTCTGCGGAGAACAGCTCGGGCAGCGCTTTGATCCAAGGTCCGGGGCTGACCCCTGCCAAGGGAATGCGCAACACGCCGGTGCGCTTGGCTTGCTCGGCGGTCGTCGACGGGGCGGAACTTTCAAGGTTCGCTTCCACATCCTTGGACGCGGGCGCGTGCTCCACGGGAAATGGCCAAATCCGGCCGGTCCTGCGTTCGTAACCATCCTCCAAGACCATGGTCAAAGTGAAACCCGACCGGCTTTTCTCCAAGCGCAATCGGTCGGCCACCAGGGTCGAAAGAAAACGACCATTCTCGTCGAGCTGGCGCGCCACGATGGGCCCGATAAAGCCATCTCCCACCAATCCGACCTCGAGCAAATCCAGCGCGCGCACGCCCTCTGCGCGCAGGTACGCACGCAGAATCGTCTTGATCTCGGAAGCCCTGGCCAGTCGCTTCTGTGCCTCCACCTCCTCGGCGTTGGGCTTCCCCGTAGAAGTGGGTTCTGACTCCTCCCCCTTTTGCTTTCCATTGCGCAAGAATCCGGGGACCTGCGGACGTTTTTCCTCCGGAAGCAGGGCCAGCAACTTGGTAAACTCCATCCACTCCTGCTCGCGCTCCACGCGCAGATTGCGCTCCTGCACCAGTTCCAATTCAAGTCCACGAATACGTGCCATCAACTCCATTTCGCGCAAGCGCCAATCATCCGCATCGCCAAAAGAAAGATCCGGCCCCTCCGTTGCTGATTTGGTGCTTCTATCCTGCCCCACAACAGGACTTGCGACTGACAGAAGGGCCAGACTGACGGCTATAACTCTGGGAAGATTCATGGCGGGCTCTCACTGCGCTCTTGGCTTGGTGAAATCTAGGATGGGAACGTCGACTGGACCCTGAGCCGTGCGCTCCGAATTGGGGTGCAATCTGAGGTCCATGGTTTTGCTGGACAGGGTGGGTGCGGTCAAGTCCTCGGGACCGGTCAGCACCATGCTCCGCTGGCCCCCGGGCACCAACGTTCCTCCAGGAGCAGCCAGTAGCACCTGAAGGGGCTCATAGACTCCATTCTCCGGGGAGACTTCCCCAAAACGCAGGGGATTCGGCCCTTCGTGCCGGACCATCAGCCCCGCAAGACCTAGACCAGCGCTGGAGCTTGAGGGAGACTCTTTGCCATCGGAGAAGGTCAGTTCGACCTGCAACCTCCAAAGAATATGCCCCTCGGGCAAGTTCCAAGCTTGGGTGTCGAAATGGCGCCTCTCTTGGGAACCCAAGAGAGGCTGCAAGCGGGCGGTCAGATTCCATTCCAACCATTTGCCACTGCCCTCAAAAACGACCCAGGGTGCTTCGGCCGAGGCTTCTGAACTTGGGGTGATCACCGCATTCGCGGACGGCTCGGCACATGCAAAAGGGGCCCAAGCGCAAACCACAAAACCAAGGGCTGTGGCCGGGGAAAAAGCACCACGAAACGAAACAAATGCCAGGACCCCACGCTTTCTGGCGGAAAGCATGGGGCCTGAAGGATTCCTCGCAGGAAGAACGATCATTCGTCCAGCTCCGACCAATCCTCTTTCTTGTTTTTGTTCCACCATTTCTGCCACCCGGGCGGCGTTCCTTCCTCATGCCCCGACAAAGCCTGCAGGGTGGTCACCATCGAAGAGGAAACCGCGTCATAGCGCTTGTGAACCTCGGGCTGCTCATTGGTCGTATCCGCTTCTTTGTTGTTGAAAGCGGACATCAGTGCATTGAGGACCTCCCCAAAGACCATTTTGCGCTGCTTCTCCTCGAGCTCAGAAAAGTTGCCCAATGCCTGGGCTGCGGCTTGTTCGATTTGGAAGTCCTTGTGCCCGAGCAGGTCCAACAGGGGTTTGACCGCGTCCTCTGCTTTGGTTTGGCCCAGGGATTGAACCAGGCGCGCTTGCAAAACCAAATTAGCCCGATGCTTTTTGTCTCCGATGAACTTGGTGAGAATCTTGACACTTTCAGGACCCATGCGCCCCAAAGACACGGCGGCCGCCAAGTAGAGGACATTGTCGTACCCCTCCTCGTCAGAGTGCTTGCGCTTCTTCTTGAAGCACTCCCCTATCTGCTTGACAATCGCCTTGCGATCCTTGGGACCCGATTTTTCAAACTCCCCCATCAAGGCTTCGATGGTGGTGATGGCGTCCTTGTCCTCAGCACCGCGCTTGCCGATTTGGCCTTTCAGATCTGACAACAGATTCTTGACCTCCTCCCGCTTGTCAGGAACTTCATCCTCTTTGTCGTCTTGGGCAGCAATGGACAGGGGCTGGCACGGGCTGCTGGTTGCAAAAGAGGTCCCGACTAGGAAAGGTGCGAGCAACAGAAGTGCGCCGCTCGTGGTTTTGGAAAAGGATCGCATGGGTATCGAGTACTTGTAAAGACAGATGGTTGCCTTGGAGGATGGCGGAACCTGGATTCACGCCCACTGTAGGATACGGAGCACAGCCAGCTCTGTTACGAGAAAGGCTGGACAATGACACATGCAAGGGCCATGCCGTCCCTGGTTTGGTGCCCAGAGCGGCCTTGCGGGCCTTCAGGCAGGGCACCGTCCTCCACAGGGGTCAGAAGCGAGTACCGGCCAGGTGGGTTTGGGTTACGAACTGGGCACCTCACCCCCACAAGATACCCGGCCGAAACGGGCTGCTGGGAGGTTGAGGTGCCCGCATTAACGACCTGACAGTCCGCAGTAACAAGGACAATTCCACCACATCTGCGCCACGGCATCTGCTCGGGAGCCTCCCCCTTCCCGCATGTGGCTGAAAAGTACCTGGTTCCGTATTGATCTCGCCTTGAGATCGGGTATGAAATCGGCCCATGCAGCAAGTCAAACCCCACACGGTCATGGGCCTGGCCTTCCTGACCGTGTTCCTGGATATGGTCGGATTCTCGATCCTGTTCCCCCTTTTCCCCGAGATGCTGCGGCATTACATCGGCGAAGAGGGCACCACGAGTCTTGTGGGCCGCATCGCGACCACCCTGGGGTCCTGGGTCGGCGCCGAGGATCCCCTGCAATCCCTCGCCGTGCACGCGTTTTTCGGAGGTCTACTCGGCTCCATCTATTCCCTGTGCCAATTCCTGATGGCCCCCATCTGGGGCTCACTCTCCGACCGCTTAGGCCGCCGGCGCATCCTTCTGATCACGCTCTCTGGAACGGTGCTCGGCTACTTGGCTTGGATCTTCGCAGGCACATTCCTGCTGCTCGTATTTTCGCGCCTTCTGGGAGGTGTGATGGCTGGCAACATCTCCACGGCATCCGCTGCTGTCGCAGATGTCACCACCAAAAAAGATCGGGCCCACGGCATGGGTATGATTGGCGCAGGTATCGGGCTCGGCTTTGTCTTCGGCCCGGCCATCGGTGGCCTATCAGCTGGTTGGGACCTGTTGGCACACTTTCCGGAATTCGCACGCTTTGGTTTGCACCCGTTTTCAGGCCCCGCTTTCCTCGCGTGTTGCCTGGCCCTGTTCAACTTCGCTTGGGCCGCAAAGAGCTTCCCTGAAACCCTAAGGCCGAATGCCAAGAATGATGCCGGAGAGCGCACGCTGCGCCCCTTGGCCACTTTGAAACGCCTGGATCATCCGGGCCTACGCCGGGCAAACTTCGCATACTTCACATACTTCCTGATCTTCGGCTCCATGGAATTCACGCTAACTTTCCTGGCATCGGATCGCTTGCATTATGGCCCTAGGCAGAACATGTGGATGTTCGTATTTGTCGGGCTCATGATTGCCCTGATCCAGGGCGGATTCGTGCGCCGATTGGCGCCCAAGGTCGGCGAGGTGCGCTTGACCTTCACCGGCATGGCGGCCACCCTGCCGGGCCTAATCCTGGTCGGCCTGACCCAGTCGACGGGCATGCTTTATGGGGGCTTATTTTTCCTGGCCACCGGCAGTGCTTTGGTCATGCCCTGCCTTTCCGCCCTGGTCTCCCGCTACGCTCCGGCTGACCACCAGGGCCTGGCCCTGGGCGTATTCCGCTCCCTCGGCTCCCTTTCTCGCACCATCGGTCCCCTCATGGGAGGCCTTTTGTTCTATGCGATCGCACCTTGGGCCCCCTATTTCCTGGGGGCGGCAGGCATCTTGTGGCCGCTGCTGTTGACCCGGGCCCTGCCCGCGCCCGAACCAGCGGCCGGGGAATCTGGCGCATAGCGGGGAAAATCCCCCATAATGGGGGCTCCCTTTGGGCCTGGAGCCCCAAAGCTCACTTTGTGGCATTCGGTGGTCAAGCTCTGACCTTCTAGGCTCGATAGTCCCCATTGCTATGCAAATCCGACCCAGAGACACCTTCTTTCCAATCCTCGCCCTCGGTTTCCTGGCCCTTGGAGCCACCTCCCAGGGAGATTCCGACTCGGCATTGGCCCAGCGCGTTCAAGCGCTAGAAACAAGCGTTCAAAAACTACGTGGCACCGTGGAAACCCAGCGGAACGCGGCGACGGCCCTGCTGAAATCCCTGGACGCCGCTGAGAAAGCTGGCTTCACAGCCGGCATCAACCCCAAGTCCCGGGAAATCCTTCTCGGTGCCTGGCGCGCCCAGGCCAAGGCTCTGGGCAAGCCGTCCAAGAAGGACGACAAGACCAAGAAGGGCTCCCGCCGCTAGATCACACAAAGGCGCAATCTGACGCCCGCCCCCCATCGACCCACAATCATGGCCAGCCCCAGCCCCTCCGAGCTGCACGCTGACCTGTTCGGCTGGGTCGATCGGTTTTTGCACGTACTGGCCCACGGCCGTTCGTTGAGTGAACACACGCTCAAGGCCTACGCTCAAGACCTGTCCGAACTGGCGTCGTTCCTGGACGATTGGGGCATCCACGAACCCGACGAGATCACGACACGTCACATCCGGCAATACATGGCGGAAATGGACGATCGCGGTTTGGCCTCTTCCAGCCTGCAACGCAAGCTATCGAGCATGCGCACCTTTTTTAAGGACCTGCTAGCGGCAGGGCTCATCAAGCAGGACCCCTGCGTGGGCCTGCGCAAGCGACGCAGCGGCCGTTACCTTCCTGGAGTGCTCTCGCAGCAAGAGGCGGAAGCACTCATGGCCGCGCCCGACCGCAGCACGATCACCGGCCTGCGTGATGCTGCCCTGTTTGAGCTCATGTACTCCGCAGGTACGCGGGCTGCAGAAACCGTCGCCTTGGATCGCTCAAACCTGGACTTCTCCCGCGGCCTAGTACGTATCTTCGGAAAGGGCAAGAAGGAGCGCTTGGGAGCCCTGGGGCGTTTCGCCACGGAAACCCTCACGCAATACCTGTCCGACCCCCAACGCCCCCCGTCCAAACTGGCTGCGGGCGAAGCCATATTCTTGGGCCGCAACGGCACACGCCTGACCACCCGTTCCCTGGAACGTATCGTGGCCAAACACGCCCTAGCCGCAAACATCCCCCGCAGGGTCACTCCCCACACCCTGCGCCATAGTTTTGCCACCCACCTGCTCGATGGCGGAGCGGATTTGCGCGCCGTGCAGGAGCTACTCGGACACGCCCACCTGACCACCACCCAGATCTACACGCATGTGTCCATCGAGCGCTTGCGGGAGGTTTACGAAAAGGCCCATCCGCGTGCGATCTGTGGCTGAATCCACAGGAACCCCACGTGGGGGGTGATCCGACCCCACCCCCGCCCCGCATGGAACCGACCAAGAAACTTGGAATGGAGGCAAAAAAAAACGCCAGCGGATTGACACCCTCCCTTGGGCTCCGTAAATTCCCCCCCATCGCAGCGGCCAACGGCCCCGGCGACTTCGGTGGCCCCCTCGTCTAGTCTGGCCTAGGACACCAGGTTTTCATCCTGGCGACAGGGGTTCAAATCCCCTGGGGGTCACCACTTTCTCCTTTCCCCGCCCAAAGGAACGTAACCACCTGAATACAGGCGAGGTTACAGCGGTTCCAAACGACTCTCCATCGAACCGCACGCCTTCGGGGAATATGAACCGCTGGTAGTGGACACGCTCCATCCCCTGAGCCTTGACCCAGAAGTCAGCGGGGTCTGCGAGTACCTCTTTCGCGAGCCGGATCGCCGCGTCGAAATCGGGTTCTTGCTCATCGAGTTCGGCAAGTGCCAATGCGGTCGCTCTCTCTTCCTCGCGGAGCTTCCTGAGCTGAGCATCGTAGGTGTACTGGTCAATTTTGTTGGCTCTTCCCGAAATTTAGTGGCTTTCGCCTTTGGGCCGCAATTCCAGCTTTCCGCAGAAGAATAGGATCCGCGTCCTGTAGTTGGCAAAGTTTCGGAATCCCCGGGCCGCGGCTTTCACTGATTGGATTCGACTGTTGAAGCCTTCGGCGGTCCCGTTGCTGATCCGGCATTTGAAATAGGTGAGGATATTACCCAACCGATCCCGGATCATGCGTGCCTTCTTGCATATCGGATCCAGCTGGCATCGTGATGCCCAGCTGTACCACTGCTTGAAGAATCTGAGCGCCCATCCCGCGTGTGTGTATCCCCAGATGTTGATGGCCAGCTAAAAAGGGACCTTTGTGGCCACTTGAAAAGGGACCCCCTTTGACGAGCACTTACGGGCGCCCGGGCGTAGCCCTGGGCGGGAAACTGGGGCGGAGTCGCGGAGCGGCGACGGTCTCCCCTTTTCAGGGGGAGCCGTGCGAAGCCAGCCCCTGGCTGGCTGGAGCGTAGCGCGGCGGTCCGGGGGGCAGAGCCCCACGG